>JBKHHG010000011.1:0-21615 GCA_046539225.1 Candidatus Nanohaloarchaea archaeon
GTATCGATGTTTCTCATTTCTGGATCACCTATAGTTGCTCCGGGTTGTAGTCGGCTTGAACCATTGCCTGAATCTTGTTTTCTATCTCGTCTTCGTCTCCGGCTTCCGCGAGCTGTGCTATCGCCGGCCCCATCTCTTTCGCGTAACTTGTCAGCTGGCGTTTCTTCTTCTCCTGGATTTCTTTCCTCTCCTTCCTGCCGATGTATCTTCCAAGCTTTCTTCCTGCTTCCTGGAGAGCTAACTTCATCTCTTTCCTGATCGGGTCGTAGTTCGCGACCGCCTCCTTTCCTTCAGAGGTGAAAGGCACCCATACAGAGGCAATATGCACCAGGATGTAGAGAGGGCCTTGAGGCCTTCCTCCGGTCTGGCTGATGTTGTAACGGTTCCATGAGACTTCTTCGATCGCCTTTGTAGTTACGCAGCTCGACTTCTTGTAGAGGAGGGGGACCTTGTTCGCGAAACGCAGCTCTTCAAAGCTTCCATCGTCCTCGATGTCGCCGCCCCATGCAAGGCCTACCTCGATCTGGAAAGGATTCCCTTTGTAGACTGTCGGGCTTCTGGTGATCGCGGTCGAGAACTCTGGATTCAGCTCTTTCTTCAGGCCTTTCAGCACAAGATCTTCGCCAATCGGTGAGAGGCAGTCGGTCGGCGGGCTCTGAAGCTTCACGTTCTGAGCTGCTTTAAGCAGTGTCTCTATCTCGTCTTTATCCATTGTGTTAGGCCTGCGGCCTGTGTCGAGGCCTGCTTCGTCGCATATTTCTTCTGCCGAGGTTCTTCCGACCCTGGTGAACTCGTTCTGGAGGAAAGATGTGATTGTTCTCGCTGAGGAGTTCTCTATCATCCTCATCATGACTCCGAGCTCGACGCCATGTGGATGCGGCTTGATCTCCTTCGGCTCGGGCGGAAGCTCTCTACTTACTCTTGGAAACTCTACCTTGTTTCCATCCGGTTCCCTCAGGACTACACGGGCGTACGGGTTCATGATTGCTGTATGTTTCAGGTAGTTGTAGACTGAGTGGTGTCCTCCTGTGTATTTCGCCTCGATATCCATCTCGATCGTGGTACCGTGGTCAAAGTAGTAATCCTTGTCGCCAGGGAATTCATCGCTTTCCGGGTCAATAACCTCGTCTTCTATAATATTTGGTTCGTTGGTCTCGGTATCGATAGTCACGACGAACTTGTGGCAGGCCTCGCCCTCCATCTTGGAGTAGACCGTTACAGGTTCTCCCGTAGTTAATTGAGCGTACATAGCGGAAGCAGAAATACCTATTCCCTGTTGGCCTCTCGACTGCTGAAGCTTGTGGAACTTTGAACCGTACAGAAGCTTCCCAAACACTTTTGGAATTGTTTCGCGGTCGAGGCCTATTGCGTTGTCCCGGATCTCTACCCTGCACTTGTCCTCTCCGATCTCATCGATGAGGACATGCACTTCGGGAAGTATCTGGTCCTGCTCGCATGCGTCAAGCGAGTTGTCGACCGCCTCCTTTACAACTGTTATTATGGATTTCTGCGCGTTTTCGAATCCGAGGAGGTGCTTGTTCTTCTCAAAGAACTCCGCCACCGAGATCTCCTGGTGGTCGCCGCCCTCCTGCTCTATTCCATCTTCAATTCCGTTCGGCATTTTTTTGGTCACCTTCTGATCCGCGACTGATTTCTTTCCAGGTAGTCGTACGCGGTTGAATGAGATCTACCGTTCAAAAGCATCTTTACAGCCTCCTGAGCAACTTCAATGTTCTGTACATAACCTATAAACCCGGCGGTCTTCCCATAAACCGAGATATCTGTCTCGGTCATGTTCTCGATATGTTTCCTTGCTTCTCCATCCCTGCCGATCACACGGCCTTTCAAACGCTCCTGGCCATTCTGACTGTCGGCAAACTTCGAGATATCAAGATGGTGGAACTCGAATCCTTCCTCCACAAGCCTGAAGGCCTTCTCCGGGTTAAAACCTCGTCCTATAGCCTTCACCATCTTATGCGCGGTCATCTCCTCAAGAGGATCTCCCTCAATCGTCACGTTGTTATCCTCTACTTCGACTGAACAGCCTGTGTCTTCCTCGATTCTCTGCTTGGTCTCTCCGCCTTCACCGATCAAGACCGCGACACGTTCCTCAGGTATCCTGACTTCTCTCATTGAATCCTTACAGTAAAGTTTAACGGAGCCAACCTTTTTATACCTTGGAAACCGAATACAGGCCTTAACGCCCCGGAATAACACTATTTAAAGCCTTTTCTACATCCCGGTCCGCGCCTTCAGAATTGAAAAACTTTACAACATTCTCAACATCCCGCCTCAAAAGCTGCAAGGCCTCAGGATGCGACTCATGTACGCCCTGCGAAAAATCGATCCAGACCAGTTCATCCCCTTCAACCAGGATATTGTACTCCGAGAGATCGCCGTGCACCAGCTTTTCCTTCCTCCACAAGGCCTCTATCTTCTCCAGAACCTGATCCAAGGCCTGGGAAGGATTTTCAATACTGACCTCCTTCAGCTTGGGGTAAGGCCTGAACTCTTCCCCCACAAACTCCATGACCAGAACGTTCTCCTGCAAACCATAGACCTTGGGGCACCGCAGAACCTTAGAGGCCTTCTCCAGGTTCTTGAACTCTTTCTTCGCCCAGGCATCCACCACCGCTTTCCGATCCTTTTTCACGTTCCTGAACCTTTTATCTCCTCTAAGGTACTGGTGCATCTCCCTGAATGCTCCAGCCCTCTTCATATAGATTTTTACAGCGGCGAGGCCTTCCCCGGTTTCCGCCAAAAGAATCGCCGACTCCTTGCCTGACTCGATTATACCATGCATCCTGTCGATAATATCCCGGTCAGCAAGCTTCAGCAATGCATCCATCGTATCGTCATCGAGAACGTTCTCGACAGCTTTCCGGGCCTCCGAAGAATCAAACATCTGCCTCTTCTTCTCCCTCCTCCTCGGATAAATCTCATCGTCTTCAACCATACAGAAAATCAATCAGGCCTGAAAACTATAACTCTGATGTTCAGAGGAACTCCTCGATTTCGCCGAGGTAGTCCCGGTCTTCCAGCCAGTCCTGCTGGGCCTGTGAATAGGATTCGATAATATCTCCTTTCTCATCGCCCTGGATATCCCATGGCTCCACGAGCACTACAGAGTCTCTCTTCACCCAGAGGCCTCTCTTCTTCGATCCGGGGATTCGGCAGAGCCTTTCGTTTCCGTCTGTACAGTAAACCTTGTACTTCCCGCCGCCGACCTTCCTGAGAACGATTCCCAAGACCTGGTCGCCTCTCGGGGTCTTGACACGTCCTATATCCTGCTCCTCGTCTTCTGCCATGTAAAGTATAACCCTCTGAAGCTTTTTAAACTCTCGAACTCAGATCCTGACAGAGACCACGTTCCGGTAGACCTTCTGGCCGTCCTCCTCGCTGACCAGTTCATAGCTTCTCTCTATCTCCGGATCGAAACGATCCCGCAGCATCGATAAAATCTTCCGGTTCATCTTCTCCGTTGAAAGATAAAAGTCGTAGCCGCCGTCAACCGGGTCCACGTTAGACAGAAAATCGGATCGATTCCTGTTCGTAAGTTCCGCGGCCTTGTCCACTATATCATCAGATACTCTCTCCAGGTCCTCGCCTCTCAACTGGATCTTGGCCTTGTAGAAACCGCCTTCAAACCTGGCGCAGTCTCCGCACTGCTCCTCACTCCATTCGACTCTGACATCTTCAAAGTCCTGCATCTCGCGGTCCTGAAGATGCGCCCTTACAAAGAACTCGTCTTCTTCCTCCCAGAACTGGAGCTCCATGTCAAGGCCTTCCGCAAACTCGGAGAACTTCTCTCCCAGCTGGTCCTCAATACTGTAGGCCTCAATCCATTCGCCTCTGTGCCGCATCCTGCCGCAGACGCTGCACCGCGTGATCTCCACCTTTGAAGGGATATCAGCCAGGCTGTGCACATCAGTGTAACACTCGGAGCAGTATTTCTTCTTCTCACCGTAAAGCTTCTCCACCTCTCTCCCGCACCGCGGACAGAACTTTGAAAGCTCCATAAACAACTGAAAGAGTTAGAAGTTTTTAACTCTCAATATGTTTCCCGCCTATCCATCAAACTACATATCTCAAACCATTTCTCTGACAGGCCTGCGAGGCCCAGATGCTCATGCACCGTATCCACGTTTTCGCTCCTGTACTCCACAGGCCTTACATAACCTTCTTCCAGAATCTCTTCCAGATCCTGCTGCAGCTTTAAACGGGCGGTTTCCTCGCCTGCCTCCGCGACTATCTCAGTCGGCGGACCAAAGTTTTCATACTCTTCTTCAAGTTCTATTTCCCGCTCAGCTATACTGAACTCGGTTGGAAGAAGACTCTCTTCAAAAGTATTCACAGCCTTTTCAGGCCTTTCCTCTTCCCTGAGTATATCTCCATAGGTCAGGTTCAGGGCGGACTGGTTAATGCTGCCTCTGCCTCTGGAGGCCTGTCTCTGAGCGTACTCAGGATCCAGAAAGACCGATACCTGGCGATCCCTCCACTCTCTGGGATCAACTGCTGAAAGGCCTGAATCGGTGTACTGGAGCCACATATCCGATATCTGGGATAGGGAAAGATGCTCGGAAGAGGTGTCGACATTATGAGGATGAAACCAGTTATCCGAGTTATCTTTCGAGAGGTTTGTAGCATTTCCGGCCACTCTGAAATGGTGCATCATCCGGCTGTCGTCTTTGAAGTTGACTTCAGTCTGGTCCAGTAGGCCTGACTGGTTCTGGGAGACTATCTGGCTCGCTGTCCCGGAAAACCTGTCGTGCTCACCTTCCTCAACTTCTTTCTCAAGCAGTTCTTCCACGGCTTCATCCTTCACAGCCAGTCGAGGGCTTAAAGGCCTCGACCTGTCGTAAAGGTTTAGAACCTTGCCCGGCATATTTAGAGGATCCTCCTCTTCAGGCCCGCCAAGCTTGATCCTCCAGCTGTAATCCGGTTCACGCGTCATACAGCCAAACCGAGGCCTCGAACCTTAAGTAGTTTTCACAGCGTGACAACAGTTAGAAATTGATCCTGTCTCCCTCTTCAAGACCCAGATCCTCAAAACTCTCCAACAGGTACTGATACCGTTTTTCAGGCCTGTAAAACCTCCACGTCTTCGGATTGAAACTCCAGGGCTCCGCTTTCTCAGAATGTATCAACTTCCTTTCAGAATCAAAAAAGTAGAGATACAGAGGCCTGGAGAGAAACATCATATCGATCCTCGCATTTGTAGGCCTTGAAAACCTGAAAAACATCTTTCCTTCGTCCCTGAATGAAAGGCCTTTAGCCCTTGACAAAAAGGTATCCGCCACTTCAACGTCGTACTCCTGCTCTCCAGCTTTTATTTTCATTTTTCCGCCTCATCAGGATGCCTGAAAAACTCTGCAGCCCTTGCCAGCCTTGGCGAACGCGAGATAGGCCTGATAAACCTTGCGAACCGTGTAGATCTCATTGCCTCAGTCGTCCTGAACATCTCCGTTAATCTACCTGATCTAAGGCCTTCTGCCAGGTGTGCAGCGTCCTGGCTCAGGTCAGCGCCGCTTAAAACCCTTAAAAACTCGATGGTTCTGAAGACGAGGAAGAAAGGCGTGATTGCGATAATCTCCAGCCAGTAATCCCTCAGGAATCCTTCCCAGGTCGAGGCCTCGTAAAACTTGAAAGATAGATCAACAGCAAAAACCAGTATAACAGCATAGTCAGCGTAGTTTATCAGCGAGTGATACTCATGCGCCAGCTCCGGTAGAAAAAGCTCCACTGCGAGGATAACCGCTACTACAAAAAGCGCCGGCACAATCAACTTATCCGCAGTCCACTCAATATCCTCCAGATAAGGATGCATAACTAACCATAGAAGGCCTGAATTAATAAATTCTGCCAACGCTACATCCCCATCTCAGGACAAGGCAGTAAGAACTGACTCGCCCGCACAGGGATTAGTGAACGAACTGCCTAAGGAAGCAGTTCACAGTTCCTTAAAGCCATGATTTGCATGGATTATGACAGAAATTTCGCCCGCACAGGGATTTGAACCCTGGATCTGCACCTATTTGTCTAACTTCTAAAAGCCATTTCGAGCTCTGCTCGAATATGGGTTGTAATGGTTGACCTTTCAGGAGTTCGTCCGCAAGGTGCCGTCTTTCCACTAGACCATGCGGGCCTTGCAGTTCTAGTTTGTGAGAACGGGTTTTATATCGGGTTGGGGCGTTTGATTTAAATACTGTGAGCTTCAATGCGTTTTTAGGGCGACCTCAAATGAAATTAATTAAGAAGATTAAGGACAAATTAGGCCTGAACTAACACATACTTTCTTCTTTTTTGTTTTTGTGTCTGGTTCAAGTTTTAACTTTTTTCTCTTAACTGTTTTACAGGTGCAAATTAGATGGGAGATATTGCTTGTGTATACAAGGTAATGCCGGAGGACGAATCCACCGACCTTGAAGAAATCAAAAACCAGTTGAGAGAGCTTCTTGACGTCGATGACATAGGAGAGGAAGAAGTCGCCTTCGGACTGAAAGCTGTAAAGGTTTCATGCGTAACAACCGATGAAGAAGGCGGAACCGACGCGGTAGAAGAAAAACTTGAACAGCTGGAAGACGTCCAGAGCTACGAGCTCGAGCACTTCGACAAGCTTTAAGGCCTAAACTTCAGGCCTCAAAAATTTATTTCAGAACGTCTTTTCTCCTTTGTTACAGGCCTTGCAGCCGTACTCCAGGCTGCATTCCTCGCATACCTGGCTACCGCAAACCTCGCAGCTTTTAACTGCTTCTCTTTTCTGGCAGTGTTCGCAAGGCTTCATGTAACACTATAAGTCTTGGAAACAGAAAAAACTTGGTATGGGAGTAGACCTGGGAGAACTCGTCGAACCAGAAGAGATAGAGTTCGCCGACTTAAACGATAGAGAAGTCGCGATAGACGCAATGAACACTATGTACCAGTTCCTGTCGATTATAAGGCAGAGAGATGGAACACCGTTGAAAGACTCGGATGGAAACGTTACCTCCCATCTCTCAGGGCTTTTCTACCGGACAATAAACCTGTTAGAAAACAATATCCGGCCTGTCTACGTTTTTGACGGTGCGCCGCCCGACTTGAAGGCAAAAGAAGCCAAGGAGAGAAGGAAGAAGAGGGAAGAAGCCCGGGAGGAGTGGAAGCGTTTGAAGGAGGAAGGTAAGATCTCCGAAGCGTACTCCAAGGCAACTCAGTCCTCCAAGCTGTCGGGCGAGATGATTGCAGAGGCGCAGAAGCTGCTGGACGCGATGGGCGTTCCCTACGTCGAGGCTCCGAGTGAGGGAGAAGCTCAAGCGGCCTACATGTCGAAAAATAGTGGGGTGTATGCTGTCGGGTCTCAGGACTGGGACTGTTTGCTGTTCGGCGCCGATGTAATGGTGAGGAACTTGACAAGCAGGAAGACGCGGAAGACTTCTTCGGGGAAGAGGAAAGAGGTCAAGCAGCAGAGGATCAGGCTTGAACAGGTCCTCGAAGGGTTAGGCCTTGAAAGGCGGCAGCTCGTGATGCTGGGGCTTCTGATGGGCACGGATTTCAACGAGGGGGTCCACGGAATCGGACCCAAGAAAGGCCTCGAACTCGCGAAAAAACATAGGTCCATTGACTCGCTCGTTGAAGACGAAGGCTTCGAATGGCGCTCCGAAAACGATCCTGAAGCGGTTTACAGCTTCTTCATGGATCCTCCTGTAAAAGACGTGGAGTTCAGCTTTAGTTCCCCTGATAAAGAAAGAATCAGGGAGGTTCTCGTAGAAAAACACGATTTTTCCCGGGATAGGATAGACTCAAAGCTTGAAGACCTAAATCAGGCCTTGAACTCCCGCCAGTCAGGCCTTGGAAGCTTTACCTAACTCCTCAGTTCTTCAAGAACGATCTCCATCATCTCACCGAGTTCGACATAGCCTTCTCTTATATCCTCCACCTGGTCTTTGTAACGCTCGAGCTCGTCTATCAAGGCCTTAAAGTCTTCTTCATCCACTTTATCCGAAGGCTTCAGGCCTGAAACCTTTTCCTCCAGCCTTTTAACACGTTCATCAAGCTGTGATCCGCTGCTGTTCTTCAGTTCGGTGTACTCGTCTTTTGA
This sequence comes from Candidatus Nanohaloarchaea archaeon, assembly GCA_046539225.1. Lineage (GTDB taxonomy): Archaea > Nanohalarchaeota > Nanosalinia > Nanosalinales > Nanosalinaceae > B1-Br10-U2g21. The sequence goes on from JBKHHG010000011.1 coordinate 8,075, forward strand.
AAGAAGCTTGAGCTGTGCAAGATCGTCGAAATCGTTGAACACCCATTTAAAGTCGGATACAATTCCTCGAATTTCATTAAGCTCTTCTTTAAGGTCCTGGAACTCTTCAGCATCCTTGCTATCCTCAAGTTCTTCGATCCTGCTTTCTATATTCTCTGTTTTAATCATAAGGTCTTCGAAGCCTCTTTTCTCGACTTCCTCTACCCTTTCCTCTACCTCGTCAATCTTTGAGGCCTTTGATCTTTTCTCTACTTCTTCAATGCGTTTTTCGAGCCTCTCTATCTTTTCGCTTTGTTCTTCTGCCGTCACATCGTCGAGACGGACTTCCAGGTTTTCAACCTTGTCCTCGAGGCCTGAAAAGTCTTCAATCTTCTTTAACCTGGTTTTAAGCTCTTCTATATCTCCTTCGAGGCCTCCAGTATCTTCCTGGTTTGAATCCTCTATTTTCTGCTCTAAATCATCGATTTTTTCTTCGAGTGTTTCGTCGTCTTTTTCAAATTCTTCTATCTTCTGTCCAAGGCCTTCGATCTGGTCTTTGAGTTCTTCGATTTCCTCTGTTTTTTGCTGTTGTTTGAGGTCTTCTATCAGGCTTGTCTTCTCTGCGACGCGGTCCTTGATCTCTTCTATCTCTTCTGAAGGGTCAAGTTTTTCCATTTCTTCTTCTATATTTTCTATCCTGTCTTCGAGTTGGCTGATGTCTTCATAGGCCTCTGCTTCCTCTTTTTCTGGTTCTTCTTTCAGTTCTTCCATCTGCTCCGGTTCTTCGTTCTCTTCCTGGTCTTCCACAGGTTCTTCTTCCTGTTTTTCTTCGGCTTCCTGCTCTCCGAGCTTCGCCTGTTCCTCGTCATCGTCTTCTCCGCCGAAAATCACGTTGTCAGCCATAGGATCACATCAGGTAGTTAACCTTGAAAAGTTAAAAGCATTTTTCACTTTCCGGCAACAACTTCTCACCGAATGTAATAAGTTCAGGCCTCCACAATTCTCAGGTATGAAGAATCTTCTCGTTATAATCGATGGCTTAGGCCTTAGAGAGGAAAAACAGGGAAACGCGTTTGAACAGGGAGAGACCCCGAACATCGACTCTTTGATGCAGGATTACGGTTTCCAGGAGTTGAAGGCCTCAGGCCCTGCTGTAGGCCTTCCGGAAGGTTTTACAGGTAACTCGGAGGTTGGCCACCTTCATATCGGTGCGGGCAGGGTCGTGCCTCAACGCCTTACCAGGATTGAAAACGCCATCGAGAGCAACGAGCTTGAAGAGCTGGAATCCGTCAAGCAGGCCTTTCAGAGGGCGGAGGAGAAAAACTCTACAGTCCACCTCGCGGGAATTATCTCGGATGGAGGCATCCACGGCCACATAGATCACCTGAAGGCCTTGATGGAGATAGCTTCTGATTACGATGTCGAGGTGGAGATCCACTGCTTCACTGATGGTAGAGACGTTGATCCCAAGTCCGCGGAAAAGTTTATTGAAGAGATCGAGGAATGGGGGAAGGAGTATGGGGGAAGCATCGCCACGGTGATGGGCAGGTTCTACTCCATGGATCGCGACCATAACTGGGAACGAACGCATAAGGCCTATGATGCAATGGCTCACGGAGAAGGATTCGAGTTTGAAGATCCGAGAGAGGCAGTTGAAAAGGCCTACAGCAACGGCGAGTACGACTACTTCATACAGCCGTCCTCAAGAAAAAACTTTGAAGGCATGGAAGATGAAGATGAACTGGTTTTCTACAACTACCGGGCGGACAGAGAGAGGCAGATCGCCGAGGCCTTTCTCAAGCCCGGGTTCTCGGAGTTTGATAATCCGGTGAGGCCTGAGTTTACCTCGATGTTCAGGTACAGGCAGGACTTTGAAAACCCTGTAATATTTGGAAAACAGGAGGTCGAGAACACATTGGGCGAAAAAATCGCGGAGAAAGGCCTTACACAGTTAAGGGTTGCGGAGTCCCAGAAGAAGCCGCATGTCACCTACTTCTTCAACGGCCAGCGCGAGCTGAAGTTTGAGGGAGAGGAGAGAAAGTTCATTGAGTCCGACAAGATAAAGGCCTACGATGAGAAACCGGAGATGCACGCCGAAGAAATCACTGATATAGTGCTTGAAGCTGTAGAGAAAGGTGAAAAAGACTTTATCCTTCTCAACTATGCTAACTGCGACCTTGTAGGGCATACCGGTGACCTTGAAGCAGCGATCACCGCGATCGAGACAGTGGATAAACAGATCGGAAAGTTAAGAGAAGCGGTTGAGGCCTCCGAATACGACCTGATCGTGACTTCCGATCATGGCAACTGCGAAGACATGGGAACTGAAGAAGAACCCAATACCTCACACACACTGAACAAAGTACCTCTGATTGCGGAAGAACCGGTTGAGATGGAAGGCCTCACAGATATAGAGCAGCAGGTCTCAAAAATACTTTTCGATTAGTCTTATGGAGCACTACAGTCAGAGACACATTTCATCTCTCCGGTAGAGGTAGGGCATGGTTCTTTATCGGGGCCACAGCTTATTGAGCCGTCTTCAGAGGTGAAGGGCTCGCCCGTGACTTCTTGACAGTTGTTGGCGTAGTACTCTTCCTGGTTGCTTCCCTGGTAGAGCTGGCACTGAGAACTATTGGTCTGGCCTCCGATCACCTCGTCGAAGCTGGAGGCCTCGGAGCTGACCATGTAAGCCGCGATAGAGGCGATGGCGATGATGACCGCGGCCGCCACCACCATCTCAAGCATCTTGTCCATCTTTAGCTCCCGCTTGTATCGGTGCCTGAATCTACAGTGCTTCCGTCTCCTATTGCCTCACATCTCATACTGTCTACGTCTCCATACTCTTTGGCGTCCTGTATTACTTCTTCTTCACCCTCTGCATCGGTTGTTTTGCATGCACTGGGGGTAGATACTGATGTTGCTCCGTCTGCGCAGGCTGCTTCAAGCGCTGCCTCGCAGCCTTGGATATTCGCATCGCCTCCGAAGTCTATTATTCCGGCGAGGCCTTCGTCCAGCATGAATACGAGTGATAGTGCTGCGATCATTAGAACGGATGCTGCGATTATAAGGTATAGTATCTGTGACAGGCCTTTCTGTTTCATACTGTTTTGTTGGAGCTGCGGGTATAAAAAGTCTTTCAAGAAGGAAAGGAAAGGGTATGCAGGGGTTTCAGGCCTTGGTGAGGTCGATCTGGATGCTTGAGACGTTGAGCTGGTCGCCTTCGTCTGTTTCGATCTCGTCTGTGCCGATTGTGATGTCTTCGACTTCGGCTTCTTCGATGAACCGGTCTTTCACTATTTCTGCCACGTCTACGGCCCTTGAGATTGCTTTCCCTCTTGCTTTTACGTGTACTGTTTCGTGGTCTTCGCTGAACTGGGTTACGACCGCGAGTACATAGCTCATTGCTGGTTTGGATCCGACATATACTGTATTGTCGTCTTCTTGTTCTGCCACTGGTAAGTCACCTGTACCTGACTGAGGCCTGAATTAATAAATTGTTACTGGAACTCGTGGCTGAACGGCTTTATCTGGAACTCCAGCCTCCTGAAGCTGTCTCCGGATAAAACACTGTATCTCTGGTCTTTCAGTCTCCAGTTGATATCTGTGTTTTCAGGGGTTACGGTCACTCGTGTGTATTTGTAGGTCTTGTTCTCTTTGTCTTCGTCGCTGCAGTTGGCGCAGCAGTCTCCTTCCCAGAGAGTTGAACTCGAACTTGCGTTCAAAATCTCGGATTCGTGGCCGTATTTGAAGGTGGCGTCTGCATCTGTCTCGAGTTCTTCTATGCTGAGGCCTTCTCTTGAAGGATACTTGGACTTTACTTCCTCTATTTTCTCCTCTACAGAGGCCTCAACTTCTTCCGCGGCTTCTTCTTCGACGCTGGACTTTGAAGGGTACGATCCACAGCTTCTCTGCTCATCGGTTTCTTCTGTGACGGTGTTAAGCTCCTGTTTCAGTTCTTTGAAGAATTTCAGGCTTTCATCCGCGAGCTGGACGTACCTGTTGTCTTTTGCCTCGGTCTCCGCCGAGTAGAAAAGCGCTTCGTCCTGGTACTGGCTTTCCTGGCCTCCAAAGCTGCAAGTCGTTGTCAAAGGCTCGGGGAGCATCGGAGCAAGAGGATCGTCTATGGAGTGAGAATGTATTCGACTGACTGATACCTCTGTGTCTTTGGCTTCAAGGTCTTCAAACTCTGCCACATCTTTTTCCGGGTGTAGAACGGCCTGGTAGTAAGAGCTTGGTATCCTGCAGTTGCCTGTTGAACCTGAAACCGTGGATGTCAGGTTTCTGCTTGAGGCCTGGTTGAGGTTCTCGATGATGTCCTGCATGTTTGAGCTGTAGTCGCCGAGCCAGGAGCTTGTCCATTCTACTCCGCCCCCGTTCTGGCCGAGGCTGTAGGATGCGTTGTTGGCTGCGAACTGGGATGCGAGAGGCACATGGTTGTAGAAGTAGAAGTCTGAGTACGCTCTTGTATCAACGGTTCTCTTGAGGTCCTGTGTTGTCTCCCCCACGACTTCGTTCATCGCATCCGAGATCGGGATTGACTGGGTCGCCAGCACCAGTGACATCACAAGCAGCCCCATCATCGGCAGCGAACCCTCGAGAGAGGCCTTCATTCTACCTGGAACACCCCTCCTGAGCCTTTGACCCACATCTGGATTTTGCCGGTCCTGTTGCCGCTTAACTGGAGCGGAACCTCGATCGATGACCATGAGCCGCCTCTGTCGTCTATGTTCTCCACTTCAATATGTCTTTCGTTGTAGGTGATGTTTAAAGCGTGGTCGGAGGCCTCTGGCACGTTCAGAAAGTGCTGCCGCATCTTGTAGCTGTAGTAGGTCTCCAGGTCTGCTTTCACTTGTTGGCGGCCGTAGGATTCATTTGCTATACGGATTTCGTCATCGGTGGAGAGATAGTAGGATGTAAGCTCTACAGCCTTCAGGTCGTCGTATCTCTCGTCTACTCCATGGGCCCGCCACACGTTATCGTTCAGCATAACTGTCAGCGAAGCTCTCTGTCTTATAGAGTCCATGTTCTGCTCGACGCTGCCTTCCGCGGTTTCCTGGAATTCTGTGGCGTCCGTTCCTGATAAAAGGAAGAAGATAGCCAGCGAGAGAAAGATAGTGAGGGAGAACACCACTATCTCTCCTATCACTCCCTGGGCCTTAACTGATCTTGTAGACATGGACTCTGACCTCCAGAGGAGGATTATCTCCTCTAATCAGGAGCGCAGGACTTGAAACGCTGTCGCTCAGGTCTCCTCTTTTACAGTCAAGGCTTTCAGGGTTTGAAGCATGCATATTCGGGTTTTCAGCGGTTGTAACCGCCAGTCCAAAGTTCTGGCCGTCAAGCTCCGGTATTTCCTCGATGTAGCAGTGGCCTCCAGTTTTCTTGTAGCCTATTTCGCCGCTTTCAGGGTCTTTATTCGTGAATACTTCTTGGGGTATTATTGCTCTCCGTCTGTCGTAGTCGTAGCCTGCCTCGTCCGAACCGGCGTCATAGTTCAGCACTCTTTCAAGCAGTATGGCCTTTCTGTAGGCCTCTTGAGAGGTTACATCTATATCGGTGCTGAGATCCTGGAGGCCTCCGACGTAGAGCTGGAGGATTATAACTGTTCCTATTCCCAGCATCACCACGTAAGGTATCTTGGTTATAATGTTGTAGAGATCCAAGTCAGCAACCTCCGCTTGAAAAATTCAATGCCTTTTCGTCTGAAACCGGTTTTTTGGATATGCATAGGCCTTCCATCTCTGTATAGTTTTCAGGCCCTATAATCTGTTCTGCGGTTACTGATCCTCTGATGTCCACAGAGTGGTTTTTATCCCGGTAGGAGAGCCGGAACTCTTCTCCGTCGATCCTGTACTCGTAGTCCTGGAGATCCAGCTCAAGATGTCCCTGTGGAAGGCTGTCGACCGCCATGGCGGCGTTCTTCACTCTATCGGTCTGGGCGTCCGCTACCTCTTGCTTGATAAAGTCCTGAGTGAAGCCCTGGCTTCCGTACGCAACTCCCATGATCAGCAGGAATGTCAGGCCTGCCTCAGCCATCGTGAAAGGATAGGATGTCTGCGCCTTCACTGGAACTCCACCTTTATCTCACCGTTTTCCTCCCCGATCGATACCTCATACTCGCCTATAGGCACGTCCCTGTCAGCCTCAAAATCTGCCTCAAAGTTTAGCGGATGGTCGCATTCAATGTTGAACTCTCTCTCCTCTCCTTTAGGGTTGTAGACAAGGCTTTTAGAATCTTCATCTATGTCAAGGCCTGAGTTTCTCAGGTCCAGGTCTGTCGAAGTACTGTACTGTAGTTCGTCCAGGTCCTCGAGTTTCTCACACTCTGTCTCGATCTCGTTTATCAGCGAGTTAACCTGTTTATCGTCGCTGTGAGTCGAAGCAGATCCCCCGAACTCGTTTACCTGCTGGGCTGCTATCCCGAGCACCAGTGTCGCCACCAAGGCTCCTATCAAAATGGTTATCGGGGAGCTCTCATCCACCTTCATCACCTTCCTCGCTGAAAAGGCTGCATTCTTCTTCTGAATCGCTGAGTATCCCTCCCATACATCCAGAGAAAAATCCTGATGTATCCTTCACTTCTTCTCCACCGCTGTCAAAAACTGTTTCTGTCGCGGTGTAGACCCCGGCGATTACCGTCAATGCTATCATTAAAACAATTACGACAGTGATAGAAAGCCTCAATTCATACCACCTGTGGAGAAGTTCATATTGGCGAGTGCGAACTCTTTAAGGCCTGAAATGTTCCCTGTTAAAAGAGCCAGAATTATTCCTGCTACAATTAGGCCTACAGCAACCATTACCACAAAGCTCAGCGACAGTTCCAGGCCTTTCACATTCCCTACTTTCGAGGCCTCGTTGAAATAGGTTTACGGTGAAGAGAACTCAAAGTTGCTCAGGAACTGTTCCACTATAGAAGAGGTCCAGGACTCAAAGCTCATGTACATCAGCACAATAATCATGATCCCCAGGGCTATCATCGCCATAGTCCTGATGGAAAGCATGGCTTTTTCCCTTCTCATATCTGAAGTCTGCGGCTTCAGGTGTTAAAATATTACTCCTTATCTGTTATCTCTACCTTCTTGATCTCAAGTTCGGGAGCATTTTCACTTATCCAAGATTCAAATACCAGTCTCCGGAAATCCTGTGACTCCTTGGAGAAAGACCATTTTTCTTCTCCACCTTCTCTAACAGACCATCCAGTCTCTCCTTCCGATCGTTCAAGAACCACGGTAAAGTCGCTGTTCAAAGGGTAGTCGTATTCTGTGTCAAAATCGTCATTCGAATTGAATCTCCACAGATGCTCGTTTCCGAACCTATCGGTGTTCAGGCCGCTGATTGTATCTGATTTCCCCTCTCCGGCATCTCTTTGAGCATCTATTTGAAGGTGACCTCTATCAATAAAGTTCAGCGTTATCTCTATTGTTTTTTCTCCTTCAGGCAGGGGCTCCCATACAATGTAGTCACTAAAGTGGGGGGAGCGATTAGGTTCGAATTCGATACTTGAACCCGTCTTATTTATTACGTTGGAGTTATCTCCTGTTGCCTCTTTGGAGGGTTCTGTTGTGACATCGCCTTCTAAAGCGTCCTCTTCTATATCCAGATCTCCGCATGCCGGCTGTTCAACTTTTTCCACTACTATAATCGGGTAGAGAGGTTCATCGCTCGAGTGTCCGTGGCCGTCCGGGTATCCCCGGCTTCCCTGTACGTATCCCTCGTCGCCGGGACAGAGATTTACTCTCAAGTTGAGCTCGCTGATGTCAATATTTGAATCAGTATCGTATTCGTCCCCGATCGCTTCAAGATTTGTGCGGGCGTCAATATCAACATTCTGATCCTTGAAGTATATTACAGGCCTTTCGATCTGGGTGCCTTTCCTGTTCTCATCGTCGAACCAGGTGTTTCCTATCTCGTCAACTACATTTATCCCTACATCAATGCCTAACATGCCTGCAGCACATACCCGGCAGACCGTTCCGGCAGCGACAGCCTCTTTCAATCCAGGTCTAAGATCGTTTAAGCTCGTTCCGCCTTCAGCTGCCCTTATCGCCTCCGAGGCCTTTTCAGGGGTTGTAGGCACTACGTTTACCAGGTTTTCGTCAAGCCAGTACCTGCCGTTATTTTCCCTTCCTCCAATGGTTATAGCATCTTTCTCAAGGTCTTCAGGCACTTTGAACTTTTGCCGGGAGTAGATACCAGGCATAAAGTTTTCGTCAGGAGTGTCCCCAACAAAGTTTGTGAAGTCTCTTAACCCGCTTCCAGGTATCAGGCCTCCAGGGTCTCTCACCGCTCCGGCTTCACCTCCGAAACAGGTGGGGTGCTGGGTAAGGGGCTGCGTTCCTTTGAGGCCTGGGTAGCCCCAGCCATCGGCTTCGAAGTCTCCATCAGTTCTTACAGCGTTGAAGGGTTTCTGGCCGTCGTTGACGTTGTTTACGACTGTGCAGCCGTCGTTAAGCGCTCTGTCCCGGACGAACAGCGTCAGGTCGTTTAAAGTCTTTGCGTCTTCTATCTCTGTGGTCTGATCGGTGTACTGGTTGATGTCGGTAAAGCTCTGCTGCAGGGCCTGGCCGAGGGAGCCTATACTGCTCATTGAGATGAATAGGGAGGCGACCATTATCGCAAGGACGAGTTTGATGATCGCCCCGATTCCTATACCTTTCAGCATATTGATCTACCTGTTACATCAGCAAGTATTGAGCCAATGTTTCTTAAAAGGCCTACGCAGCTTGCTGCGTCGTCTGTTCCTATTATGGCCGGGAGGAAAAGCGCGAGGAAAAGCGTGGCTATTGCTATGGCCATGACGAGGCCTATCATTATGTTTATGGTTTTGCTGGAGGTTCCTTTCGGTTTCACTGTTACTGTGTTGTCAATCGTTTAATTTAATGATTTAGTCCGCCGCTGTTCCGAGCGCGTTTATGACTGCGTCTCTCAGTATGGATTCTGCGACGAAGTAGACAGTTGCGGCAGCGAGAGCAGCCACGATTATAAGGATGAGGTGCTTCGTTGAGAACTCGGCTTTCATATTCCCTCACCTACTCCTGTGACTATTCCTCCGAACAGCATACTTATAATCAGCACTGTTATGGCGTAGAAGAACATTCCGGAGAGGAGTATCTTCCCTGTGAACATGTATTTGAAGGTCTGGTCGTCTCCTCTCGTGATTTTCATGTAGAAAGTTCCGAGTATGTAGAGCAGCTGGATCAGATATATGCCTACAACAAGCTGGAGAAGCTCTGGAGGTATCGCGTTACCAAGGTTTCCGATTATAGAGCCGTCGAGGCCTGCTGAGCTTTCTGCCCCGGATGGGAGCTGGGACTGGCTTTCCTGGAAGCTCTGTGAGAGCTCGAAAAGGCCTGAAATTATTGTCTGCGACATCCCGACCGCGACCCCGGATACTATCGGTGCAAGCATGTATGCCAGCATCTGGATTGTGGTGGTTGTGTCCTCCATCAGGTCGTTGAGCTGTTCCTGTGTCTTGTGGATGTTTTTCAGGTACCGGGATATTGTCATCATTGCGGTGGCGGCCATCTCCGTGCCTTTCTCAGATGATTCGAGCACGGCCTTCATCACTGTATGAATCATCTGGCTTGGAAACTCTCTCAGCGCTCCGTAGTCCGGGTCAAATATGGCGTCTTCAAACGTCATTCCCATCTCCTCTATGTTCCGGGATGAAAGCTCAAAGAGCTCAGATATCTCGAGGTCCTGAGTAGACTCCGTAGCCTCTTTCAATGAAAGTTCTATAGGTGTGCCGCCTGAAATCTTGTTTCCAAGCTCGAATAAGGCGGTGGGGAACTCAGACTCTATTTCTTTAAGTTTTTCCTCGGTTTTCAACCTTTCAAAGTTGCCAAGTATTAATGTTGCTCCGATTCCGAAGCCTGTTCCAAGTACTATAAGCAGGGAGCGCATCAGCATCGGAAGCGGCGCCAGAGATTCTCCTTCTGTGAATACGTAGGGAGCTGAGGCCGCGAGTTCTTCTCCTGCCATAGGGTAGAAGTGAGGGAAGGATATGTATCCTATTATACCTGGCAGGGCCAGAACTGAGAAGACTGCGAGGCCTACAGGCCAGGAGGGTAGCCTAAATTTTTTGTCCATCAAGGTCAGCGAGAACTTCCATCTGTCCGGCAGTGATTCCGTGTCCGCCGGTTTTGTACTGACTGTTGGAGGCCTCGAGCTCAGGGTTCTCTGCATGAACCACCAGAGGAAGGCCGGCAGCATAAGGTTGAACAGGATGAAGAGATGCAGCGGGGTTATAACTCCTCCGAGGAATGCGGAGATTAATGGCAGCATTATCATGCCGAGTACCGGGAGCAGGGCGCCTACTGCGTTCAGAATCATTACAGGCGTTTCCAGTGACTGGGCGTAATGCTTCATCTTTTCCTGTGTCCCGTCCAGAATATTGTCTATGGCGTCCTGAAGCAGTCTTTCCTGTCTGTCTGTATCTGGCTGGTTTGTAGCTGCTCTTAACAGGTTTAAAGACTCGAGAAAGTCTTTATTGTAGTTTTTCCACCTTTCAGTATAGTTCTCGAGCGCATCATCTATTCTCTTGTATTCTCCGACTTCCAGGCTCCATAAAACTTCTTTGAGGTCTTTTGCGATCGGGCCTTCAAGGTTTAAAGCCGCGAAACGTACTGCTCCCTCCAGGTTGGGCGATGAACGCATGTATACTACCATGTAGAGTATTGAGAGTATCATTTCTCCACTGCTCTTTATCACTTTGTTTTTGGCGGCGTAGACCGGCTTGTAAAAGGTGTAGAGGCCTGCAGCGACAGGTACAGATACGAGAATTAACATGAGGGATGTAGGGATTATGCCGCCGCTGGAGCCGAGAGCAGATCCAAGCGATAGGTTCATTACGAAAAGAGATATCCATCCGATGAAACCGGCTATAAATGCTCCTGCAGTGGCTGAAAGCACCATTCCGGGCGTGATCTCCCATCCGAGAAGGTTGATCGCAGGGTTTAGCTTTTGCTTTGTTGATTCGCCTGCTTTCAGGCTGAGCAGCGATGACATCTGGTAGCAGAACTTTTCGTATGAAGTTCTTTTCCTGGCCTCGGCTTCCTCTTTTTTGTACTGCTGGTATCGGCGTGAGAAGCTTTCGCGTGAAGAACTGTTGTTGTAAGGCGGCATCTCGATGTCCTTGTCTATCTCCTCGAGTATATCGTCCAGACGTTTTTCCTGGTCTTCATCCATTCTGCGCCACCTTATACTTGCTGGTCAAGCCATTCCCTCCAGCGGTTCATTATCCTCGCTCTTTGCTGCTCTCCGTATTCGTCGACTACCTGCTTCGATAGGAGGTGGAACTTCTGGTTTGCCTCTACAACTTTCTCCGCTTCAAGCAGTTCAGGCCTGTCTTCTTCCCGGGCCTTCTCCACTATAGCTTCCTTCATCTCCTTTCTCATCTCGACATTGTCCCAGACTGCCTGCCAGTTGTTCTTCCATTCACGGACGTTTTCCGCGATACGGTTCATTATCTCGGATTCGCCGTTAAGGAGCGTGTCAGTAGGCACGAGCTCGTCTTTCTCACTATCGTAACGCATTAAATCCACGAACGCATTTTCCTCGAGAGGATCATCGGTCCACTCCTTTCTAACCTCTGTTATTCCTGTTACGCGGCGGTATTCCTCCATTCCATCAGGGCTTTTAATCTTGTTTACACTGACAACAATGTCCGTGGCTTTAAAGCTTGTTGTAGGTACTCCGAGATCGTTTACAACCCTGTCGAAAACGGAGTAGGCGTCTTCCCCGTGGATGGTGCCGCCGACAAAGTTTGCGACCGCTCCAACCCTCATAGCTTCGTATAGGGCCTGGGCCTCGTCGCTTCTGACTTCTCCGACCACAAGGGCGGAGTCACCCATTCTCAGCGAGGTTCTGATGGCTTCATCGGCTTCAAGCTCGTTTTCCACCTGTGTAATAACAGAACGGGACTTCATACGCTCGACGTTGTATCCCAGGTCTCTCATCTGAGGGATCGGAAGCTCTAACGTGTCTTCGACCGTTACGATCCTGTGGTTTTTCATTATCTCCAGCATGGAGGCGGCGAGTAGCGAGGTCTTTCCGGCTCCACGTGTACCTGAGAAAAGCACCGATCTATTTCCGTCGACTATAAACGATAGGAGGCCTGCGCCAAACCCGTTTATCATATCGCTTTCTATGAAGAGAGGAAGGGTCCAGGCCCGGGAGCGATGCCTCCTGAAAGCAAATGCCAGGCCTTCAGGGCTGAGGTTTTCCTGTATGACCGCGACTCTTGCTCTTCCGCCTTTAACCTCTGTCTCTGTGTCGAGCACCGGGTTTGCCTCGTCCAGAGGCCTTCCTGACTGTATCCTGAACTGTGTGGCCCATGACTCTGCCTCGTCTTTTGTCGGTATCAGGTTGGTCTCGCACTCACCGTATTTTTCATGGGCTATGTAGATTGGAGAGGATCCGATAGGGGAGTTGACGAAGACGTCCTGGACCTGTGGATCCGCGAGCAGCAGCTCTAAAACCCCTAGGCCTGAAGTATACCTGTTCAGGATATGTCCCAGGGTTTCGAGTTCTTCGCTGCCGAGCTGAAAGTTCATCTGGTTTGCGATATCTCTAAGCATATCCCTGCCGATGTTTTCGAATACGTCCCGCATCCTCTCAGGTTCAGCGAACTCTCCCGAGTCAGGTTCGTGAGAGGCCATGAAACGCCTCGCTGCATCCAGCAAGTTGTATTTCTCCTCTGGCAGGTTGAACTCTGGGGGGTCGACGTGGTAGATAGGCCTTGTCTTGTTCGGGACCCGGTATACCGATACTTCTACATTGTTCCTGGAGTCGTACCTGTCGATCTCCTCGCCTCTCTCAGGGGGCAGGGACATGTACTTTGTAAGCATGAAGTTCGGTCTCACGAGAGGATGGAAGAACTCTCTGTATACCTCTCTGTCGCCGACATGGTGGCCGGTGATGTAGTCTGAGGCCTGTTCAATTATCTCTGTGGATTCAAGCATATCCATTATCGGGTTCAGAACATCCTGTATAAAGTATTTCCGGCATCGGCTCTGCTGGGGATAGCTTTCGTCCATATCCTGCTCGAGATGCCTTTTCTTCCTCTTCAGTTCGACGTATGCCCCGACAGGGTCCTGTTTCAAAGTGCTGAAAACCGTCTCCTGTATATCGGGCAGTTCATCCTGGTAGAGCTGCTCGCATTTCTCTCCCGGACTCTGCGACAGCAGGCCTTGATTGGAGATGTCTTGGACTATCTGGGCCAGTTCCTTCAACAGTATTATCTGGTCCTCGTCGTACTCGTAGTCCCGGGATTCGGATAGAATAACTGAGGAAGCGTTAGGAACCTCCTGCAGAATATTGATGACACGGGCCATCACCTCGGGGTAATCCTCTATACTCGCTCCGTAGATGCTTCCAAGGGTGTTGATCCTTACAGTCCCTGTATCCTCCTCAAACTCATATTCGAATACGTCTTTGTCGTGTATGTTCATCCCAGCATTATTATTCCCGTGTTCCTAAAATAAAAGATAGGATGCCAGACCAGCAGATAATCAACCAGATCATCGACCGCGTAAACGACTTCAACCGCAGAGTCCGAG
>JBKHHG010000012.1:0-20543 GCA_046539225.1 Candidatus Nanohaloarchaea archaeon
TCCATTAATTCGATTTCGATGTCGAGGCCTTCCGGTACGTGTACTCTCATGACCTGTCTCAATGCTCGTTCGGAGTCTTCTATGTCGATAAGTCTTTTGTGGACATGCATCTCGTATCTTTCGATTGTGCTTGATCCTTCTCCGTCAGGTGCTTTCCTCGTGGTGATCTTCATGTTTTTGGTTGGAAGCGGTACAGGCCCTGAAACGCTGGCGTTGTACTCGTCTCCGATCTCCAGTATTTCATCTGAAAGTTCATCCACTTTCTCCTGACTGGTGCTTCTGAGCTTTACACGTGCCTTCTGCATACAAACCTGATATAGGTTAACTATTATAAATGGTGTTTAGATATCCGGCATCAGCATTCTGGCCTTCACTTCATCGCCGATTACTTGGTACATCTCGGCAAAGGCCTGATCCACCAATACAGGAAAGCCGTTTACTTCTTCTGTTTCGGTGAAATCAATGTATTTGTTGCCGTAGATAACTTCCAACTCCTCTCCGTGTACCTGATATACATCCACGTCCGAAGTCGGGCCATCACCAACTTCAATGGTCTCAACCAGTTTGTCGGAGAGCACTTCTCTCAGTTGTTCAGCATTCCGGTCAGTGGTCCAGATATCCACGTCATCAGGATCCACATCCCGGCCCTTCAACTTCAGGCCCATACTCCCGAACACAAACCATCCCTGGTTTAAATGAGTAGAGACTTCTTCCAGAACCTTGATCTTGGAGTCCATCGTTGAATTGGTTAAGGACGGTATTCTTTAACTTTGTTTTTGATTGAGGTCTTTGTGAACTGATGTTTGATTAATTCAGGATAAAGAGAGTTTTTGGAAAGAAGAATAGGAAAGGATATGTAGGCCTATTTTAGGCCTTTATTTTTCGTTGACTTCGAGGGCTTGTCCGGCTCCGACTGTCTGTCCCATGTCTCTGATCGCGAATCTTGCTAACTGAGGGATTTCGTCGTTCTCCTCGATTACGAGCGGCTGCTGAGGCCTGATTGTGACCTTTGCTGCCTGACCCTGTTTGATGTAGTCTGGGTCTTCGTCGAGTGTCTCTCCCGTCTTTGGATTCATCGTGGAGTGGAGTTCCTCGAATGTACAGCTTACCTGTGCCGTGTTGACGTGGAAAACAGGCGTATAACCTTCGGAAATGACGTTTGGATGGTTGAGGACGATTACCTGTGCCCTGAATGTTTCCGCGACTGTTGGCGGGTTGTCAGAAGGTCCTGCGACGTCTCCTTTCTGGATGTCGTCTGTTCCGACTCCTCTTGTGTTCCATCCGATGTTGTCTCCTGGTTCTGCTGCGTCGACTTCTTCGTGGTGCATTTCGATTGTCTTGACTTCTCCGCCGACTCCTGCAGGCTCAAATACTATGTCGTCGCCTGGGTTGATCTCTCCTGTCTCTACTCTTCCGACGGATACTGCTCCGATTCCGGAGATGGAGTATACGTCCTGGATTGGGATTCTGAGCGGTAGGTCGATCGCCTTTTCAGGTTCTTCGAAGTCGTCCAGAGCCTCTACAAGTGTTGGACCGTCGTACCATCCCATGTCGTCGGACTCATCTACTACGTTGTCTCCTTCGAAGCTTGAGACCGGTACGAAGTTGATGTCGCTTGGATTGAAGCCTACTCCCTGGATCAGTTCGGAGACTTCTTCTTTGATTCCGCTGTACGCGTCCTCTGAGAAGTCTTCAAGATCCATCTTGTTGACTGCAACAGCTAACTGGTCGATTCCCAGCGTCTTTGCAAGGTATGCATGCTCTTTTGTCTGAGGCTGGATTCCGTCGTCAGCCGCGACGACGAGTACTGCTGCGTCTGCCTGGGAAGCTCCTGTAATCATGTTTTTAATGAAGTCGCGGTGTCCTGGTGCGTCGATGATCGTGAAGTGGTAGTCGTCTGTGTCGAACTCCTGGTGAGCCAGGTCGATTGTGACGCCTCTCTCCCTTTCTTCTTCAAGGGAGTCCATCGCGAACGCGAAGTTGAAGCTTTCCTTACCTGCTTCTTCAGCAGCTTCTTCAAGCTTACGCATCTCTTCTTCTGGAAGGTTTTCAGTGTCCCAAAGCAATCTCCCGATTGTGGTGGACTTTCCGTGGTCTACGTGACCGATGAATACTAGGTTAATGTGTGGTTTGTCAGCCATTTTTAATTTTCACCTATACAGCGTATAATCAACAGTAAACTCTTAAAACTTTAAAAAGGAGCAGACCTCCACAAAAAACACTTAAGTAGTTACTTTACAGTGGTGATGTATGAGTGTTTTTGAAGATACTTACAGCCAGGTACGAGAAGAGGCCTCAGAACTCTACAGGAAGACTGACCCTGTAAAGGCCTCGATATGTATAGGATCGGTAGGAGCTGCTCTATACGCCCTGAACGATCCCTCAGCGGCGGAATGGGTCGATAACGCGGGACATATGGCGACCGGCACCTTCGGATCTTCACTCGCCGACTTAGCATACGATCATCTGGAGCCGGATGATAAGATAGAGAAGACGCGTAAACCTGCTATGATTCTCTCAGGCCTTGCAACCGGAAACGCTGGACAGGCAGCCCAAGGCCTCGATCTTGTCTCCGGAGGTTACGACTTGAGAAGCGTTGGAGAGGCCGGAGTTGCAGCGACCGCTAACGCACTTGGCACCGAAAAATACCCGGAAGAACTGGAGAGCAGAAATATCTGATGGAAAAGTAAGAAGATAGGATGGTTTGAAGGCCTCGAAGAGGCCTCCAGTTTTTATTCCTCGAGGCTTGGCAATTCCTGTTTCATGCCTTTTCTGTCGCGGATCTCCAGGATTTTTTCTTCCTGAAGGTTTCTGCTTAACGGTTCGAAGATGATGTCGATCAACGAGAAGAATCCTTTTCCGTTGGTCGCGGACTTTAACGCTGCTTCGAAGCCGAAGAGTTCTTCTACAGGGAGTTTGCAGCGGATGATCGCTGAGTCTCCTTCTTCGTCCATGTCGATGATGTCTCCTCTCCTGTTGTTGACCTCTGTCATTGCATCTCCCATCGTGTCGCTTGGCGTATCAATTCTCATCTTCTGTTTTGGCTCTATGAGTCTTGGAGTAGCCTGTAGGAAGCCGCGTTTCATCGCGTCTTTCGTTGCTGGGATCATCTGGGCTGGGCCTCTGTGGATCGCGTCTTCGTGCAGCTTGGCGTCGTGAAGCTTGACTTTGAGGCCTATCACCGGTTCATTTGAGAGCGGTCCTTCGTCGCAGAACTCTTGGAACGCGTCAACCAGGTATTCCTGGATCTCTCTCAGGTTTTTGATTCCTCTTGATGAGTTGATCAGCAGGTTTTCCTCATAGGCCTCCATGATGTCGTCGGCTTCGTCCTGGTCCATTCCTGCTTCGACGAGCGCGTCTCTTACTTCTGTCTCGTCGTCTGCCTGCATCTTTAGTTCTTTGTAGTCTTCTTTGAGGAACTTTCTGACTGATTCGTCGATCGGTTCGACGCTCATAACCAGTTGGTTGTGCCGGTTAGGCGACTTTCCTGTTACTTCAGGCGATTCTTCGTCGATGCCCTCCCTGAATACGACGATAGGTTCGGAGACGTTGATGTCGATTCCCTGCTCGTCAAGGTACCTCTCTACTTTCGCCTCGATGTGCAGCTCTCCAAGGCCTGATACCAGGGTTTCTCCTGTTTCTTCATCGATCTCTACTTCGATGGTGTTGTCCTCTTTGGCTCGTTTCCTCAAGGCCTCGATAAGTTTTGGTAAGTCGCTTGTGCGTTTTGGTTCGATGCTTTTGGTTACAACAGGTTCGAATACGTGTTCGATCTGTTCAAACGGCTGGATCTCTTCTTCTCCTTCAAGTATGAAAGTTTCTCCTGTTGAGAAGTCCGGTCCTGTGATTGCGGCAATGTTTCCGCAGGGTACTTCGTCGACCGTCAGCTTTCGAGGCCCTGAATAAATTCCGACTTGCTGGGCTCTCTCCGTTTTTTGAGATCCGATGCCGTAGAGCTCGTCTCCTTCTCTAACTGTTCCGGAGAACAGTCGTGCTGTGGCGATTGTTCCTGCGTGTTCGTCGTCCTCTACGTTTGTGACGACTCCGACCAGTCTTCCGTCTTTGTCGTGCTTCATCATGTCCTCTCCGACTTCGCTTTCTACGTCGCCTGGCCATACTGCCGGGATTCTCCATTCTGCTGATTTCTGCGGGTTGATGAGGTGGCCGACTACCATGTCGAGTGTGACTTCTTCGATCGGTGCGTCTTCTCTGAGGCCTTCGTGGTCTCCGTCGTTTACCCTGTCAATTATATCTCCGAAAGTGATGCCTGTTTTCTGCATGTAGGGTGCGGAGATAGCCCAGTTTTTCAGTGCGCTTCCGAACGCAACTGTTCCATCGTTTACGCTCATCTTCCATTTCTCGGCGGTTTCATCGTCCGCGTACTTTCTTAATGCGGTGTTGACTTCTCTGATGATCTTTGTGAACCTTTCCTGCATTTCCTCGGGTGTTAGCTGCATCTCTTCGATCAGTCTGTCGACTTTGTTGATGAAGAGGATTGGCTTGACGCCTTCGTTCAAGGCCTGTTTCATAACTGTCTCTGTCTGAGGCATTACGCCGTCGACAGCGTCCACAAGCACGAGAACTCCATCGACCGCACGCATCGCCCGGGTAACGTCTCCACCGAAGTCGACGTGGCCTGGTGTATCGATAAGATTGATGAGGTAGTCGTCTCCTTCGTGTTCGTGGACCATTGAAACGTTTGCGGAGTAGATAGTGATTCCTCTTTCCGCTTCCTGATCATCAAAGTCCATGAACCGCTGGTCTCCTGCCAGCTTCTCCGAGATCATTCCTGCTCTCGCAAGCAGGTTGTCTGTTAGAGTTGTTTTTCCGTGGTCGATGTGTGCAGCGATTGCGATGTTCCTGATGTGCTCAGGATCGTTAATCACTTCTTTAATTGCGTCAAGCTCGTCAGACATTGTAGTATTACACCAAGTTTATACCTCAAGATTCTTTACAAGCTTTAAAAATGGATTCCGGAGTTTTTCCCCGGGAAATTAGCTTGCTGTCAGATGTGCGAAAGTAACAAGTGTTAGAGAGATAATGAAAAGAGAGGAATGGATGTTGCCGTACTTTGAGGCCTGTATCAAGGCCTGGGTCAGTTTTTTCATCTTACCGGGCGCCTTCTGCTTCCCGCTCCTTTCTTTCACGGGTCATAACGGCTCTCACACTGTTGTCGTTGTTGTGTGCGCCGACTAACTCGTTTTTCAAGGCCTCGACCGCGTCTTCCGAGGATGCGAGCCGGTTTTCGTAGGCTCCCTGCACCAGAAGTCTTATTGCAAGGTCGACCCTTCTCTGAGGTGAGACGATGACAGCTTTTCTTGCTCTTGCGCCTCCTCTCTGGTAGGTGACGACCTCTTCGACAGGTGCGGAGTTCTCGATCGCGTTGACGAGCACCTGGATAGGGTTCTCATCAGTCTCCTCTTCTATTTTTTCGAATGTTTCTTCAATTATCTTCCAGAGCTTTGCTTTTTGGCCGGTGTTCCTTCCGGATGTGAGCAAGTGTTTGTTGCCGCGGTGTCCTGCGACGTACATCCTGTTGAGAAGCCTTTCGACGACCGGCACATCTGCCTTGTAGAACTGTTTGTCGGTGTGACGGCCTTTGCTCCGTGGCTCCATGATGTTTTCAAGGTTGACGTATCTTACAAGGCCGTCGTCCTCTACCTCTACCTCTTTTGCATCCCATCTTCCAAATGTAAGGATCTCATCGTCTTCAATGTTGATTGTAGCAGCGTTACTCACTCGGGAACACCTCTGGTGTTTTCTGCGTGATCAAGAAAATCATCTGTATTTTCGTTGTCCATTTTTTTGATCACCGTGTTGGTTTCTCCTGCTCTCCCGCAACAAGTTCCTCGAGAGAGATACCGTTTACCTTGATTACCTTGTACCTGACAGTTGGAATATCTCCTTTAGGCCCGGAGTCCGCTCCACCGATCCCTTCGATCAGGACCTCGTCGTGCTCATCGATATACTCTATGGCTCCGTCGCCAGGTACAAAAGCTGTCAACTGTTTACCGTTTTTCAAAAGCTGTACACGCACGCACTTTCTCAACGCGGAGTTAGGCTGCTTTGCTTCGATTATCCTCTTCTCAAGTACGATTCCTCTTCCCTGGGGTGAACCTTCGAGAGGATCCGCTTTTTCCCTGAGATTCAGCATTCTTCTCTTGTAATCTTTATCGCTCCAGCGGTGCTCCTGCCTCTTCTTCTTGATCTTACGCGCGCTGTACATTCCCATATCACAACACTGAAAACCAAACTTTTTATACCCCTTTCAGTCCCGGCTGTACAGGTATAGGCCTCCGAAAAGCTCCGCCAACCCGAGCAAGAACAGAGGCGGGTAGAGAGGCGAGGCTGCGAACACCAGGCCTGAAGAAACCACGAGTCCTGAGGGAAGAAGCTTGATATTCACGGAGCTTTCATCGACTTCAGGGCCTCTTTCCTGGGTTAGCTTGTTGTTTATCTTGGTAGGCAGCTTTGTGAGCAATTCTTTGTTCTTTATGAGATCGACCGCGAATCCCTCCGCCATCTCTTCAGGCCTGTTCTGCTGCTTCAATGCGTCTTCAACTACTTCTTCATAGCTTTCCTGAATCCTGAAGTCAGGGTAGATCGTTAACGCGATACCCTCTATCGTCACAAGGTTTTTCCCAAGCAGCGCAAGGTTGGAAGGCATTCTAAGGCCTCTATCCGATATCTGGACGAAGAGATCGAAAAGCTCCTGCGTGATACTTGTCTGTTCAAGTGAACTGTTTTTCAGGATCAGGACTTTCTCTTCCACAACCTCCGCGATCTGCTGGCGTTCGTAGCCTTCTTTTTTGGTCCCGAGGTCTTCGAGGCAGTCGATGATACTTTCAACATCCTCCCTGATAAGGTAGATCAGTAAGAGGCCTAACTTTTCGCCTGTGTTCTTGCTGACCTTCCCCATCATTCCGAAATCCATGTAGATTATCTTTGAGTCCTCTGTAAGCAGAAAGTTTGATGGATGCGGGTCCGCGTGGAAAAAACCGTCGATAACTGACTGTTTAATACCGGCTCTTAGAGCATTCTCCGCGATCTTTTCGGCGTCGACATCCATCTCTTCGAGTTTTTCCTTATCCGTGCATTTGACCCCTTCGACGTACTCCATCACCAGGACTTTCTCCGTGTTCAGCTCCGGGTATATCTTAGGGACTTTCAGGTTTTCCTCTTCCTCAAGGTTTTCCCGGAAGATCTGGGCGTTCAGGCCTTCCTGCTTGAGATCGAGCTCTTCCTTTGTCCATTTTGAGAACTGCTCTACAAACTTGAGCGCGTCAGCGTTTTTCACAATGGAGGAGTGTTTCTCGGCCTTTTCAGTGAAAAACTTCAGGATTTCAAGATCCTTCCCGACTTTTTCATCTATTCCAGGCCTCTTCACCTTGACAACGACTTCCTCCCCGTCTTTTAGCTTTGCCCGGTGAACCTGTGCGATCGAGGCCGCGGCGACTGGTTCTTCTTCTATATCCTCGAAGTTTTCAAGGCCTACCTCTTCTTCAATTATCTTTTCGGCCGTGTTCCATTCAAACTTGTGTACGTTGTCTTCGAGTTTTTCAAGTTCGTTGCAGTATTTCCTGGGTAGAATATCCGGGCGTTGCGCAAGTATCTGGCCGAACTTTACGTAGATGCTGCCGAGTTCTTCCAGTGTTTCCCTCAATCTTTCGGGTCCAGGCCTTTCATGCGTCTTTATCTTCAGTCTTTCTGTGAAGGGTAGATGGTGGGCGAGGCCTGTCTTTTCTATGAGGTAGCCCATCTCGTTTTCGACAAGGATCTTCAGTATCTCGTCGAATCTCTTGACATCTCCGATTTTCTCCTGAATCATGTGAACAAATTTGTTAAGTTGGAATAAGAAAGATTGAGTTGTTACAGTAAAATAGGTAGAGTATAGATAAGGCCTAAAAGAACTATGATTACAGCAGTTATCTGGTTTTCTCCTCTTTGAGCCTCAACCATTCTAGATAGATTTGACCTATCTGGGCTTCTCAGGCCTTTCGTCGGATCCTTATCCTGTAAGGGCTGTTCCCTCGTCTGAAGGCTCAGCGGATAAGAAGCTTGGTCTACTCTACCTTGACTTCGTCGACGTTGTGTGTTCTTCCCAGGACTTCTCTGATGGTTTCGATTCTTTCTCCTTCTCTTCCAAGGACTTTGCCCTTGTTGGAGTTGGGTACGTTGATCGATACTTTTTTCTGACCGTTTTCGTTGTCTACTGTTACTCCTCTGATGTCGCCGGGCACAAGATTGTTGACGAATGCTCCTACGTTGTCGTGGTATTCGTAGATCTTCACTGTTTTTCCGAGCTGGTCCTGGACTTTCTGGACTACTTTTCCTCCTTTCCCGATGGCCATTCCGGCTTTTCCTTCGGGGACTATAAAGTAGGCCTCGTCGTCGTTGATTATGCAGTCCCTGGCTTCGACATCTGTAAGAGATTCGAACATGTTGAGGGTCCTGATCATCTGGGTGTCGTACGTTGCTGTTACCATTCTATCACTTAGAAACGTGTTTTACGTGTAATCATTAATAGGCCCCCAACTTTTATAAGCAGAGTGATCAGTCGATATTGAAGCTTGGTTTCAGGTCGACTATGCCTGTTCCTACAGGCACGGGCTGACCCGTTACAATGTTTTCAACTACTCCTTCCAGCGGATCTTCTTCCCCGCTCAGGGTTCCCTCTCTCAGGTGTTTCTTGGTTTCCTCGAAGACGGATCTTGCGATCATGGAGTGCTTGTCCCCGACAATTCCATACCGGGTTGTTCCTCTGAGGTCTCCTTCACGTGTCATCATATCCGCGAGAAGCATGATGTGCCTGTCGTCGATGCTGATTCCCTGGGCCCCGAGAGTCTCGTTTGTCTCGACTATGATTCTCTGCCTCAAGGCCTCGACTCCGAGCACACGTTTAACCTCGAAGAGATGGTTGGAGAAGGTCCTGTTGGGATCGACTTCCTCAATCTTCAAAGTCTTTCTTAAAGCGGTTCCAGCGGTCTGAAGCTGCCATTCGCCGTCTTCCTCGTTGATTACAACCTGTTCGATTCCCTTGAGGCCTTTGATCCTTGCGTCTTCAGTATCGTTCTTCAGGTCTTTCAGGTCTCTGAGGTCGTAGTCGTCTTCCTGCGATGTTAGGGTGATAGTGTTGTCATCTATCTCGAGCTTTGCCTTCTTGACATCGTCTTTCACCCTTGACCTGACATCCTCCATGTCGATCTCGTAGTCTTCAAGCAGGTCTGGGTTGAGCTCGTACTCTACCTCGAGCTGCATGATGTCGATCGTGTCTTTCCTTACAAGGTCCTCGAACTTTACCTCTCTGAGTTTTCTTGCAAGTTTTTTGGCGTCTTCTTTCGAGTTGTACTCTTCTTTGAGGTATACGTCCATTGCCGGGGTCTTTGGCTCTCTTCTTGCGTCCACGATCTCGATCAATCGAGGCAGACCGGCGGTCAGCGAAACCTGCGCTCCTCCTGCCTGGTGGTACGTCTCCATCGTCAGCTGTGTAGCAGGTTCTGCAAGGCTCTGCGCCGCCACGATCCCGATGGATTCGCCGGGCTCGTACTGCATCTGCCTGTATCTCTCCTCGAGGGTCTTTCTCTGCTCCTCTGTCAGGTCAAGCGTCTGGTGTTTTTCGGGGAGTTGCTGTGCTCTGTCTTTCCAGTGTAGTTCTTCGCTCATTTTGATCACCTCTCGATCTCCGTGGAGATAAGGCCTCTATCTGATTTCTGTGGGTCGACTCCGTCCTCTCCGGCTCTGAACTGTACGATCTCTCCCTGCGCGTTTCTGACGGTCTGGTCGTACTCCACTCTCAGGTCCTGTAGAGCGTTTGAGATACGACGGTACATGTATCCGGAGGTCTTCGTGTTAAGGGATTTGTCCGCCAGAGCCTTTCTCTGGCTCATCTGGTGGAAGAACATCTCCTGTGCGTCGAGGCCTTCCAGGATTGACGAGCTTACGAATCCTTTGGATTTTGGACTCATCTCTCCTTTCTTGAAATGTGACAGGGTTCTCTCCTTGTATCCTCTTACGATTCTCGTGTCCCGGACGGAGTTCTGTCCAAGCATTCCAGCCATCGTCGTAACGTTTTGCATCGATCCTCGAGCTCCTGAGTCTGCCATGACATAGGCGGAGGAGCTTTCGTCGAACTGGTCCGCGATAATGTCTCCGATCTCTGTAAAGGCCTCGTTCAGTTTTTTGGTTACACGGATCTCACGGGATTCCTCGATAGTTTTCCCTGTGATTGCTTCCATTTTTCCTTCCTCGTATTCCTGAAGCAGTTCCTCTGTATCTTCTACTGAGGCCTCGATTATCTCCTTGATTCTCTCTGTTGCCTCGTCAGGTACTTCAAGGTCTTCAAGGCCTATGCTGAATCCTCTCTTTGTGAGGAAGATTGCTCCGACCCTGGAGACACGGTTGAGGAACTCTGCTACCATGTCGCTGCCGTATTCAATGTCGAGCTGCTGGATAATTTCTCCTCCGTAGTCTCCGAGCGCGTCCTCGTCCAGTACTCCCTTGACAAGTTCACCGTCTTCGATCACTACTTCGTCGTCCTCTCCCTCGTTGATAGTCAGGGAGATATCTTCCGGTATGAATATGCTTACAAGGTCTCTTCCGGATACTTTCTCTCCTTCAGGCAGGTCTTTCTCGTGTTCTCCTGCTTCCGCGAGAATGTTGAAGGCCTTTTCTCTGTCCAGTTCCTTGTCTTCCTGTGTCAACAGGTAGAGGCCTGAAACATAGTCCTGAAGCATGCCAACGATTGGTCCTCCCATTTTCGGGGATTTGACGTGTTCCTGGACCTTCATCAGTTCCTCTGCTTCTGCACGGGCTTCTTCTGTCTGCGGTACGTGCAGGTTCATCTCGTCTCCGTCGAAGTCTGCGTTGTAAGGTGCACAGACGTTCAGGTTCAATCTGAATGTTCTGTACGGTAGTACTCGGACTTCGTGCGCCATGATCGACATTCGGTGCAGCGAGGGCTGCCTGTTGAACAGTACTGTATCTTCATCTTTCAGGTGTCTCTCGACCGTCCAGCCTTCTCCAGGCTCTACGGCCTCTACAAGGTCTTCGATGTTTTCCTCTGTCACTCTTCTTCTTGAGCCGTCGGGCTGGAACACGTAATTGACTCCTGGGTGTGTGTCAGGCCCGTTTTCAAGCCATTCCATGCACTTTTCGTAGTTTCTCTCGGTGACTTTGACAGGGATGGTCAGCTTCTTGGCTATTATCTGCGGAACCCCTACCTCGTTGATCCCTATGTTGGGATCCGGGGAGATTACTGTACGTGCGGAGAAGTTGACTCTCTTTCCGATCAGGTTTTCACGGAACCTTCCCTCTTTGCCCTGTACTCTTTCAATTAAGGATTTTAATGATCTTCCGGAGCGGTGTCTTGCTGGTGGCACGCTGCTCATGTCGTTGTAGAAAAGCGTTGCGACGTGGTACTGGAGCAGCTCCCAGAGATCATCGATGATGAAGTCCGGAGCTTCAATTTCAATATTGTTCTGCAGCCGTTTGTTGATCCGGATGACATCGACGAGTTTATGCGTGATATCGTCTTCTGATCTCTCTCCTGTCTCCAGTGTAATTGAAGGCCTTATCGTAACCGGTGGAACGGGGATCTTTGTCAGTATCAAGTCTTCAGGCCTTCCACCCTCTATATCGATTTTTTCCGCTACTTCATCCGGGATCTCCTTGAACCGTTCCCTTATCTCTGACGGAGTCAGTTTCTCTCCTTCCTCGTAGAACGTATAAGGCTTGTCAAGCTTGATGTCCTCGATTTCGTGGCCGCACTCTGGGCATTCGTTCATCATGTTGGATTTTCTGAAGGGTTTGTCCTCGTCCTTGATCGCGAGGTTGTGACACTCTTTACACGCGAACCGGAGAAGATCTCTAACCTTTTTGGCGTAGAGCACGTGAACGACAGGCCTTGAAAGCGTGATCTGTCCGAAGTGGCCGTTACATTCTCTGATTCTTCCGCCACAGGTCTGGCATGTCATCCCTGGGTCGATTACGCCGAGCGCAGGATCCATTACTCCGTCCTCGACAGGGTAGCCGTCTGCGTCGTAGACTTCGGCCTTGTCGATCTCCTTTACAGCCATGTTGTCGAGTTTTTCTGCGCTTACAACTCCGAATTCAAGTTTGTCAATGTTCTTTGTCTCCATCTTTAATCCTCCTCCAGTTCAAGCTCTGTATCCATCATCATGGATTTTAGCTCGTTCATCAGCAACAGGAAGGCGTGCGGTATCTCTGTCTTGTCGAGATCGCCTGAGTCGCATGCAGGACAGTAATGCTTGTTTTCCTCGCGGTCGTAGACGCCTATCTCGCCGCAGTGCTCGCATACCTCGATCTCTGTCGAGTCAGCTCCGAACCGTTCTTTAAGCAGGAGCGATGCGCCATGTCCGACGAACACATCCTTTTCCATCTCTCCGAGTCGTAGGCCTCCTTCCTGGCTTCTTCCCTCTGTCGGCTGTTTCGTGAGCAGTGTGACCGGTCCTCTTCCACGTGCGTGGACCTTGTCCCCGACCATGTGGCTCAGCTTGAGGTAGTATCCAGGCCCGATAAGGATTTCGGCCTCCATCTCTTCTCCTGTCACCCCGTTGTACATCGTCTCTTTTCCGGAGCTCTGGAATCCGAGTTCTTCAAGCTGTTCCTTGATCTCTTCTTTTGACTCGTTGTGGTAGGCGGATCCATCTACAGTCTCTCCTCGAAGGGCTCCAGCCTTTCCACCCATTATCTCGATTATCTGTGATACTGTCATACGGCTTGGGATGGCGTGTGTCGAAAGAATGATGTCGGGTGTTATTCCCTGATTTGTGAAAGGCATGTTCTCCTCGGGGGAGATCATTCCGATAACTCCTTTCTGTCCGTGCCTGGTCGCAAACTTGTCACCAAGCTCTGGAATACGGTACTCACGCATCTTAACCTTCAATAGTTTGTCGCCGTCACCGGTTTCGGAAATCATAACTTTATCGATCTTTCCCTGTTCTCCGTGCCTTACGGTCAGGGAGGTCTCTCTTCTGTCCGCGAGACCCATCTGGATCTCCTCCCCCTCGCTTCCGAGGAACTTTGGAGGCGAAGTCTTTCCGATCAGTACGTCGTCGGACTCAACCTCTGTCTCCGGGTTGATTATACCGTCTTCATCTAAATGGTTGTAGGCCTCCTCTCTTCGGTAGCCGCGGACGTCTTTGTCAGGGATTCCGATCCTGTCCTGCTGGCCTCCCCAGAAACGCTGGGCCTCTGTCTGGTAAGTCCTCATGTATGTGGTTCTTGCGAGGCCTCTTTCTATGCTCGCCTTGTTCATGATCACCGCATCCTCAATATTGTATCCATCGAACGAGGCTAATGCGACTATCATGTTCTGGCCGATAGGGTGGTCGCCTACAAGAGTATCGTAAGTATTTGTATCGACTATAGGCCTTTGAGGGTAGCTCATGATGTTGCCCCTGGTCGGGAACTTCTGGTGGAAGTCTCGTGTCGGAAGCCCGAGGCCTTGTCCCGCCATCTTTGCACCGAAGTTTACACGGTCTCCACGGTTGTGCTCGGGATAGACTGTCAGCGACGCGGAAAGGCCGTTAATGATCTCCGGGTCGATCTCCAGGTGGGTATGTTCCTCAGTTACTTCCTCGTAGTCCATGGCGACGTAAGCGTTCTCTTCTTCCTCGGCGTCCATGAACTCGATTTCGCCTTCTTCCTCAAGCTCCTGAAGCGTGATCTCTCCTTCTTCAAGCGCTTCGATGTCTTCCTTGGATACCTGCGGTTCTCCTTCTTCTACTACGATGACAGGCCTGAGTACTCTTCCTGCATCGCTGTTGATCCTTAATTCGTCTTTGTCTTCGCTGTAGTAGACTGAGACCTCTTTGTCAATCAGGCCTTCCCTGCGTTTTTCAATAAGGTTTTCTCTGACTTCTTCAGCCGAGTCAATATCTCCCAAGATTTCGCCGTCAAGAAATACATCTGTCATTTTTTACTCTACCTCGATTCCCTCCTGCTCCAAAGTGGTTTTCAAAGCGTTCTTCTCCATATCGTTCATACCTGTCGAGACATCGGCGCACATCGCAAGATGGGTTCTCAACCCGATGTTCATACCTTCAGGCGTCTTGATCGGGCATATACGTCCCCAGTGCGTCGGATGAAGATCACGGGCCTCAAAGTGCTGCCTGTCGGAACTCAAAGGAGAAACAATATTCCTCAGGTGTGAAAGTGTCTTGATCCGGTTGTTTCTCTCCAGAGTCTGGCATACGCCGGTTCTGCCGCCCACCCAGTTGCCTGTAGCCATCGCTCCCATGATCTGCTTCGTAAGAGTGTCGGAAACCACTGTCGACTGTAGAGAAGGCAGCCGGCCTCTCTTCGCTGATTTCTGGAAGTTGTACTTCATCCTCGCAACCAGACCCCATTTTCCGAGGAAGACGCTTCTGAACTGCATCTCCAGCAGCTCTCCCGCCAGGTTCAGCCTCTTGTTGGCGTAGTGGTCGATGTCATCAGGTGTTACATCTCCTTTGCCGAGTGCTATAGTATTCCTTATCATGTTCGCGAGGAACTTCGCCTTCTCAGGCCTTGCATCTTCTTCCTGTCCAAGATGCGGAAGAAGGTAATCATCCAAGATGCTGGAGACTCTTTCCTCCACGTCGCTTGTTACTCCTGCCCTGTTGGCGATGTACTCGAAGGCCTCTTCCTGGTTCGAGGCGTCGACCTCGTAGAGATTGAGGTAGACATCTGAGGAGTACTCTTCGCCGATCTCTTCAATTATCTCTTTATCGGTTTCATATCCCAAGGCTCTGATCAAGGCGACAGCAGGAGTATTTTTGACGTTGGCAAATGAGATCTCCACTATATCGTCATCCCTTTCAAGCACGTGTCTCTGTACGTAACCCGAGTTCTCGGAGTTGACACGGCACTTCTGCTCATCATCGTCCTGAAGGTATACAGGCTTGTTGTTCGCGAGCTCTTCCATCGCGATAATCGTCTTCTCCGAACCGTTGATCAGGAAGTAGCCTCCCGGATCCTTGGGGTCAAGCCCGTTCTCACGCATCTCTTCATCATCCCACTCAGAGGTCCAGCACAGATCCGAACCAACCATAACCGGGATCTCCCCGATCGTAACTTCTTCGACTTCCTGCTTCACACCTTCAAAGATCGGAGCCATCTCCACCTTAATCTCGCTCGAATACGTCAAATTCCTCATCCGGGCCTCCCGCGGCGTTATATCCCTGACCGAACCATCCGCTTCATTGATCTCAGGCCTCTCAATCTCAACATCCACAATTTTGATTACAAGCTCCTCTCCATCAGGGAGCTCCGGCTCAATGCTTCCAACCTCGTTGAGAATAGCCTGGATCCTGTCCTCAACAAACCGGTTGTAGCTCTCGATCTGGTGTTTTACAACGTTACGGTCTATCAACTGGCTTAAAAACTCTTCATTCATCTTTTTTACCTGTCAACTACAACTCTGTAATAAGTGGTTTTTCCGGCAGTAGGGCTTTCACGCTCGATACGGATCACATCCCCCTCCTCAACATCCATCTGCTTCAAAGCCGCGTCAGTCCTCTCGATCTTCGGCAGCTTATACTTCTCAGTATCAAACTTCTCAAGAAGATCCTCGACTTCATCTTCATCTATTTTTTCATGCTTCGGAACGGCCTCGTGGTCACGTACATCGATCGCCATTGTTTTTTGCCCTCGGAGAAAGTTACAGATAGAGATACCCCTGTAAACTTTAAATAGGTGGTGAGATCAGGCGAAAAGTATTTAAACAGGCCTACCATATATCCGTCGATCTACGCATACTCCGGACCTCCTCGCCAACAACCACGTGATCCAGAAGCTCAAGGCCTAAACTCTCCCCAAGATCAGCTAAATCATCGGTAAACCTTTTATCCTGATCCGTAGGCCTTGACTTCCCCGAAGGATGATTATGAGCCAGTACAAAAGCAGAGGCATCCTTCTTTAAACCTTCAGCAAGCAGCTCCCGCTCCTCAGTTCTAACACTTGCCACAGAACCCTCGAACTCCTTCTCAGCCACCACTTCATTCCCAGAATTAAGGTAGAAGACTCTGAGAACCTCCGAAGACTTGAAACGCAGATCTTCTACCCTGGCCTTCACATCCGAAAGATTTTCAATCTTTTCTCGTTCCTCACGTTGAAGCCTCAGGCCTAACTCACCGATTGCCTTCAACTGTCCCGCCTTCACCCGCGAAATACCCTCCAACTGCTTTAAATCCTCCAAAGAGGCCTCAGAGAGTTTTTCCAGGGAAAACTCCTCCAGCACCTCGTAACTCAGCTCCTTCACATTCTTACCCTGAATCCCGGTTCTCAGTAAAATCGCGAGAAGCTCCGCATCGCTCAAAGCCTCAACACCTTTCTCCTCCAGTTTTTCCCGAGGCCTCTCGCTTTCAGGCATATCATGGATCGTATAATCCATATTTTCTTTTTGCCAAGGCCTGTAAAAATAGTTTTTTGAGAATTTGTGTTTAAATATTAGATATGAAAAAGCAGGGGCTGCTTCATCTTCACGGCCTTTTACACCAGTTCAAGGAGCACTATGAAGAAGCAGAGGGAGAGGAGCTGGATCTGCTGGAGTACGATGAGAGAGGGGTAGGTCCGACCTCAATCCATGCATCAAAAAGTGAGCATAAAGAGGCTGTTTTCGATCTCGGCAGTTCTCTTCAGGAAGAGCTGAATGATTACAGTCCTGATGTTGAGACGGAAGAACTTTATGAAAATGTTTTGGAGAAAGCGGCGGAGCTTTACAGGCCTGAGCATGATGACGAAGTGTTTTTGAACCTTGAGCATGTAGGCCTCACCCTTAGAGATGCCAGAGTACTGTCATCGGAGACCCCAGCAGAACACAGATCGGTTTTCGGGCGTTCAGGCCTTGTTGTCCCGGCGTATGAGGTTGAGGAATGGTCGCGGGAGACGGTTGAGCAGCCGGGATAAACGACCGATAAATAAAGATTCTCTAAGTATTGGCCCCTTGGGAAAAATCAGGCCATAAGCCCCTGATATTTTTTACTTTTTGGACTTATTTTATCTCTATGAGGAAGCAGGAGTTGGTTCATATTCATGGGCTATTGGATAGTGTTCGGAAGCACTATGATCAGGAATCAGATCAAACTATAGGGCCTTCAAAGTATATTGAGAGAGGGGTTTTGCCTACATCCTTACATAAGTCTAAGACAGATCACAAAGACGCAGTCCTAGAACTTGGAAACTCCATTGTTCAAGAAATCAATAAGCCAGGATCAACTGAAGCCAGTTTAGATACGTTGTATAATGCCGTTTTAGACGCGGTGGTTGACCAATACGAAAGAACATACATAGATCAACAATCAGAGGAAATCTCTGTGAGTCTTGGATTAACCCGATTAACTGAGGAACAGGCTAAGCGCCTAGATAGTGAGACTTCTGTAGATTACGAAAAATATTCTACAGGAGGTTCTCGTCTAAAAGTCAATAGAGAAGAAGCAGAGGAATGGGCTGAAGAAACAATCGGACAACTTAATAACTGAAATTTGGACCAATTAATAATTTTATGGGAGCTAACTTTGGGATATGGAAAAACTGATGCAAAATCCTGATTTCGAGGAGGCCTCTGAAATACTGAAGGAGTACCTCTCGAGAGAATACACCGTCCAGGTCAACGGGCTCTGTACTGTGAATTATACGGGCCGAGCTAGTTCAAAACTGGACCGGGGTGAGAGACTGGTTATCAAGAAGCAGGACTCCGCGATTCTCGTACACGGCCCGGAGAACTATCAGCCTAAGAACTGGCAGCCGGAAGTGGATTCTTACAGCGTTGAGGTAAGGGATGAGGCCTTGGTTTTGGAGGCGATGAGAAGGGATCCTGACGAGGTTGTTGAGATTTATTTCGACAGTATCTCTCTTGTAGCAGTGGATCGGATGGTGGACAAGTCCGAGCTGAAGATTGCGGGCCACGAAGTCGATATACACGAGGCTATAGAGGAAAGGCCTGAAATGGTTGAAGAAGGCCTCAAAGTCGTGGAACGTGAGAAAGAGACTCCAGCCGGATTCATCGACCTCTTCGCCCGCGACGAACAGGATCGATACACTGTTATCGAGGTAAAGCGGAATCCTGACTACAACACCGTCCTCCAGCTTCAGAGATACGTCGAAGAGATAGAGGACGAGTTCAACTCCGATATAAGAGGAATTCTGGTTGCGCCGAAGATGACTGACAAAGTCCTCGACTACCTGGAGGATCGAGGCCTCGAGTTTGTGGAAGTTGAGATGGAGGAAGTAATACCAAGCTATGAAGCCGTCGACAACAGCCAGAAAGGCCTCAGCGACTTCTCCCCGGATTATGAAGTAAAATAAGAAAGGAATAGGAAAAGATTTTTGTTAGAAGTCTTCGTGGATCCAGTAACGCTCGACTTTCTCCGCGTTGAACCAGTGTGTCTCGTCTTCTCCACCGACTTGGATAATCGGTTCCTCCAGGAACTCTGTGTTGTGCTTGTGAAGCTCAGCTTCCTTACCTGAATCAAACTGGATCATAACTTCTCCATTCTTCTCTACCGAATCCTTCAACTTTTCATACATCATATGATTCGCCTATTAGAAAAATGAATCCAAACTCCGATAAAAGGTTCGGTTCCATACCAGTAACCATGTGCGGTATCGCAGGAGCCAAAAACCAGGAAAAAGCAGAACAACTTCTGGAACTCCAGAGCCACAGAGGCCAGAGCCGCGATACTCTCAAAACAGGAAAATTCTCTCTCGGCAACAACCTGCACTCAGTCGTCGGCAACGTACAACAGCCTCTCAAAGAAGGAGGAGTACTGACGGCGAACTGCGAAATATACAACTGGCGCGAATTAAACAAGAAATACGGCTGGGAGACGGAAAACGACGCAGAAACACTGCTGAAACTACTGGACAAAAAAGGAAATGAAGCACTGGAAGAACTGGACGGCATCTACGCCTTTGCATACATACGCGACAACCAAGTTATGGTGGCGCGGGACAGGCTCGGCGTTAACCCGGTCTGGTACACAGAAAAGGATGGAGGGTTCGCTTTCGCATCCGAAAGACAGGCTCTGGAGAAAGCAGGGTACGAAGCCCGGGAACTACACCCCAGAAAAATACTGAAGTACAACCTTGAAACAGAAGAGATCGAGTTCGAGCACCGAGAATTCTTCGAGATCGATGTCCCGAAGAACTCAGCCAGTTCTTCTGAAAACCAGAAAACTCCGGAAGAGTTTTCGGATGAGGACAAAGATATAGAGGAGGCCGCAGAAGAAATCAAGGACAAGTTCCTGGAATCAGTTGAGAAAAGAGTTCCGGAAGGCGAAGTAGGGCTTTTATTCTCCGGCGGTGTCGATTCTACGATGATTGTAGCAGCACTACAGGAATTAGGTAAAGATTTCACTGCCTACACTGCTGGCATCCAGCATGGAAACGTGGATGCACCTCGAGACATGGATTGGGCGGAAGAAGTCGCGGAAGAAATGGGTATAGAACTGGAGAGCTACGAAGCCGATTTAGAGGAGGTCGAGGAAGTTCTTCCCGAGTTGACGGACTGGATCTCATCGACAAGCGTCGTTAAAAACGGTGTCGCCCTGCCGTTCCACTTCTCTCTCCGAGGAACTGCAAGTTCCGAAGGTCCAGAAGACTCACAGTCTTCGTCTGAAAAAGTCGTCTTCTCAGGGCTGGGAAGCGAGCAGCTCTACGCAGGCTACAGTCGAATGGAGAAATACTTGAACAAGGAATGTCTCTCCGGGTTAAGAAAACTGTTTGAACGCGACTTGTACCGGGACAACGTTGTCAGCTTCCGCAACAGCCGCGAGCTCCGTGTTCCGTTCCTGGATCATGGCTTGATTGAGCATGCTTTGACGATTCCGGGCGAATTCAAGAAGAAAGATGATTACAGGAAGTACGTTCTCAGAAAAGCTGCGGAAAAGCTTGGCGTACCGGAGAAAGTCGCCTGGAGAGGTAAGACCGCGGCCCAGTACGGCAGCAACTTCGACAAAGCGATCTCCCGCCTCGCCAAGGACAAAGGCTTTAATCACAAGCAGGAATACTTGAACTCGTTACGAGGCGACGAAAATCGGAGATTTTCTGAGCAGCAGAAGATCTCTGATCTTCAACTGCCAAACAAGAAGTTGGCGGCCCTTACCTCGGGTGGCAAGGATTCGAACGCTGCGCTTTACAGGATGTAACGCAGGAACAATGAGATCTCGTGTCTGGTGACTCTGCGGTCGGAGAACAGGGATAGTTACATGTTTGATTCGAAGAAGTCGGAGAAAGACCTGGAATGGCAGAGCGAGCAGCTGGGAGTTCCGTTACTGGTTCAGGAGACTGAGGGTGAGAAAGAGGAAGAACTGGATGATTTAGAAAAAGCGATGAACCGGGCGCGGAAGGAGTACGGTGTGGAAGGCGTTGTCGCCGGCGCCCTCGCATCAACCTACCAGCGCGACCGCGTTGACAGGGTGGCGGAGAAAGCCGGTCTGAAAGTTTTCGCTCCGCTCTGGCGCGAGGATCAGGAACGCTACATGAAATGGTTGATACGTGAAGGCTTCGAAGTCGAGATTACCGATGTGGCGGCGCGAGGCCTC
>JBKHHG010000013.1:0-20300 GCA_046539225.1 Candidatus Nanohaloarchaea archaeon
AGAGGAGAAGGCCTGGAAAAAGAAGCTGAAGAAGTCAGGGAAAAATTTGAGGAGTTCATGGCCGATGATCTTAACACTGCGAAGGCGAAACAGGCCTTGCTCAGGTTTGCGGGAGAGGTCAACTCGAGAGGCGAGGCCTCAGAGGAAGTTGGAGAGACGCTGAGAAGGCTTTCAAATGTTCTCGGTGTCGATGTCAGGTCTTCGGCGACTGAGCGAGAGGCCTCGATGGCCGACCTTCTGCTTGACCTGCGGGATGAGGCCCGTGAACGAGAGGATTACAAGGCCTCGGATTATATCAGGGATAGGCTTGAAAGTCTTGGTTTCGATGTGGAAGATACGGGGGAAGGATCGGAATGGTTTTAGAAGATAGAGAAGAAAAGGAAGTCAGGCCTTGAAGAAGGTTTACTGGTCTTCAAGTTCTTTCTTTTTCTGTTGTTTTCTGTCGGGTTGTTCCTCGAAGATTTCCTCTGCTCTTTCATCGGTTATGCCAAGCATTTCTTTTGCCTTCTGTTTCTGATCATCTGCCTTGTTTCTTGCCATAACCCGGGTTTGTAGGCCTATGTTAAAAAAGCCTATACTTTTTCCAGAAGGTTCTGCTTGAACTCTTCGTAGTACTCTTCAGGCATGGAGGCGCCGGCGGCTTTTCTGTGGCCTCCGGCCTCGGCTCCTTCCTCAACGGCTTTTTCAGGCAGGGAGGCCTCCATGACTTCTCCAAGGTCGACGCGGCCGCTCTGGCACCTGGCCGAGATATTTACTTCTTCATCCTTCTGCACCACGAGATGTATCCATTCAGGGGTCTTGGTTGACATGTTGGTGGAGATCGAGGAGGTAATGTTGAACTCTGAGTCGATCTCGAAGAAGATCACCATCTTCTCCCTGTTGATCTCTCTTTCCTCCTCGTAGTTCTCCACCGCATCATTGAACTCGTCCTGCATCTCGATGTAGACCTCGTATACCTGGCGGTACTCTTCCTGGGCCTCCAGCTCCATCAAATCCTCTGACTTCATCAAGGCCTGGTAAGCCAGTTTCGCGAAATGCGTGGAATCCCTGTAAGGCTTTATGTTCAGGACTGAAGCGTATCTGCCGTACTCACAGTTTTTCGCCAGTTCATGCTGTGAAAGCTCCTCCGGCAGGTATTTTTCATAGTCTTCCTCAAGTTTTTCGAAGAGGCCCGGGCATGAGTCGACGCCGAAGTCCTGGATGACTCCCATTCCAGCTATCCATCTTACACCATCCTCGAGTCCAAACTCTGAGGCGATATCGAGGCAGATCTTGCTGCACGGTACGTAGACATCAGCTTTGAACTCTCGCGGGTTCACAAAGTCGACTTCTGGAACCCTGTCGAAATCGTGGTGGTCAACGACGAGAACATCGATGAACTCGTTCAGTTCTTCAAGCTCTTCTGCCTTCAAATTAAAGTCCAGGACTATCAGTTTATCGAAGTCATGGAGGCCCTCCTTCTCCTCTTCCGAGAGATGGTAAGCCCTCTCTAAAGGAATGGAAACATCATCCCCCTCTTCGCCGCGTTCCTGCCTCAAGATCTTCGAGATTATGGCCGCGGAGGCAACACCGTCCATATCCCAGTGATGAAGGATCTTAACCCTTTCATCTTCATCAATATCTTTCAAAAACTTTGTCGCCGGCTTTAAATTCTTTTTCTCCATTGGAGACACCTCAGTTAGGCCTCTCAAAGGAGAAACGAAGTTTTCTATCCCTGAACCCGACTTCGCCAGAGTGTTCAAAGTCTTCAGACCCGTAACCTATGCTGGAGACGTTCATCCTGTTCCTCAACTGTTCCTCTCTCGATTTTACCGGTTGGAAGTCTCCTTCAAACATTATATCGACTTCATCCTCTACTTCAAGGCCTGCGTCTTTTCTCTTCTGCTGTACCGCACGAATTACTTCTGCGACAAAGGCCTCTTCCTCGAGCTCGGGCGTCATCTCATCATCGAGGTAGACTGTTCCCTCGGAGAACTCTTCTCCCTCCATTCCTTCTGGTACATGAGCTCTGACCTCGAACATTTCAGCCCCAAGTTTTTCTCCGGCGAGTTCGACTTCAAGGCCTTCTTCTATCTTTTCAGCTATTTTTCCGTGGTCTTCCCGGGCCAAGGCCTGTTCTACCTCTCCTACTTTGTCGCCGAGTTCTGGACCTGCGTTGGCGTAGTCAAGCTTGACCTCGTAGTCGAGTTCAACTTTTTCGAATTCAACCTGTTTGGCGTTTAAACGGTCTTTCAGAAGGCCTTCCAGGTTTTTAACTGCTTCCTCTACTTCTTCCGATCCGCTGACCGTCACCTTCTTGACTGGATGCCGGAGCTTTACCCCGTTCTCCTGTCTCAGCCTGGCGACAGCCTCCTCAATATCCTGAAATACCTCCATGCTTCTCTCAAGGCCTGGATCCATCATTTCTTTCTCCGGCTCTGGATAGGCCTCGAAATGGATTGAATTCTTTTCTCCCTCGTAGAGATGCTCTGTAAGGAATGGTATAAAGGGTGAAAGCAGTTTCAGTAGTTCAGAGGATACGTACCTCAGCGTCCATTCCGCTGCTTTCCTGTCCTCTCCGTTGTAGCCTGGTTTCAGTCTGTCGCGGATCATTTTGATGTATCCACGGGATAGATCATTCTTGGTAAAGTCCTCGATCAGTTGAGCAGCTTTGAACCCTTCAAAGTTTGGCTCGGTCGAGTGTTCACGGGATTTCTCTACTACAGTATTCAGACGGGATAGAATCCATTCATCCTCTATTTCAAGGTTTTCAGGCCTTTCTCTCTGCTCGGTGTAGGTGTCTCTGTAGTTGTACGTGTTCCAGAGGATGTTCATGAACTCCATGTTTTCATCCATTCCTTCCCAGGTAAAGTTGAGGTCGTCGCTTGGATCATTAGAGAGCAGGAAAAACCTGAGCACGTCTCTACCGTATTTCTCGATGGCTTCCTCCGGAGACACGACTATTCCACGGGATTTCGACATCTCTTCTCCGTCGAGCATGACTTTTCCGTGGTAGATCACGTTGTCGAAAGGCCTCTGCTCAAATGTCATATGCGATGTGATGAACTGGCTGTTCCACCATCCACGGATCTGGTCAAAACCTTCTATCTCAAGATCTACCGGGTTGTGATCCTCAAAGCTGAAATCTATCTCTTCATTCTTCAGTGAGGCCCATGGTGCAACGCCTGAGTCAAACCATACGTCAAGCACATCCGGAATTCTCTCCATTTCTCCGCCGCAGTCGCACTCCAGTGTTACCTCATCGATGAAAGGCCTGTGAAGGTCGTCAGGAACTTCCGGAAGCTCGGATCTATCTCCTATAACTCTTGTACTGTCGCATTCCCTGCACTCCCAGATTGGTAATGGGATTCCCCAGTAACGCTGCCTGGAGACAGGCCAGTCGCCGAGCTGCTCCAGCCATTCATCGAACTTCTGGCCTGACCAGTCAGGAACCCAGTTGATCTCCTCGTTGCTTTCCAGCAGTTTGTCACGGAACTTTGTCGCGCCGAAGAACCACTGAGGGATAGAAAGCTGCAGGAGGGGGGTGTCGCATCTCCAGCATTTCGGGTACTCGTGCGAAATCTCTCCAGAGTATAGAAGGTCTCCGCCGAGATCATCCATGATCTCGCTGTCAGCATCTTTAACGTAGAGGCCTTCATACTTTCCAGCCTGGTCTGTAAACCTTCCTTCAAGATCCACGGGAGAGATCATTTCAAGGCCTTCATCCTGGCCTACCTCGTAATCCTCTTTTCCGTGGCCCGGCGCGGAGTGGACAAGGCCTGTACCACCCTCAAGATCCACGTATCTCTCGGTTAATACGACTCTTCCCTGCACATCTTCCTGGACCGGAACTTCGTCCTCCAGCGGATGGCTGTACTCAAGGCCTTCAAACTTTGAACCCGATCTTTCTTCAGTTATCTCATAGTCTTCCTCGTCGAATCCAAACTTCTCCATGATCTGATCCACGAGCTCGGAAGCCATCCAGATCTTCCGGTCGTTGAACTCCACCAGCGAGTATTTGAACTCGGGATGCATCATCACGGAGGTGTTTGC
Organism: Candidatus Nanohaloarchaea archaeon; assembly: GCA_046539225.1. GTDB lineage: Archaea > Nanohalarchaeota > Nanosalinia > Nanosalinales > Nanosalinaceae > B1-Br10-U2g21. The sequence continues at coordinate 4,033 of JBKHHG010000013.1, forward strand.
AGGCAATGTCCATGGAGTAGTTGTCCAGATCAAGAGTTCCTCCTCGGAGTCCTGTAGCTGCATCGCGACGTAGACCTCTGGATCCTCGAGATCCGTATACTCGATCTCGTTGTAAGCTACAGCGGTCTCGCAACGGGTGCAGATATGCACAGGGTACTGATCCTCGTATAGAAAGCCTTTGTCGTAGGCCTCCTTGAATGTCTGCCACGCACCCTCGATATAGTAGTCATGGTAAGTTACATACGGATTCTCGAAGTCCATCCAGACCCCCATATCCTCGAAATCCTTGTTCATCTGATCGATATGTCCATCGACAAAGGCCTGGCACTCATCGATAAAGTTCTCTACTCCAAACTCTTCAATCTCTTTCTTGGAGTTGAAGCCTTTCTCCTCCTCGACCTTGTTTTCTATCGGAAGGCCGTGTGTATCGTAACCCGGCTGGGCGTGGACGTTGTAGCCAAGCTTCCTGTGCAGCCGGATGTAGAAGTCTTTCAGTGTTTTGTTCAGGCCTGTCCCCATGTGAATGTTTCCTGAGGCATATGGAGGCCCGTCAAGAAAGTAGAATCTTTCGCTGTCCTTGTTAAGTTCTAAAGCCTTTTTTCGTGTATAATTATTTTTCCACTGCTGTTTAACCTGTTTTTCGACTCTGTTAGGATTGTACTCTGTCATGTATAAATCGGTGAAGCAGAAAGTTAAAAGAGTTCACCACATGTTTCTCGCCTTTCTGTAACCGAGTGCGCCTATACCGCCCAGGACAAGGCCTCCGAGACCGTACTTTGCAGCGGACGAAATATTTTCAAGAGACTCTTCCGAGTACTCCGGCAGCTCGAGTTCAATATCTTCAAGGCCTGACTCCTCTTCGTCGAGATACGTGTTTACCGCGTCGAGGCCTGTCTCCGCTGTCTCCATGATGTCGGATGCTTCCTCTGTCCCGATCTTGCTTGCGCCGTAGATCAGGGATGCGCCTCCAAGAATGGCGAACGGCGTTGACAGGGTTCCAAGGCCTAAAGCCCCTGTTTTCGAGGCCGCGGACCTTCCATAGTTTAAAACAGACATATTTGTTACTTGTTAGTCAATATTTATATGTTTTACTGCCAGTGCACTGACTCTCCTCTTTTCGTCAGGTCGACTTCCTCAACATCTTCCGCTTCATCTTCTTTCTCTTCTTCAGGCTGTGAAACGTTTTCTTCAGGCCTCTCATCTCTGTGAAGCTGTGAATCCGGATGCGGCTCTTTCTTCTCCTTCCTGAACTCGAAGCTCACCGAGTCAAGACTGCTCAACGTATCTTTGAAGTACTCCTCCGTCTGCAGATCCTCTCGCTGCGGGAAGATCGCCCCTATCGGTGTACCGGCGTTCTCCTCTTCCCGGAAACGCGGAAAGACCTGTATGTAGGCGTGCGGCAGCATCTGGCCCGCGGCCTCCTCCACATTCATCGCTATAGATAGACCGTCGGCGTCAAGGCCTTCAATCTCTTTCTCCATTACCTCCCGCAGAAGCTTCATCGCCTCCATGTACTCATCGGGAGAGAAATCCATGACCGACTCTGTATGTTCTTTGGGTACGATGTTGGCGTGGCCTTTCGCCCTCGGCTGCGGGTACTCCAGCCAGGCATAAAAGTTGTCGGTCTCGCCTATAATATTCAGCTGTTCCGGGTTCTCCATGAGCTGGCAGAAAGGACAGTCTGTCATAAAGAAAAGTTAGAGATATGGAAAGTTAAATTTACCCCTACATAGGAGGCATTTCATCGTCCGGCATACCTGGTTCAGGCCTCGGCTCCTCAACGAAATCATCTCCAGACCCCTGGACCTCATCCATCAAATCCCTGACCTCGTTAATCAGTTTCTTCAGGCTGGACTCAGAATCAGGCTCCTGCAGCTCCTGCTCAAGCCTTGCAATACTTGACTCCAGTTCCCTCGCAGACTTCCCAGAACTTCCAAAGGTTTCCAGAGTCATCTCAGCCGAGTCAAGAACGGCTTCAGCCTCCTCTTTACGTTCTTTTAACCCCATACCCATCACCGAGGACACATCATATATAAACCTTTCCACAGATCAAAACTTAAATCTCTTCTTCCTTAGAAGACTCGAAGGCCTGCTCTACAAGCCTTTCAAGGCCTATATACTTCTCAAGTTCCTCAAGCCTCTCAGGATCCATTGAAGTAGCGGGAGAATCCGGAACCATTTTCTTACAGGCAGAGTCGATCTTCGAATGCTCAAAGGTGCCAATTCTACAGGCCTGCTCCTGGATATCAACCTTGTTTTCATTGAGCAAAGGCCTGAAAACCGGGAGATCCCGAGAAGAAGCAAAAAGATTCCGCGGAGTCTGGGACGACTTCTGATTGAAGGACTCGCCCGTCACAGTACCGTCAAGGCCTCTCTCCTCTCTAACCCGTTCAGCAACTTTAAACATCGCCCTCCTGTGCAGAACCATTCTACCCTTTTCAACACTGGAAAGAGCTTTGTTAACCTCTTCCATATCGACCAGAATATAACTCCAGTCCTTTCCTGGATGAAAACGCTTCAACTCTCTGACCACGGCCTCAAAACGCGCCAAGTGATCCTCAGCAGCGTAAGGCCTGTCATAAAAATAGATAGGCGTGACATCAAGGCCTCTCTTCAGGGCTTCAAAAGCAGCTACAGGCGAATCGATACCTCCGGAAATCATTGAAAGAACTTTGCCCTCTACACCGGCTGGAAGGCCTCCAGGACCTTCAAAACTGTCCTCGCTTGTAAAAACATGTGCATGATCTTCTGTAACCTCTGCCTTCAGCCATATACCAGGATCTTCGAGATCTACTTCTTCACCGGTCTCCTGCTGTACAAAAGAACCGATTTCTTCTTCCCAGTCCTGGCTTGAATCTTCAAGGCCTCTCAAGTTAATTCTGACTCCGAAAGAAGTATTGAAATCGAGGGGAAAAGCCTTTTTGACTTCTTCTATTTCAGGCCCTGTTTTTTCAGCGATTGAGCAGCTTTTGACGCCCGGCAGTTCCGCTACAACTCTGGAGTCGCGGACAGTATCCTCTACAGTTATCCTGCCGGGCTTTACAGCTACTTTGCCGTAATAAAGGCCTTCAAACTCAAGCTTGTCCTGCACGCGCTGCCTCAGGGTCTGGACAAATCTCTTCCTGACGTTGCCCTGTTTCTTGTGTATCTCACTGTACCTGACGACTAAATCCATTACTCCTGGATCTCAGCGAACGCGAACTTGTTGCCGACAGAAGTAACTTCCACCTCATAGGTCTCTCCGACCTCTGCACCGGGTACAAAGACTACAAATCCTTCTACACGTGCGATTCCGTCTCCCTTGCTTCCAAGATCGTCGATCTCGACTTCGACAACATCTCCTTCACTGACCGGTTTATCGAAATCATCTGAGGAATCTCCGCCGGACTCTTCCGCTGTATCTTCGGGTTCGGAGGCCTCTTCTTCTACTTCTTCGGCCTCATCGACTTCAGCGGTTTCTTCCATCTCCTGTTCTGGTTCTTCGGTTTCGTCTGCGTTGAACTCTTGACCTGCAAAATCATCTTCTTCTGTCATACGAAAATATTCACCTTAAAGTGTATAGAAACTATAGTTCGGCAATCTTTAAAAAAGAGATTTTCTGGCAGGTCCAGACTTCAATAGTATTCTAAGAAATTTCTGCTCTAAGCACGAACATTGAGATTCGTGCGGTAACCAATCGCCAGCGACCGGATTAATGAACCAAACTTCTGAAAGTTTGATCATCAGATTGCATGGTTCAGAGAACCATGCGTTGCGTATCGATCGAGCGTAACCAATCGCCAGCGACCGGATTTGAACCGGTGAGGGGCGGGTATGCCCCAGCAGATCTCGAATCTGCCGCGTTCAACCAGACTCCGCCACGCTGGCACAGCTTTTCAGACCTGTATAACTTTCAAGGCGAAAAGGCCTTTAAATAAATCGGAGAAGTTAATCTTGAAAGCCTGGATAAGTCTTTAGGCCTTGTAACCAATGCTTCAAAGGACAGTACAGATTTTTTCCTCGAAGAGTTTGGTCTGGAAGAAACTTTTGACTGTGTTGTGGCGCCGCCCCGCAAAGTCAGGGAACGAGTGGAAAAGAGAAAGCCGCATCCTCACATGTTAAACAAAGCAGTTGAATGTCTTGGGTCAGATAACCCTGTTTTCTTGGGCGACTCCATGAAGGACAGGTTGGCGGCGGAGAACGCCGGGGTAGAGTTTGTGAAGGTTGATGGAAATATTGCAAGTTTATTAAAGAAGTTCAACTGAATCCTGATTTATGCAGTATGATGCAGTTATTTTTGATATGGATGGTGTGATCCTGGATTCAGGCCTGAACAATTTTCAGTGGATGGATCAGATTCGGCGGAAGAAGGCCTCGCAGCTGGGATATGATTACTCTGAGGATGATGCGATCCAGGTGGTGGGTGCCACGCAGATGTCTGAGCTGAAGGAGTTGATGGAGAGGAAAGAGATGTCCTTAAAGGAGGTCAAGGAGGTGGAGCAAAGGGTTCAGAACGCCAAGATCAGCCTGATCGAGCACGGGGCCATAAGGCTTTTCCCGGAGACTGAAAAAGTTTTAAGGGGGCTTGACAGGCCTGTAGGCCTTGCGACCAACTCTCCGCGGAACACGGCCAGGTTCACGCTCCGGTACTTCGGCATCATGGATCTCTTCGATTCTTTCCAGGCCCTGCCTCTAAACGATCTTGAAAGCTACGTTGGAAGGAAGAAGCCTCATCCCTTCCTGCTGAACAACGCGATTGAAGAGCTTGAAGCCGAGAACCCTGTGATGGTGGGCGACACAAGGACCGATGTGAAGGCGGCGGAGAACGCGGGAATTGACTCTGTACTTGTTGAAACCTACTCGAAACACGACCACCTTGAACCCACGCACAGGATCAGAAATATCGCCGAACTTAATTCATTGCTGAAATAAGGCCTCTGTTACCACCAAAAAGTTAAAAAGAACTGTCTTTTCTTTTCTCTTTATGACTGAAGAAAACCAGGAATCTGAAGCCGCGTCCGAGGAAGAAGCCGAAACGCCTGAAGAGGATGAGGCCTCCGAAGAGGTAGAAGAGTCGCAGCCAGAAGAATCTGATTCTGAACCTGAGGAAGGCCTCGAGGAGTTAAAAGACGCGATGCTTGAAAACTCGGAGGAGTACTACGGCTCCGTAGAGGAGCTTTACGCCGATGCAGAGTCCCTGGATAGTATAGACCAGTACTTTGACAGACCTCAGGGGTTTGATCCGGGTGAGGAAGGCCTTGAAGGCTATCTGGCGGTGGAAGACACCGAAACACTTCTGATAGGAGATAAGACCGCGGAGGATCTTGACGCGGAGCTTGAAGCCGTTGACGAAGCCCTGGAGTCCGACGAAGGCCTTATGGAAAGCCTGATGGATAAACTCAAGAGCTACACCGATATACTCAGGCCTGAGGACAGGTGGGACTGGACGATGTACGGAGGTGCCGCACTCGGAGTTGGAGGCCTTGTGCTGGGTTCGCCTCTCGCCCTGGGAACAGGCCTATTAATCGAAGGCCTGGGTGTTGCTGGAAGCCTTTACAGCCGGGATGAACCTGTTCAGGAAGAAAGTGAAGATGAAGAAGATTACGATCTTGGAATGCTTGACGAGATCTCGGGTTACAAGGTCCGGGTCATCGACGAGGAAACCGTACCAGAGTAAGGCCTACATAAAAAATTCGCATCCCGATTCTCGAACATGACTGGCAAAAACCAATGCAGTAAATGCGACAATGAAGCAGTAATCTTCCGGGATCACGAGGGGAGAGGCCTCTGCAAAAAACATTTCTCTATCGACATCAACAAGAAGGTGAAGCAGACCGTCCGGAAAGGCGACATGGTCAACTCCGGCGACACGATAGCAGTAGGCCTCTCCGGAGGTAAAGACTCGGCGGTGATGCTGGAGCAGCTTGTTGAAATATTCGGCGACAGGCCTGACATCGAGATAATCGGAGTCGCAGTACATGAAGGAATCGACGAGTACCGGGATGAATCAATCTCCGCGGCTGAAGAACTCTGCGAAGAACTCGGTGTCGATCTCAAAGTCGGAAGATACAGCGACTACTACGACCTGAAGATGGACGATGTCGCGGACGCGGGAGAAAAAGGCAACTGCACATACTGCGGTATCCTGAGACGCGACATCCTGAACCGGCTCTGCCGCGAGGTCGACGCCGACAAACTCGCGATAGGCCACAACCTTGACGACGAGGCCCAGAGCATCCTGATGAACCATATCAAAGGCGACATGAACCGGATGGCAAGAATAGGCCCAAAGAAAGACCCTGTAGACCACGAAAAATTCGTGCCGAGGATCAAACCTTTACGGGACCTGATGGAAAAAGAGATCGCCCTCTACTCAAGGCTTCACAACCTCGGCGTCATCGACCGTTGCCCGCATGTGGAAGAAGGCGCGCTCAGGCCTATGGTGAAATCCTTCATCAACAAGCTGGAGTCAGAGATGCCGGGCATCAAGTACTCAATAGTCTCACAGGGCCGGGAAATCTCAGACCTTGTAGAGCAGGACATCGACTGGAAAGACGACAACAACCAGATAGAAACATGTGAAAGATGCGGAGAACCATGCAGCGGAGGCCTCTGCCGCAAATGCCAGCTCCTCGACGAGTTGAAGACCGCGGCCGACAGTTCAGATAAGCACGGCTTCAGGATGGAACAGGAATAAAAACCAGAAGGTAATACAGTATATTATGAAAGCTGTTGTACTTTCTGGAGGCCATGCTACGAGGCTGTGGCCGGTTACAAAGGATCGTGCAAAACCTCTTCTGCCGCTCGGGGAAAGGCCTATCATCGACTATATTGTCGAGGAGATGGAGGATTTCGATGAGGTTCTTATCTCGACCAATGAAAAGTTTGCGGAAGACTTTGAAGAGTATATAGAGTTAGCAGGTTATGATAATGTCCGGGTGGTTGTAGAGGAGCAGGACAGCGAGGACGAAAAACCAGGTACTATCGGCGCAATCATCAATATTCTCAACCAGGAGGAGATCGAAGACGATCTCTTGATCATCGGCGGCGACAACTACTACAGCTTCTCCATCCAGGACTTCGTTGATTTTTCAACGAAGAAAGACGCGCCTACAAACGTCGTATTCGATGTAAACGATCTGGCGAAGGCCTCAAGCTTTGGAATCGTTGACACAGAAGAGGAGGAGATCGTGGCTTTCGAGGAGAAACCCGAGGAGCCGCCGTCAACCCTTGCATCAACCGCGTGCTACTTCTACCCGGAGGAAGAACTCGATCTTTTCCACAGATACGAGGAACATTTCAGGGAAAATACTGATATTCCAGAGGACCAGTTCCTTGACGAGCCCGGCAGACTGATTGAATGGGCCCACAAAGAGACCGATATGTACGCATTCAGCTTCGATGGAGAGTGGCACGACGTCGGAACACCTGAAGGTTATCTCGATGCCCAGGCCTCTGTAATAGATGAAGAAATAGTGAAGGGAGAGGTAGAGAACTCCGAACTAAACGACAACGTCTTCATAATGGAAGGTTCAAAGGTCAAAGACTCGGAGCTTGAAAACGTTATCGTGTTCCACGACACAGAGATAGAAAACTGCGAGATAAGGAACTCGATCATCGACAACAACTGCGAACTCGAAGAAGCAGACCTCAACGACGCGATAATCGGGGAACACACATCAATGTAGGCCTGAACCCTGCCTTTACTTTTTCTCTTTTCTCTATAAACCCGCAATCTTTAGTTGAATTAGAGAAGTAAAAACAAGTGGCGACGTCCTGAGTGTCCCGCCAAAGGCAGTACTGCTCAGATCGCTGAGGGACTTTACTTCCGTGTTCGGAATGGGTACGGGTGTAACCCCCTCGCTATGGTCGCCAACAAGGAAGAAGTAGGCCTGAACTCTTTTAAAGGAAAGGAAGTCTTGCTGAAAAGTTAAATACCAGCGAGGCCCACACCAACGTAATGAGCAAAGGCCCGAACCTTGTGAAAAGCCTGGAGCAGATGCCAAAAATTGATGCGTTGGCGATCGGTGCACTCGGCCTGAATATCTATATAGTATTCCAGCTTTCAGGCCTCAGCCTTCAGGACTTGATGGAGCCGATGGCAAGCGAAGCCGTCACAGTAATCCAGGTCTCAGGCCTTGTAGCACTCCTCTACCTTGTAGAGTTTATGGGTGATGAGGAAGATAACTCGAGAAATACCTTCGCCTCTTCGAGCAGCGACGAAGGCTTTTTAGGCTGGATAGCAGGCCTTGCAGAGGGCTCCAAAGTCGTGGACGCTGTAAGTATCGCCGCGGTTTTCCTCGGCTACAACTATATCAGCCAGAACGCAGGCTACGGAGCAAGTATCACCGAGTTATCAATGAATCCCGAGGTTATCGCTATGCAGCTCAGCGTTTTGATGATGTTGAACTTTGGAATCTTCCTGATATCGGACCTGATGAGCAGTTAAGGCTTTAATCCTCCGCAAGTATAGGCTCGGGGTATTCCTGGGCTACCTCACTGTAAATCCTTTCCAGATCATTTTCAACTTTGTTTTGGAGATTCCCGGGCTTGCCTGATGCAGGGCTTCTCAACACTTTAACGCCTAAATCCTCGGAGTCAAGTCCAAGGCCTGAACCGTTCTCCATAAACTCCACCATAACTCTCCAGGGCTCCGAACTTGCTAAAACGACTTTTCCCGCCTCCCCGTCAGACTCTACCGAGGCGATGTTGTAGTCTTTTTCCAATGCATAGGTTTCAAAGGCCTCAGCCACGTCTTCAGGCAGTTCTTCATATAGAGCCCTGGGGCTCTCAAATCCTATGGCGGCGTTTGGGTTTCGATCGGTGTAGGAGTTCTGTCCGTTCCGTTCTGTATCCATAACACAACGTATTACGATGTATTACCTTTTAAAGGTTGGTGACCCCAAACAGAAAACAGGCTTAAAGAGTTTTGATAAGCTCCTCAAACCTTCCCTCTGGAATCCTTGAGGAGACCAGTCCATCCATGTAGAAGCCGCAGCCCAGGACTCGATCTTCATACTTCAACGCGACATAGCCCTTGGACTCCATATCTCTCTGGATCATCCCCCCTTCCTCCAGTACTTCAAGCTCCTCTCCTGAAATATTCACAACGTTTTTCTCAAGTTCAGGGCCTAAAAGCTGGAGGAAGTAAGTGGTCGGCTTAAGGCCTATATTCATTTCTCTGACCGCTCTGATCCCGTTGGTCTCATACTTTTTGTCGGGTTGGCGGCAGTACCAGTAATCCCCATTATAGTAGAACTCTCCTTCAGGCTCGACGCCAAACCTTTCATTCAAGTAGTTTCTAACATTTGAATCTGGCAACGTACATCCCCCCGCTCTGCAGATGATGCGGGTAAATCCTGACAGTTTTTCCCATTTCCTCACCGAACTCAAGGTTTTGAAAACTTTCAAGGCCTCTATCATGCCTAAACCCTAACTCTATCCTTTCAAGCTCCACAGCATTATTTTTCAAGGCCTCTGAAACCACGTTTTCATTCTCTATCGGAGAAAAAGTACAGGTCGAGTAAACCACTACACCATCGTTTTTGACAAGTGAGAAGGCCTTCTCCAGCAGATCCAGCTGTAACCGGGCTAAATCCTTCGACTCCTGTTCAGAGGCCCTCTCCTCCTCTTCTCGACGACAGTTGTTTCCCTCGCCTGAGCACGGCGCGTCCACGAGAACCCTGTCAAAACTTCTGTCCTCAGGGATTCTTCTGCCGTCCTTATTCAATGCGTTGACGGAGAATGCGCCGGTCCTGTAGATGTTAGCGTGGAGGCTTTTCATCCTCTGCCCCGACTTCTCATTCGCAACTACGAGGCCTTTATTATCCATCCTGTCAGCGATCTGCGTCGTCTTTCCGCCTGGCGCGGCGCACATATCCAGGACTTTCTCTCCAGGCCTCGGATCCAGAACGTCCACAGGGACTGCGGCGGACTCCTCCTGAACGTAGTACTCGCCGCGCCAGTGAAGCATCGACTTCCCCGGCTTCTTCTCGTTCTTCAACCTGTAAATCCTGTCGTTCCACGAGGCCTTTTCAAAATCAAAGTCTCCCGCCAGTCTATCTTCAAAATCTTCTCCCGATTTCAGATCGTTTCTCCTGATAGTTGAAATAGGTTCTTTCCCGCATTCCTGTTTGAAGGCCTCGAAATCCGGGATCACAGATCTGTACTTCTCCATAAACTAAAATTACTGGGATAAGTTAAAAACTCAAACTTTTGTAGTATGACCTAACCGTTTTTGGATATATTCCCAGTTATCGTCTGTACGGCCTAAAAAAAGACTTGCTAACTCCTCGCCGTTTTTCGAAGCTGTAACCTTGACGCTTTCATGACTTCTTTCTTCATCAGGCCTAATGTCGGCGACAACCTCGTAACTGGCTTCTCCATCTACAGGCAAGACATACCTTCTGAAGCCATCTTTTAGGTCGTCTTTCCTTCCCAGAAAAGGTTCGATCCCGGAGGCAGGATAATCACCTGACTCCAATCTTTCAGTAGTATCCGATTTTTCAATCCCTGTCACTGTCTCCGCAATAAAACTTTCTCCCTGGAAACTGTAGCCACTGCTTGCCTCACCGCCGTAAATACATAGAAGCGGCTTAGGCTTAATTCCTCTCTCTTTCCGAGAGAACGGTAAATTAAAGACTACTCCGTAAAGGCCTGAAGCATCTTCTATATCCGATACTCTGTAGGCCTTGACATCTTCACGTTCAGGTTTAATAGGCTCCTGACCGGCTATAGGTAGAGTCACTACCTGAAAATTACAACCAACTCTTAAATCTTTGAACTCTACAACTCATCCAGTTTCTGCTGGCCCGACTCTTCTTTACCAAAGGCCTTTCTCAGGTCTTTCTCCAGTTCCGGTGTCTTTGAGCGGTCGTACAGGGTTGCGGCAGGATGGAATACCGGCATGATTTTCTGGCCTTTTCTCGAGAAGATACGTCCGTGTATCTGGCTTATACCCTTTTCTGTATCCAGGATGTGGCGGGATGGAAAGTTACCTAAAGTAATTATAATCTCGGGATTCACATCCTTGATCTCTTCTTCAAGCAGCGGCGCCCAGGCCTCTATCTCCTTCTTTTTCGGGTCTCGGTTGTCCGGAGGCCTGACCTTTACAAGGTTTGTGATGTAGAGCTCAGAGCGTTCCACGCCGATGTCATGTAGAATGTCGTTCATTTTTTCTCCGGCTCTTCCGACGAACGGTTCTCCCTGTTCCACCTCGTCAGCGCCTGGTGCCTCGCCTACAAGCATGTAATCGGTTTCTTCAAGGCCTACAGCCGGGACGAAACGTTCCTCGTCAAAGTGGTTGGGGTGAAGAGTGTCGAAGAAGTCCTGATACTTTTCACGGAACTCCATAGATACTTCACCGCTGGAAAATTTTTTACCGTTACGGGCAGCGGTTTATGTCTAATGTTTTGAAAGTTGAATGTTTCCATGGATTTCGATGAGTGGGAAAAAGCACTGGAGAAAACCGGGGAAAGTATCGGCTTCTCCGGTATCAGGCCTTACCAGGAGATTGACCGGTTTGAAAATATTTCCCTTGAGGAGTACTACGCGGCCTCTACAGTCCTTACATTCCTGAAGTACTCGGAAACAGCCGGGGCAGAGAAAGAGGTGGAGACCGCGGTCAGAGGAGTGGAAAAGTTCCGTGATCGAGGCCTCATAGGAGAGAAAGTAGGCGAATTTGCGGGAGACATGGAGAACTCTCCGGTGTTCCTGGGCTGCGCCGAAAGAGATCCGTATATTCCCAAAAAGCGGGTGGACGAGACGGAAGAAGTATTCCAAGGCCTTAACGCAGAAGTAGAAAAATACATTTTCGAGGGCTCTCAGCACGGTATCACAGGCCATGAAATAGAGAAGGCCTCAGAGCTGATAGAAACTCTATAACCCTGTTATTTTTTAGGCTGAGTTGACAAACCTTGGACAGGTGATTTATCTGGGGGTCGACAGGCACGAGTTTCAGACAAGGTTCCTGAACCATCTTATCAGTTTTCTTGACTCCAAAGAGGAGATAGTGGAGGAGAAAACCCGTTTCAAGCTGTACATGGAGGGGCAGCTCGGATCCTACAACAAGCAGAGCTTCAGAGAGGTAAAGGCCTCGCGCCCTTTGAAAGAGCTGAAGCAATCAGACTTAGAAAACAAGAAAGAAGAGTTTCTTGAGGCATTAAAGATCTCTCTTATACTGTTGAAGACCCAGGGCCACAATGAGATAGCTTCAGAGCTGATCTCCAAGTCAAAGGAGAAACAGGAGAATTTGGAAGGATTCAATGTTTCGCCGGAGCTTGAACAACTGGAGTCCTCCTTCGCAAAGCTGAATCTTCAGTCTAACCTTGAAGATGTCTCTTACTTTATCTACGTTGAACGCGGAGGTTCATGGCATAGAATTCTGGAGCACGAAGGAGATACCGAGATAGAACTCCCTGCGGCAAAGTATAGAGTGAAATGCGTCAGGTCCCGCAGTTACATCCAGAGAGAAGTCGAACTTACAAAAGACACTGAGGTTATCTTCGTATTCGAAGAAGGCCTAAACGAGATAGAGGAGGAATACCTGCTATCAAAGTTGAACCCTTTCTCCTAATTTCTCAGGCCTGAAAAAAGAGGGTTCTATTCCGAGGTTTCCTCCATGTTTGCTTTAATTTCTTCTTCGTCCATCTCTGACTTAGGTTCGTCCGGTACAGCAGGTTCCTCCTCGATGAAGTCGTATTTTTTACTTGGAGGCCTCGTATCTTTTTCAGGTTCTTCCTCGTACTCCATGGCAAGGCCTTCTGACTCCAGAACTTCGAAAAATTCATCCCAGGAAATTTCCTCCAGCTTCTCACCTTCTTCGAAGTCGACTCTGAGTTCGGCAAAGGTTTCAGGAACTTTTGAAGGTGTTCCCCCGTGTTCAGTGATCCAGTCCTCAATCTCTGTGTGATCTCGAGTAGTAATAGTATCATTCATTTCTAAAACCTCCTAAGACTGTATCTTTTCCACTATCTTTACCGCCTGATCCCGGGCCTTTTCCTCGCCGGCCTCCTTCTTTATCAGGACGCTCTGAATAGTCCAGTCATCCTCATCTTCAAGCTTTCCCATCCTTACCTCGCTTCCCTCGGATACAGAGGTGGCGGCGTTTTCAGCCCAGTCAGGCGTTCTAATCGCATCGAACTTGTCCGGATCATTAAACCTGACGTGGTAGTATTCTCCCTCAAGCTCAACTTTTTCTACATCTGGAACCATATTACATCTCTGACCCCGCATCTAAAAAAACAAAATTACAGGCCTAAACATTCAACACTCCTCAACCAAAATCCTCAAAACTGAAAAGCAGAAGTCCCGACTCCAGGATTCGAACCCTACGAAAATCGGAGATTTTCTGGAGGATATCGAATCCGAATTAAATTGAAGTCCCGACTCCAGGATTCGAACCTGGGACAATCCGCTCTACAGGCGGACGCTCTGCCAGACTGAGCTAAGTCGGGGATCTCTCTGTCTTAGCCAGGTAAGAAGCGTGAGAGCTTCGTACTGAGCTAAGCCGGGTTTTTGCTCATCAAGAGCAAGGCCTCGGACTGAGCAACGTGTTCAGGCCTGTTTGAAGGCCTGTGTTAAATGTAAGGGGTTGAAAGTTTTTTTATACTTACTCGGGTTTGAACTCTGCGTTGATGGTTTTCGAGGTATCGAGTACGTGTTCTCCGTCTCTGAGGACTGCGGGGTCGAGCTCTACTCCTTCCTCTACTTCTACCTTGGGCTCGATGCTGTACCGGAAGATTCTCTGATCGCCGGGGTGAAGATCCTGAATCCACCAGCGTAGCTCCGCGCCATCTCCCGTCTGTTTTACCTCTGGATCGGCCATGTCAAACTTCGAGTTCAATCCGGCTATATTCGGTATAAAGTCTTCAAGAAGAACATCACCATAGCTCTGGGAGCTCGAGTTTTCGACCTGTAAAGTGATGTCAAGGCCTTTGTCTGTTTTCTTAACGGTTTTCTCAACGCTTACAGTTGAAGTAATCCTTTTCAACGCGACGAGGCCTATCAAAAGCGCTAAAACACCTGAAACAGGAATCCAGTAGTCAGTCCTGACCCTGAGCTCCATCTCCTCTCCTGGTTGAAGGTTTTCGCTCCAGCTGTAAACCGTGCTGGAACCGTTATCGGTTTGAACGGCTTCAGGAGCATAAACAACCGGGGAAATGTATGAAGGTTTCTCGATCGAGTAGTTAAACGTTGATTCGACGTTGCCGGTGTTTCTAACGTTCAGGACATCGTTGACCACGAGAAGCATGTCTTCCCTGCTCCTGTTCTTTTCAAAGGACTCGACTTCTTCTACCTGAATGGACTCTGTGTACTCTCTGCCGTTAAGGCCTATCGACAGGGTTTTCCTGCCAGGTGATTCATACCTTGGGACTTCAAAAGTCGTGGAAACCCTTCTCTCTCCGCCAGGAACTATAGGCCCGAGCTCCACAGTCTTTGTAGAATTCAAAAGGTTTATCTCGACGTCTCTGTATTCTGATGTCGAGGAGTCGACGTTTCTGAACGTTAAACCTATTTCAATAGTTTTTCCAGGTTTGTAGCTTTCGTTTTTGTCCAGGTTAAGAAGGTTAAGGCCTCTATCTCTCTGAACATTGAAGCTGAAACTGTCTCTAACTTCTTCTCCTTCTTCGTTGCGTATCACAAAGTCTGTACGGTAGTTTCCACGTATCGCTGATTCTTCAGGGTTTATCTCGACATTGAAGTAAGAATTGGAAGAGTTCAGGGTTTTGGAGTCGCTGTATGAGTACCACCGGCTTCTGTGGTAGTCAAGAATACTTAAATCGTATTTTTGCGGAGATCCAGAGTTTTCAACGTTTAAACGGATCTCGGCAGAGTCATCCATAGAGGCCTGAGGATCTAAAGCTTCGGAAGTTACCTGAAAACCCGATGCGAGGCCTACAAGGATGAGAAGTGCCGGGATCAGCGCCGTTTTCTTCATGCATAAGTCTTTGACGGGTCTGCATAAATAATCTTGGTTTATACACCTGTCGCTGCACGGAGCAAAACCCGTATACCAGTCGCAAATCCTACAGTGTAAAGTCCGAGCAACAGGATCGCCCTCCAGCTCTCATCCATATCAAAGTAGATCTTCAACGCCAGTAAAAGAACCACGCATTTTACACCGAGAAATCCCATGGGTCCGAAAACGTCGACAACTGTAGAGGTCAATAGCTGACGGGGCTCAAATCCCTGGCTCACAGCATACATTGAGGAAAAGGCCTCAAAGAACTGGCTGGCGACAGCCAAAACAAGCGGTAGGACCCCTAGTCTTTTTCCTGTGAAGACGAAGAAGTAGAGGCCTGAAACCGCTGCCGTTGCCGCAGACACAGCGATCAAAGGCGCAGGATTTACAGCAGGCGACATGTAAACCACCGCGGAAAACACCGCGACCGCCAACACGGATAAAAGATATACAGCTTTTCTGTCAAGGCCTCTGTACAGCATTAAAGTTACCGCGGCCGCCATCCAGGCATGGATCACCGGAGTAATCAACAATACCTCCACGAAAAGAGGGAAAGAAAACGCGTCCTGAGCAAATCTTAGAACCCCGGCGAGAAACACAACCGGTAGAAGCTTCAATGCAGTTTCAGGCCTCAACTCTATCTCTTTCTCCCGGAAAAACCTGTGAAGTATGTAGACACCGAGGACAGCCGTAAAACCCCAGAGAACAGTATTGTACATATTGTAACCAGCCAAGGCCTCAACACCTTTCCAAGTCGCTGAACCGTTCAAGGCCTCGGCTACTATCGGGCCAGCGATGTACTGCCACAGGAACTCCAGCATATAGAGCTATTACTGCTGTAGATTGAAAAAGAGAGAGGCCTCCGGAAAAGTTTTCTTACTTGCCATCAATCCAAGTTTATGGAGCTTCCATCATTCAGCTTCAGAGAGTTCTACCGAGGATTCGAAAAAAGAAAATACCTGACATACCACGGCCGCTGGCAGCTCTCCACTCTTGTAATGCTGCTCCCGATGACAGTCCTCGACATCTTCAACCTGCCGGTCCAGCTCAACCTTGTAGCGACACAGTTCATCGGCGCCTGTATCTTCTGGTCAATCGATAAAAGAATCTTCAACGACTGAACCCTTCAAAAATCCAGTATCTCCTTGAAAAAATCGTAGGCCTCGCCACCTGACCCACTGTACCCGGTCTCAGGCCAGAGATCCAAGTTTTCGCCTTCTTTCCTCGGCACCAGATGAAAGTGGAAATGGCTGATTGACTGCTGCGCCGACTCCCCGCTCGCATTCAACAGGTTGACACCGTCAATCTCACCCTGTTCCCTCAGCCT
>JBKHHG010000014.1:0-19633 GCA_046539225.1 Candidatus Nanohaloarchaea archaeon
CTCTATACATTAATAACCACTCCACTTTTATTTACCTTTCGGTAGTAACTAATCCTGGGTGCCGATAAAGGCCTCGAAAGTTGCCCAGCGAGATATGGGTCCGCCCAGATTCGAACTGGGGATCTTCGCCTCGCCTGCCAGGATCAAGCGGCTATCCGGATGGGTTCTGAGAACCCAACAGTTACCTCCTGAAGTAAAGTCCTGCTGTAAGGGCGACGTCATAACCAACTAGACCACGGACCCCGCAAAAAACAACTGTAGCTGAAAACTTTAAAAGAGGAGAGGCCTAAATCTCCTTCTCCAGCAACGGGTCGTAAACAGTCTCGTCAGACCTGTAGTAGGGAAACCTGACCCTGGAAATCTCGCCGGTGAACTCATCCGAAACCTCTTCCTCTGAAACCTTGAACTCTATCAGGCTGTCCTTCTCAACGGCTTCCTCGTCAAGATCCGCGTCCAGGATAGACTCCCGAGTCTCGCCGCGTTTAACAAGGCCTTTACCCTCAAGAGACTCGATTATAGAGGCGGCCTTCGCCACAGATATATCAAGCTCCTCGACGATCGCTCCTTTCGCCATTCCCTGATCCACAAGACTGTAAACCTTTTCTTCAAGGCCTGAAAGCTTCTGTTTCTCGGCTTTTACCTCTCCCTTTACTCCATCGACAAGGATACGGGCCGAGTCATTTTCCACGAGGTAGAGCGGGTAGTAGGCCACGGAAAACTTTTCGTTGTACATTGACTCGACGTCCTGAAGGCTTTTGGAGGCCTGGAAGACTTTGATGTTTTCCTTTTCGACGTAGTTCTCCGATGTCTGGGTCTCGCCGCCGTGCATCGACTTTCTTAGTCTTACATCGGTCATAACAGGGTAATCGTTGCCGAGGAGGAACGCGACACCCGGAGGCAATGACTTGATCATGTCCTCTATCTCTGACGTAACCCCCTCAAAAGATTTTGAGATAGCCTTCAGATCGTTGGGATTTGTCACCCTCAAAATGAACTGGGTGTTAGCCTGTGACAGAACGTTTTTGTCGATCCTCGCAGGCCTCTGACTGATGACACCAACCCCCAGACCGAACTTTCTACCTTCAGAGGCAATCTTCCTCATAATCGGATTGGAAACGGCCTGTCCAAACCCTTTCTCCGGCGTGAAGTTGTGCGCCTCCTCAATCACCATGATAAACGGCGGTATCTGGTTCCTCTTCCTCAGATCAAAAAGTTTCTTGGCCAGCATGTAAGCCGCCATCTCAGTCGGCTCAGGCTCAACAGCCTTCAAATTAATTATAGTCGCCCTCCCAGGCTCCACAAGCTCCTGAAGATCCACAGGATTCTCGGAGAAAAGGCCTGAATCCTCCAGCTGCTCCAGATAATTAAGCAAATTCCATTTAGCGGTCGAATCCTCCTGAGAAACCGCGTCCTGAACGTCAAGCAAGTTATAGTCATCCTCTTTCTCCTTCAAACGTTTCAGGGCGTTGTAAAGCACCCCCATCTGCGAATTCGTCAGCGAATCCGGTATAAGTGTCGTAAGTTCTTTTTTATCAAGGTTTACGGATGAAAAAGACAGAGGCAAGGCCTCACGGTTGATATCAGTGTTTGGAGAGTATTCTTTAACGTTGTAGCCCCGGGATTCATCGCTTTCCGGGTTAGGCCTCTTCAGCGAAGAGTATTCTCCGTGAGGATCCAGCACAATCACAGGAAAGTCGTGTTCAAGCATTTCCTCGATTAAAACCCCTACTGTATAGCTGTTGTGACTTACTATCCCTCCTCTTCCAGCTATAAAGTTGTGATGATCTCGGACAGTTATATCGTAGACATATCCTTGATGGTTTTTCCTTTCGATTGATTCTATTTTATCCCACATTAGATCTGAGTTACCCAGCTTGGAGTAAATCTCTGAGTCCAGCTCTCCAGCCATCTTAGACATCTTTTCCCTTGAAGGCCTTCTCTCATTTCTCTCATACAGTGAGACTAGTGTTGAATGTGACTGTATTTTTTCTGCTAATTCCCTCTGAGAAAGGCCTACTTTTTCTCTTTCTTTCTTCAGATACTCTCCTTCTATCGGTATGACGTCTACATTTGTATTTCCCTCGACCGATTCTAGGTATTTCTCTAGTTTCTCCTGTTTTCTTTCTATTCCAAACCCTATCTCTTCAGAGAATTTCTGCATTTGGTTTTTACCGCTAATCGCTATTCTGCAATATTTATCACCGTTGTGCTCTGAATTAGTCGCTTCTTTTACTCTCTCTGAAAATCTAGGTACTATACCAAATTCGAGCAACATGTATCCAATCCGATTCATTATATCAGGGCTAGCTGTACTCAAAGTTACTTCATGATCTTCCATACATCCCTCTGCATCAAAGTATGTTCTCAAGAATCTCTTCTGCGTAATTCTATCCGAAGATAAAACTCTATCTGGTATCTCCTTACCTCTTGACCTCTCCAAAGTCTGATAACCTATATCCTCCAAGAAATGCCTCAAAGCATTAGAATCAATATATCTAGCATTTGACCCTATTGAACTTGGTTCCAGCCCAAATAGATTTTCAGACAACTCTTCAAATCTTTCAATCAGCCTGATATCATCATTAGTGAAAATTATTCTATAACTACTACTTTGCTGTTCAGTGCCCTCGCTAATCACTAAAGCAAGAAATTCAGCAAGATCAGCCTCGAATACATCAGGAATCTCTATAGCCTGCTCTCTTTGCTCTAAGGCAAAACCCTGACTCAACTCAGGCTCACTATCTTGATACATCCAATTCTCAATAGTTGATCTCCCGATATCCAACTCAGAACTAATCTCTCCAATACTAGCACCGTTAGATTTCATATCCTCAAATTTACTAAATTGGTTATTCAGATTTTTTCTACGGTCGCTTTCGCCTCGACTCTTTTCCTCTAAATCATTTGATACACTGATATCATTTGAAACAACTCTACTGTCTATCCCTCTTGGAACGGCAATATGCATACCTTCTTCCAGCTTTGAGGCCTCTTCAAAACCATAATTTTTCTCAGCAACCATCAAAGGATGTTCATGGGTTACCTCAATCTTTCTACCTGACTCAGTCTCTATCTCCAAAATAAATTCACATTTTTTCCTGTAAGCATAGACCGCATCGGCATCCGTCAACTCATAATCATCATTTAAGGCCTTCACACTGCAACCGCTTAAAGCTCTCAATTCGTCATCCTCTGAGCGTTCTACAACCACATCCGAACTCTCAAAAACATCCCTGATCTCTCTTAGAGAGCCGTCACTCATCAAAATATCAGTAGCAGGAGTCACACACTTACCGGCTCCTGTCTGCGCCAGAACCGCGAAATGCTTGTAGAAGTCGTCGGGATCCACCATTATATCTATATCTTCGTTGGTTTCCAGGTTCCCGACCTTGAGGCCTTTATCGTTCAGGCCCAAGGTATCGGAGATCAGTTCCTGGTCCGCCTGGTATACGATAGAGTCTGGGTCGATCACATGCCGCGGCGCCCTTGTAAGGCCTTTATCCCTGTAGCCTATGATGTTGGCTGTTGCTGTGGTCTCTCCGTCTTTGTGTTTGGTTACTTCGTCGACCTGGGCAAGGATCCAGTTGCCGTTGCTCTTGACCGATACAAAGTCGAACTTTCCTACTTTTTCAGTTGCTCTGAACTTGAACGAAGAAGTGTTTACATCGCCTTCAATTACTCCTACTTGCATACAAAAATATTCGAAAACTGGAATTGATAAAACCGTGCTTTATTTCAAACCTTTGCCACAAAAACAGGTTATGGATTTGAAGGATAAAATCCCTGACCGTGATTTTGATTCAGGCCTGGAAAGAAACCTGTTTTATTTAGGCCTTTGTGTGGTTCTCGTGGCGGGTTTTGCCGCGGCGAACAACTTGATGTCAGGCGGCAGCGTTGAAGTGGGTTACACCGAGGTATCTCATGAATGCGTTGGAATAGATGCAGGAATCTGTATCGGGATTGAGAAGCCTACATACGAGACCTATAACTATAATAATTATACTCAGCCTGAGGAAGGCACGGAGAACTATTACCGCAGGGTTGAGTCGGAGTTGATGCTTCAGGCCTACAACATCTGCGAGGATAAAAGTTTGGAGGGTATGGACTGGGTTTCCGAAGCTTCTTACGATAATAGAAGCGGTGATGAGTGGCTTGAGCAAGAAGAGGTCGATCTTTTGGGCTGTGAGGATACTTACCGTTACGAGATAGACGAGTAGGTTAAAAATTTAGGCCTCTAAAACTTTTTTACAGGTGATATCTGGCATGGATGAACACATTGAACGTACTTTTGTTGCTTTGAAACCTGATACTGTGAGGAGAGGTATCATGGGCGAAATCTTGACTACTTTTGAGGAGGCCGGCTTCAAGGTCATCGGCATGAAGATGGTCTGGGCCGATGAGGAGATCCTGCAGGAGCATTACAGCGAGCACGTTGACAAGGATTTCTACGACCGTCTCGAGGAGTACATGAGTTCTGGGCCTGTGGTTGCAATGGTTCTGGAAGGTGTCAACGCTGTGAAGAACGTGAGAAAAATTGTAGGGGAAACGGATCCGAGAGAGGCCTCGCCCGCGACGATAAGAGGCCGTTTCGCGCATATGAGCTTTGCGCATGCGGACGAATCCGGCTCGCTTCACAAGAACATTATCCACGCGTCGGCGGAGCCTGAAGAGGCGGAGGAAGAGATAGAGATCTGGTTTGACGAAGAAGAGCTTCACAGCTACGATCAGCCGCGGGAAAAGGACCTCCGTTAAACCCTCTTTTTCTCTTTAATTAAAGATTAAAGCTTTCCCACCTGTTTCTTCTCTATGGCAGAAAACAGGCTTTACCGATCCGAATCTGATAGAATGGTCGCGGGAGTATGCGGCGGGATCGCAGAGGTATACGACTTCGATCCTTCCCTGGTCAGGGTACTGACAGCGTTACTGATACTTTCAACATGGGGAACAGGCCTCTTCGCCTACATCCTTGCGTGGATTATCATCCCGCCTGAAGAAGTTGAAAAGGCCTGAACCTTTCAAACCCGGGATTTCCCATTTTTCTTGCTGTTACAGCAGCTCCATAAACTTTTCGACGTCTAACTCGAATCCCACGGCTTTCTGGTCAAGCCCCCAGTTTTCCGCGACTTTCTCCGAGTACTCTCCTATGAAACCCATTTTCTCACCATTCAAGAATATATTCGCTGACCGTGAGGTTTTATGGAATCCTTTCGAGGCCTCTTCAAGCTTTAGCTCTACTCCAAGGTCTCGTTCAAGGGACTGGAGTTTTGCCCGGGCCTGGTTGTAGTCGACTTCTCCCGCCGCGATGTAAGCGGCTTTCCTCCTGTTCTCTGAGCCCTTGTAGTTATCAGATTTCACGGCTACATCCTCAACCTCGAAGAACTCCTGTGGATAGGCGTTGTGCTTGTTCTCCTGAAGTACTGCGAAAAGGCTTGGAGCCAGATAGCTTCTAACAGTTGAGTACTCCTCTGTCATCGGGTTTTCAAGCTCGACCTGTTCATCGAACTCTTCAACCTCCATCTTGCCGTACAGATCCTCTTTCTTCGTCAGGACATACGTGTTGGCTTCCAGAACCCCGGATCTCAGCATTATCTCTCTCAACTCATCTGTAAACCGTGAAAGCTCAGTGAGGCCTCCATCCTGGTCGACCTCCGGCAGCTCCGGTTCAATGTTCTCGTAGCCATACGCGATCACTATATCCTCTATCAGGTCGTACTGGTGCATCACATCAGTCCGGTAAGCCGGGACTTCCACGCTGAAACCGTCTTCCATACTTACTCCGTAACGCATCTGCTCCAGCCTCTGCTTAACCTGCTTTAAATCAAGGTCGAGGCCTGAAACACTGTTCACGTACTCCAGATCAAGCTCAAACGTTTCAGGCTCGAGATCAGGCATCTCTTCCCCGTCAACTTCCACAGATTCAATCTCTCCGCCTCTTTCACTCAATGCTGCGACGAGAATGTTCAAGGCCTTCTTCACCGTCTCCTCATGCTTGCCTGTTACATCGATAAAGATATCTTCGGTCTCGTTCTCAACTTCCGTCAACTGATTATTGATTATAGGCGGGAAACTCAGTACTTTATCATCTGAATCAACTATTACAGGGTACTGGTCCTCGCCTTCCAGTATCCAGGCGTATTCCTGGCCTTTATCATGCTCCTGCAGGATCTGATCAAGGTGTACTTCGCTGTCATGTTCAAGAGGCCTGAAAGAAACTTCTTCAGGGTCGACAGCTTTGTAAGTAAACGGGGCGGTGATTTCCGACATGTCGTGGAGGCCTATCGCCAGTTTATCCCTCTGCCTCCCATAGGATACATGCAGTTTTTCCTGTAGCTGGATCAAACCGTTGATTATTTTCTCGTTAAGCTCTATATTCCTTATTACGGCGCATGCGATGTGAGGCCTGACCTCCTCGACGGAATCATGTTTCTTGAGTTTTACAGATCCTTCTTCGACGTTGAACTCCTGCAGTCCGGTCTCTTTTTCGAAGTAGCCTCTGTACGCCCGGGCGAGGCCTTCTACGGAGAGCAGGTCGGGTCTGTTGGGGTATACTTCTATATCCCATTTTTCCTTGTTGACGTGGTTCCAGTGGACTCCGAGGAATGAGGCCTCTTCGTTAAGCGTTTTGTCGGTTACTTTGGCTCCTACAAGGTCGTCGAACTCGTGTTTGTTTATCTGAATGTGTGGCATTCAAAGATCGCCTCCGCGATTTTCTGCATGTCCAGAAAATCCCTGATTTTCGAACATTTAATCTCTGCCTCCATGGTGATTAATCAGAGAAATCTTGATTCCGTGCACTTTAGGTTCACCTCTGGGGATTCCAGAGAGGAGTCTCATAGATTTTCTGTTTGTCGTTGCTGTAGAGGCCTCTGATGTCTTCAAGCTCTGCAGACCTCATTCCTATTCTTCCGATGCCGATGCCCCATGCAAGGACCACTGCTTCAAAACCGAGGAGCGGCTTCACGACTTCGGGACGGAAGAGGCCTGCGCCCCCCATTCCCAGCCACTCGTTTTCTTCTTTATCCCAGACCTGTATTTCTACACTCATTTCGGTGTATGGATAGTATGACGGCACCAGTCGGAACTTGTAGTACCCCATTTTCTCGAAGAACTCTGTCAGGTAACCCTTGAGATGTGCAAAGTTCAAGTTTTTTCCTACTACTATGCCTTCCGTCTGGTCGAAGTCCGCGAGATGCGTCCTGTCAACAGTCTCGTTCCTGAAGGCCCTGGAGACAATAAAGTATTTTGCTGGAAGGTCTTCTTCCTCTAACTCTATAAGCTTCTCCACTGATGTCGCGGTAGTATGAGTTCTCAGAACATTCTTCGAGGCCTCTTCACGGCTCCAGTCGTATCCCCAGCCCCTGCTTCCGGTATCGCCACCGTTTTCATGGACTTCCTCGATTCTCTCAACCAGGCCTCCAAACTCTTCCAGATCAGATGATTCAGGGTCTTCCACGAAAAACGTGTCCTGGAGATCTCGTGAGGGGTGGTCCTGGGCGATGAACAGCGAGTCAAAGCACGTGAAGCCTGGAACGATATAGTCTCCCTGCATTTCCTGGAAACCCATCTCTACCCAGACATCTCTGGCCTCGTCCATGACCTGGCGGTAGAAATGTTTCTTTCCGATCTCCTCGGACTCTGTACGGGCCTCGACGTTGAACTCTTCCTCGATATTCTCGGTTTTAACCTGTTCTCCTTTACGTGTAAGCTTTAAAATCCTTGTAACTTCCGTTATCCTATCCACAAGGCCTCTCTCAACGTGGTCGGCTCCAAAGTTCTCGTCTTCAAGCTGTTCAACTACTTCATCCGTAGCTACTCTTTCTCCTTCCCCTGTGAGGCTTACAACACCGTCCTCGATCTCTATCCAGCCTTTTTCCCGTGCCTTTCCTACTGCAACGTCTGCCGGAATATTTATATCGGAGAACTCTTTGGGGCCTTCCTCTAAAATCTCTTTCAACCGGTACTCGGGCGATCCCTCTCTTATAACGTTTCTTCCTTTCTTTGTAAGTTCGTAGGCCACCTCTTCTTCCTCCGATATCTCTGCGAGGCCTTTCTCCTCAAGCTCTTTGGCAGAGCGGGCGACCATTGACTGGTCGAGGCCTTCCTCCTGAAGCTCTTCGAAGTGAAGCTGTTTGGCGCTTTTCAAACGCTCAAATACTTTTTTTGCCTGTTGAGAGAGTTTCACACCGCAGAATTTGAAGCGGATTTTTTTATAGGTTGACCGAGTTTTAATAACACCGAACGCCAAACTTTAGCTATGAGTTTTGACACCGGCATCGAAGGCCTTAAGGAGCTTGTAGAGGTTCCGGAAGACTATATTCTTCTGCTTGGAGGACCGCCCGGCACAGGAAAATCCGCGGTAGCTGTCGACTACATATTTGAAGGCGTTGAAAACGGAGAGAAAGGCCTCTACATCACCTTGACACAGGCCCCCGAAGAAATCAAGGAGTCGGCAGAGCTCCGAGGCCATGACCCAGAGTCGGAGAACTTCAGGATCCAGGAGGCCACCGACCTGATGAGAGCCGGGAGCGGAGGCCAGGTCTTCGAACCGGAGAAAGTAGTAGACGGCCTGAGAAGAAACCTGAACGAGTTCGAGCCCGACAGAGTCGTCTTCGACACAGTAACAAAGTATCTCATGATCTTCGACGCCGAACCGGTGATGAGAGAGCATGCAGACGCATTGATCAGCAGGCTAAAAGAAAAAGAGGCCTCAGCACTTTTCATCGCAGAAGTACCTTTCTCCATGGAAGGACAGCCATCCAGATACGAGATCGCGGAGTTCGTCGTCGACGGAATCCTCAGGCTCCAGAAAAAAGAGAAAAGCACCGTGCTCGACGTTTTAAAGATGAAAGGCCTCGGCTACAGCAATGAAGACCAGGAACTTGAGATAACAGACAACGAGGTAGCTTTAAAAGATTTAGACGGTCTCGATGAAAGCCCCGGCAATGATAGCAACTATGCCGACGCCGAGCAGCTTCAGTAACTTTTTCCAGTGTTCAAGGCCCCAGTGTTCTCTGTAGACCGATGCGGAAGCCGTTGTGCCGAGTATGCCCGCAACTATAAACCCTGTCATTTCAAGCGAGGCGTGAGGAAGATAGGCCAGAGGTGAAGAAGTTGATACAACGGCTTCAAGGCCTGAAAGATCCCTTACAAGATGTGCGAAGAATACGCCGAGCACTGAGGCGTTCCAGACAAGTATAAACGCTCCAGCCGATCCAAGAATGAAAGAAGCGAGCAGTATGCCTGTAAAGACCGTAAAGTTGTTGACAAGAACTGAAAGGAACGAGGCCTCTGCTGTGGCGTAGCCAGATACTCCAAGGAGCTCAAGCTGTATACCAAAGCTTTCAGGAGTAAAAAATGATATTGCGAAAAATGCGGAAGTTATACCAATGAAGAGAGATGCATAGACAGAAGTCTCAGTGAAGAACTCTGGATGGCTTTCCTCCTCAAGATAGTATGTCATCAACGGATAAATTAACGGTATTGAGGCGAATACAGGTGCAAGAACTGCTTTCTGGGATGGAAACAGGGCCTGTGCAAATAAAAATCCTGCTACTGCTGAAAGGCCTCCAGCGATGACCAGGCGGGTGTATTCGTGCTGCTCCTCCTCCTCGAGAATCATCTCCGGAAGCATAAAGTGATGTTCTCGAGGCCTGAATATTAAACTTCAGGTTTCACTTCTGAGCCAGAAACTGCTCAACTTTCTCCGAGGCCTCGTCCCTTCTCTCCTTATGCTCTAACAAAAATTCCTCGATTCTATCCTTTGCGATCTGCTTCAGCTCTCCTGAAAGCATTTCTCCGCTCGAGTACTCTTCCCTGATCCTCTGAAGCTCGCTGTCGTCGTCAATTAGATGGAAAGTAAGGAGTTCAAAGACCATGTCATCTTCTATATCAGCGCCTTTTTCTCTGTGCTCTTCCAGCGAGTCCTGGCCGCCGGTCTTTGCCTGGTCAATCTTTTTCTTGGCGTCTTCGACCGAGTCAGTCAACGCGATGTAGCTTTTCGGATCAGAGGAGCTCATTTTGCCTCCTTGAAGGCCTCGCATGAACTTGTTGTAAGTGCTGGAGGGCTTGTAGAAGTCAGCGTCTCTATACTTTCTCGCGACTTCACGCGTCAACCTGATATGAGGATCCTGGTCGACGCCGACAGGCACCACCGTATGCTTGGGCGAATCAAACTGAGGCCTCAAAATATCGGTGTACTGAGTTAAAGCAGAAGTAATCTTTCCTGGCGCTGCGCTGCCGTAAGTCGACTCCACCTCGTTCTGCGTCAAATGCCTAGCAAACTGCTTGCTCTTCAAATGGTAGTCGTTGCCGCCCTCACTCTGGAAATAGAAATCGACTTTATCCAGTTCAAGGCCTAACGCAACATAATTCTTCAGGTACTCTTCGATCACGAGCTCACGGGACTTTTCCAGAGACATATCCCGGGTGTTATAGGCCTCGATATCCGCAGCTGTAATCGTGATCTCTGCTCCCATCTCCTGATACATCAAGATCTGATCGACTACAGTTTTATGGCCGAAATGGAAGATCCCGGAAGGCATGATCCCGGTCATCATCGCGAAATCCTCTCCATCCTCTTTCGCATCCAGAAAGTCGTCAAGGCCTCTATGACCGAAGATTATACCTCTCCTGACCAACTTGTTGTCGGGCAGCCGGTCCTCTACCTCTTCTATCGGGTCTATCCCGAACCTCTGCATTTTCTCCCTGTAGTCTCCTATCTCGACGTCGCCCCATGGATCGATTTCTGGCATTTTTGTCGTCCTCTAAATTTAATCTTGCAGCAAATTTTGAAATAACTACTCGACTCTCTCGGCTTTATGACCCAGCACTCCTTCATAACCGTTTGTCGACATCAGGACAGGGTAGAAACTTTCTTCCGCCACAAGTTCTTCGCCCTTCCTCCGGGCGTAGACCTGGCCTTTCTCCACCTGTGAAAAATTCTCAGCTAAAAACTCGTAGTCGCCCTCGACTTTCTCTTTCTGGACGAATTTTTCAGGATCCACGGCCTCAAACTCTTCTTCTATAACTCCAAAGTAGGCCAGAAAGTTTTTGATAACTTTTACAGCGTTTTCAATCGCCTGATCGCTTTGCTGGAGGCCTGTCTCCACGACTATACCTGTGACGAAGTCTGTCAGTGTTTCGGAGCCTTCCTCGAACTTTACGGCGTACTCTGCGCCCGAGGCCTCTATCATTTCCATCTCTGGGTATTCAAAGCTTTTTGTACCTGCGAAAGGCCTGTCGAATGAGCGAGTAGTGTGAAGGTCGAGAACCTTTGAGTCTCCGACTTCTTCAAGTATATCAGCCGCAAGCCGTTCTTCATGAGAATCGCTGCCTCTGTCTCCGGGGAAGCTCCTGTTCAGATCGGTGTCTAAAAACCTCTGATCTTTTTCAAGGGCTTCTTCGTTCGCTACTATAAATTTTACAGGTTTCTTGAAGTTGAGGCCTTCTTTCAGGATTTTTTCGATCGCCTTTTTTCCTGCGGGTTCGTCTCCGTGGATTGATCCTATTACGGTGAACTCGGGTTCTCCTTTTCCTCGCTTTTCTGTTTTCATAGGCCTCAACTCGCTGTAAAGGGTTTAAATGTCAAGGGCTTCTGCCGCAGGTAGTTCTCCGCCGGAGACTGTTCTTACGAAGGCCCCTCCCGCAATCGATACGTGGTCGAAGTCGTCCATCGAGAAACCGAACTCTTTGACCAGCGACGATGTGTGGCCTCCACCCATGACGGTGAATCCTCCACATTTTTTCAAGGCTTCCAAGATATTTTGCGTGCCTTCAGGATAGTCTTCGAAAGCTCCCATAGGGCCTTTCATAAGCGCGGCTTCCGCCTTTTCTATGATTTCAGCGTATCTTTCCGCGGTCTTTTCACCGATGTCCCAGGTCATACCTTCAACTTTTTCCACCCTGGTGTTCCCGGAACCGGTTTTCAGGTCTTCAGGCAGCTCAAATTTTTCCCGGTGCTTCTCTATAAGCTCGGCGAACTCATCCTGTCTCTCGTCAAGGCCTCTCTCCTCGATCCAGTCCTGTTTTTCCCCGAGGTCGTGGCCCTGGGAGATCAGTGCGACTTCGCCTGGGACTCCCCCGAGCAGGACTTTGTCGACAGAGTCGATCAAGGCCTCTACAATACCTATCAGGTCCGAGGGCTTCTCTCCTCCGAGCACTAAAACACCTGAGTCGAACTCTTCTCCTATTTTTCGGCAGTTCTTTAGTTCTTCTTTCATCACGGGTCCAGGCCTTGATTCAAGCAGCTGTGGGATGCCTACGATCGAGCCTTGCGATCGGTGGGCGACTGAGAAACCGTCGTTGATGTAGAGGTCGAAGCCGCGGGAAACCTTTGCCAGGTAGAAGTCGTCGGCGTGTTTATCTCCAGGCATGTTTTTCAGTTCTTCTGACATCATCCTGACGTTCTCCAGCAACGCCACATCTCCCTCGCTCATTTCTTCGACGGTTCTCTGGAGCTCTCCGCTTAGAATCGACTCCACGAAATGAACTTCTGTGTCAAGTTCCTGCCTCAAAAGCTCAGCATGTTTCTCCAGCGATGTAAAGTCGTCTCTTCCAGGCCTTCCCTGGTGGGCGAGCACAGCAGTCTTTGCGCCTTGCTCCGACAGCTTTCTCACCGTTTCAATATACTTCTCGAATCTTAAGGTTTTCTGGGGCTCGCCGCCTTTCAACGGGAGATTGAGGTCCGTCCTGAGGAGCACCTTGCTGCCCTGCATATTTTCCATACATTAGAGTTGGATCCGGCTTTAGAAAAAGGCTTTGGCCTGTTATAAAAATCTCAAGGCCTCTAATTGTGTTTATGGCGGAACTTGGAGATAAGGTGTCAGAGCTTGCGAAGAGACGCGGATTCTTTTTCCAGTCCAGCGAGGCCTACGGCGGAGTCGCAGGGTTTCAAAGCTTTGGACCGGAAGGCGCGGAACTCAAGAGAAAAGTAGAGGACAGCTGGAGGAAACGTTTTTCCACAAAGCTTGGGCACCGGGAGATTGATGCTCCTACAGTCATGCCGGAACCGGTATTCGAGGCCTCAGGCCATTTAGACGGCTTCGATGACATGATAGTCAAATGCCCTGAATGCAGTGCCTCGATCCGGGCCGACCACCTGGTCGAAAACAATACTGATATCGACGAGGCGGAAGGCCTTTCAACCGATCAGATAGAGGTTCTGATCGAGGATCACGATCTCTTCTGCACAAGCTGCGGCCACGAACTTACGGGCGAACCAGTAGAGGAGTTCAACCTGATGTTTGAGACAGGTATAGGGCCTGGAAACGGGGAAAAAGGATACTTGAGGCCTGAGACCGCGCAGGGAATATTCGTCGAGTTCCCGCGTTTAAAGGAGTACGCCCGCCAGCTCCCGTTCGGAATCACACAGATCGGCAAGGCCTACAGAAACGAGATCTCGCCGAGGAAAGGCCTTGTAAGAACCCGAGAATTCACTCAGGCAGAGCTCGAGCACTTTATCGACCCTGAAAACGATGATCCAGATCTTTCAAGTGTTAAAGACGTGGAGCTGAAGCTTTACCCTGCTGAAAACCAGAGGGAAAACTCGGGATACGTTTACATGACTGTTGAAGAGGCTGTAGAGCAAGAAGCGGTTCAGGAATGGGTTGCATACTATCTTGGCGTTGCGAAGAAGTGGTACGTGGAGATAGGCCTTGATATGGACCGTTTCAGGTTCAGGCAGCACCAGAAAGGCGAGAGAGCGCATTACGCCGAGGACTGCTGGGATGCCGAGGCCGATATCGGAAGCGAAGAGAATGAATGGCTTGAAATCGCGGGATTCGCGTACAGAGGCGACTACGATCTTTCAAAGCACAGCAAGCACTCGGGAGACGGGAAAGACTTCCAGGTCTTCAGGGAGTACGACGAGCCTAGAGTAAGGGAGGTCAAGGAGCTGAACCCGGATATGGGCTACTTCGGGCCTGAGTTCGGAGAACAATCGGAGAAAGTAGTTGAAAAACTTGAAGAGCTTGTAAAGGATGATCCAGATGCTTTTGAGGACGACGAGGTGATGATCGAGCTCGATGGAGAGAACTTTATGATCCCAGCGGAGAAAGCCGGCTTCGAGACAAAAGAGGTCAAGGAATCCGGCGAACATTTCACGCCTCACGTGGTGGAACCCTCCTTCGGAGTCGACAGAACAGTATACGCACTGATACTCCACGCATTCGAGGAGGACCGAGTGGACGAAGAGGAGAGAACCGTCCTGAAGTTCAAGGAGTCTGTGGCCCCAACACAGGTTGCTGTATTCCCGTTAATGAATAAGGAAGGCCTCGGCGAGAAAGCCCGGGAAGTTGCCGAGATGTTGAGAGAGGAAGGTTTATCCGTTAAGTACGATGACACGGGCAACATCGGAAAACGTTACCGGCGTCAGGACGAGGTCGGCACGCCTTACTGCGTCACAGTCGACTACGAAACTTTGGAGGAAGAGCCTGAAACTGTCACGGTAAGGGATCGTGACTCGACCGAGCAGGAAAGAGTAAA
Source organism: Candidatus Nanohaloarchaea archaeon (assembly GCA_046539225.1). Classification (GTDB taxonomy): domain Archaea; phylum Nanohalarchaeota; class Nanosalinia; order Nanosalinales; family Nanosalinaceae; genus B1-Br10-U2g21. The sequence continues at coordinate 14,482 of JBKHHG010000014.1, forward strand.
AATAGAAAAACTGGGAGATGAAATCTCCTCCCGGCTTTAAACTTTTCAAGTCTTCAGATAAGGCCTAAAGTTGTGCCCAGTCCATAGACTGTCCAATCAGCGCCGACAAGCATCAGCAAAGCCCCCAGCAAAGCAGTGTTTTTGAGGAAATGTGTCATCTGATCCTGTCTTCCTTCCTCAAGATTCCAGAAGTCGTGCATCGTTACGTTTACTGCTATCAAGAACGCTGCAAGGCCTATAATCCCTATAACCGGGTAGAAACCCGCGATGATTGTGAGGCCTCCTGCTATCAGGAGTAGACCGCTGAGATAGACCAGTGCCTGGGGCTGTGGAAGGCCTTTGCTTTCGACCCAGCCGGACATTTCACGGCTCTGCATAAAGTGGTTTAGGCCTGAGAACGCGAAGTATCCGCCGAGAAGTATCTTCCCGACCAGAAAGGCTGACTGTTCTATATTCATAGCAGTTAAAGTATAGGCCTCGACTTTTCTAACTGTTTCGGGTAGGTTGATAAAAGAAGCTCCGAAAGCTTGTGCATGGTTGAGTGCTCCGAATGCGGAAAGGAATCAATGAGCTTCACCTGTCGCTACTGCGGCGAAAAGTTCTGCCCAGAGCACCGTTTACCGGAAAACCACGACTGCCAAGGCCTCAACGAATCCGATACAGGAGAGGAATGGTTCGAGGAAAAAAACGATGAAAAAGACCAGGCCTCAAAAACCTCAGGCCCTCAAAAGCCCGCAAAATACAAAAAAAGAAAACAAGGTTTGGGAAAAGACATACTGAAAACGCTTAAATCCAACTATACGCTCGCCATAATAGGTTTAACAACTTTAAGCTTTATACTACAGTATCTAATACCTCAAAACCTTTTCTTCGACCTGCTTGTTTTGAATCCTGAAGTCTCGGAGCTCCTGCTTAAACCCTGGAGCCTCCTGACAGTTATGCTGTTACACGCGGCACCTTTCCACATATTTGCGAATATGGTGACCTTCTACTTCTTCGGAACGCCGCTGGAACGGCTGATAGGCGGAAAAAAGATGCTAAAACTTTACATTGCATCAGGCCTTATCGCAAGCCTCGCCTACGTCGGATTCTACCATTTACTCATCTTGCTTCACGGCACTCCCCAGACAGCAGGCCTCGCAGTAGGAGCATCAGGCGCAGTAGTCGCAATCGTTGGAGCAGTATCCAGGCTTTATCCAGATGCAGAAGTACTGCTCTACTTCGTAGTCCCTATGAAGATAAAGACCGCGGTATACGCCTTCGGAGGCCTTGAAGTCTTTAATCTTTCAATGAAGCTGATAGGCGTCCAGCTACCGTTGATAGGCATGATGGCGTCCTCCGCGCATCTTGCCGGTCTTCTTGTAGGCCTCTACTACGGTGAAAAACTCGCCGACAAATACAGGAGGAAGACCAGTGTCTTCAACCCGCTCGGCGTTTAGAGAAGCAAAAAGTTTTTCAGGCATTATCCATCAATAAGTCCTGTGCAAATAACCGGATACAATCCTCATATAGAAAGAAGCTTTGATTACGGGGTCGTAGGAGGCCTCAACACCTATACTCTTCCAGTGGACAAAGCAATCGACAAAAATGAAGTTGAAGTACTGGATGAGCTTGGAAGAGAGTTTGATCAAAAGCTGCTGTACGTTCACCCCGGCCAGCTTCCTATAGATAGAGGAACCCAGTTACCGGCTTTTTACAGTGGAGAAGGCAGGGATAAACATCGTTCAAGGAAGGTTGACGACAGTGCGGCTCTTTTAGTTGAAGAAGAGTTTCCTGCAAACTTTGTTAAAGGCCTTGACTTTTCAGATATAAATTCTGTGCTTATAGGCGATAGTATGGATAAAATGCTTGAAGGAGAAAGAGTTATGCTCCAGGTCTATCCCTCTTATGTCTCTACTAACTAAGGGGTTTTCCTGTCGACACGGTAATATGTCACGTCTTCCTCTGAGTCAACCACAGCCCACATCATATCCGCCCTGATGTTGTTAGCGAGCCTGACGGCTCTGCTCAACTCCTGAAAGCTCATATCCTCGTTCTCCCTTACCGCGTGGACTACAAACTTTGTATGTTCTTTACGGCCTTTATCCTCTTTATATGGATTGACTCCGCGGGAGTAAACCCTGAAATGGGCTCCAAACTTGAAACCAGTCTTTATTATAAGGCCTCTCTCCCTTAAATCGCTGTAGGCCGCGTATTTTTGCCTGAAGTCGGAGTCATGCTCCGAGTAAAAGTCGTAGGCCTCCTCAAAGCTTTTCTGCTCGATTATACCTCTCTCTATCATATGGGTTACTTCTGAAGGCGCTAAAACCAGTTTTCCATCTTTTATTTTACCGTAGTAGGCCTCTGAATGCAGTTCCTCGAGTTCTTCTTCCCCTGCTCTAATATAGGCCGCGGACTTATTCAGTTGAAGTTCCATAAGATTCAGTACTCCTCAAAGCTTTTCTGTCTGTTTTTATCGACGATTTTCTCCGCGGTGCTCCACGACATCCTTGTCTCCTCAGGCAGCTCTCCCTTCTCTTCCATAAACTTCTCCAGAAACTCTATGGTAGGCCTGTCATGCGGGTACCCCGATCCAAAGTCGTAGCCGTACTTCTGCTGAAGCTTTTCAACATGTTTTTCACGCGCCGACTTCGCGACGATGGAAGCAGCGGAGACCTCAGGATATTCATCATCAGCACCATGCTCGGCCACAAACTCTTTATCCCGGAACTTTTCCGGTAGCTCAGACTTCATCTTTTTGATGAATCGATCGCCGTCCGGCTCCGGGAGATCAACAGTGAAACGGTCCGCATCCGAATCCTTCAAAACCTCTACAAAGGCCTGGAGCTCGATCTCGTTCAAAGTCATTACCTCTCTCATCTCATCGATCTGCGAGGCCTCAATCTCCTTCAAAGTAAAATCTCCGATACTATCGAGCTGTTCTCTGATCTCCTCCCTCTTTTTATTTGAAAGCTTCTTCGAATCCTTGACTCCGATCTCTTCAAGCTCGTTAATTCTATCTCCATCTATCTCAAAAGAAGCGACAAACATCGATCCGATTACAGGGCCTCGACCCGCTTCATCAACTCCCAGAATCCTCATAGACAAACTTCGGAAAGAAAACCTATTAATGTTGGATGCCAAGGCCTTCTCGTTTAAAAGAATTTCTTCCCCCAAACTTTACAGAGCGGGGTGGAGCAGCCAGGAGTGCTCGTCGGGCTCATAACCCGGAGGTCCGTGGTTCAAATCCACGCCCCGCTAACGCCTTCAATCACGAGGTGCGGCACACGACAAGCCATGCAAGGCATGGCTTTGAATTCTTGGAGAGAAAATTTTGAGTATCCAGAACTTTAATCTGATAGGCCTTCAAAAACTATCTTTATGATCGGATTGACTCAGGCCTTGTTTGCTTTTTCGGTTTCAAAGCTTCTTGATCTGGATGAACGATTCGCTGTTCTTGGAGCTTTGGTTCCAGGCCTTTCAATTGTTTTGATTTATGCCGGTCCGATCCAGTACGAGGGAGTCCTGTTATCCTTCACTTCTGCAGTGTTCTTTTCTTTGATAGTTCTGAGCATTACGGACCGAGAAAAGTCAAAGTCAACTTTTACCGGTTATAGTTGTTCATTGTTGCTGGAATCGCTGACCTTTTCTTATCTCCCTGTTTTCTATCCTTTCGGAGGTTTTCAAGGCCTCGGGTTTTTCTCAAGTTTTGATCCTCTGTTCAATGGACTGGTATTATCGGTGTCGATTTTTTTGATCGTCGGGGAAAGTTTGAAAAGGTAAACAGATGCACTGTAGTGTATGGGATCGGGGGAGTAAAATTAATCGATGAGAGGAATGAATAGATGGAGAAAGTTGGCAATGTTTTGATCAATTTGATGCAGGATCTTTCCCGTTACTCGACCAACGGGTCGGCACATATCAGGATCAATAGTTCGATGTGCGATCCAAGGAGATTTCAGACCTTGTTCAACCATTTTACTAAAGGCACTGTTCTTGAGAGAATCGACTTGGAAGTGGATGAACTCAATACCTATGTTGACTGTTCCTGCGGATACACCAAGAACTTTGAAGGGGAGGAGCACTCCGGTTACACAAGGTGTCCAAGATGCGGGAAGTTCGCCGAGGTCAGGGACCGTTCATACGAACTTGTAAAGCCCAGTCCGGAAGACGCCGCCTTGAGAACCAACGTCCGGTTCTGATGAAAAAGGCCTGATGTTTCAAAAAACTTCTTAGAACTATATGTTATACGACTTGCCGGGGCGGCCAAGTTCAAATCTTGACAACCCGGCGGAATCAGAGGCCTATACTTTGCCGGGGTAGCCAAGTGGTCAAAGGCGACGGACTCAAGTACCGCAAGTTCTTCACGATGAAGAACGATGAACTTGAAAGCGCTGAGTTATCCGTTCCCGTAGGGGTTCGCAGGTTCAAATCCTGCCTCCGGCAACTCTATAATTTATCTGAATAGGGTATGAGAAGAGAATGTCGGTGATAGGGGATTAAGGCCTTATCCGAGTTCTTCTAGTTCGTTTTGAAGTGTTTCGAGTTCGGAGTGCAGTTCCTGTACTGAGCCATCGATTTCCATTGACTGGGATGGTTCGATGCTGTTGACGGGTTCCGTGTTCTCTACGCCGGGGAGGCCTGACTCTATGTTGGCGAGGGAGTCGTCGAGGTGTGCGATGTTTTCGTATAATTTGTTGATGGCGTTTTCGCGTACGGAGCGGACCTGTTCAAGTACTTCAAGCGCTTTATTTATGTTGGCGATAGTGGACTGGACGTCTCCCAGCCGGTCCTGTAGCTCGTTCTGCGATTCAAGCCTGACGTAAAGCTGCTCATCCCTGCTCATAGGGATAAGTTGTCAGGCCCTGTATAAAAAATGATTTGAAAAGTAGGGGTTCAGAGGTGTTCTTTCGTCATCATCCAGGTTACCCTGTCAGACGATGTCTTTTCTCATCATCACCAAAAAATATTCAGGCCTAAATCTGTTTTTCCTCTCCTTCTGTACTTACTCGTCCGCCCTGCCACTGGCCCTCATAGTCTCTAACAAGGCCTCCAACCGCCTGTTTGAAGACCATCTCGGCGATTCTGGCGCCTTCCTGTATCTCAAAGGTTTGGTCGCTTACATTCTTAAGTCCGAATATTAGAGGGCCTTCATATCCGGGCGATGTGCTTG
>JBKHHG010000015.1:0-18404 GCA_046539225.1 Candidatus Nanohaloarchaea archaeon
AAGTCTACAAGTTTCACTCAGCGGACGGACTTAACTCCAAAAACAGTTTCAGAGACGAAGAACTTCTCCTATCGGACAAAGTAGACGCCGAGGAAGACAGGATACTTGTGGTACAGTCAAACTACGGTTTTCTCGGCATAGTACTCGGGGAACAGGCAGAGAAAACAGTTATGCAGGACACAAGCGCCAGAGCCTGCGAATACTCAAGAAAAAACGCAGAGGAAAACAGTCTCGAAAACTACAAAGTTTCAAAAACTGCTTTAGAAGATCTAAAAGGAGAATTCGACAAGATAATTTACGCGCCTGCTGGCTACGAAAACGTAGACGTGGTAAAGAACAGACTGGCGGAAGCAGCATTAAAACTCAGAGACAACGGCGAACTCCACATCGCGGGAAGAAAAAAGACAGGCCTGAAAAGATATCGAGACTTCCTGAAACAGTACGGAGAAATAGAAAAAACAGGGAGAGACGGATCAGTAAAAGCCTACAGATTTACAAAAAACGATACGCCGCTGCCGCCTGAAATCACGAAAAACTTCAAAGCAGAAGTAAACGGAGTGGAAGCCGAGTTCGTTACAGAGGAAGGACTTTTCTCGGCCGGAAAACTCGACGACGGAACCAGGCTGCTACTGGAAAACCTGGAAAACGTTTCGGGGAAAGTTCTGGATCTGGCGTGCGGGTACGGCGCAGTCTCCGCGTTCATTGGTAAAAGCTACAGCTGCGACCTGTTTCTGACAGACGATAATGCCCGAGCAACAAAGTACGCCCGGGAGAACTTGGAGCGGAACAATGTGAAGTTTTCGGAGATCAAGACTGCGGACTGCCTCGACGGATTCAAGAACAAGAAATTCGACTACATAGTCTCCAACCCGCCAACCCACGCAGGGAAAACAGTGACCAGCAAAATCTTTACACAGGCCTACAATTCCTTGAAAAAAGGCGGCGAGTTCTGGATAGTCTACAACCAGAACATGAACTACGAGGAGGAGCTGAATCAAAAGTTCGGTTCGGTTGAAGAGGTTGAAAGAGAAGGAAACTTCAAAGTTGTCAGGGCTGTGAAGTAAGTCGAAGGCCTTTTTACGCTTCAGACCGAAGTAAAGGATTATGCCGGGACCAGTATTTATTGAGGGCGACAGGATTAATCTGAGGACTGTTGAAAAGGAAGATGCAGGGTTTATGAGGGATGTAAAAAATCTTCCTGAGATCCGGAATGGTATGGCGATACGTTTCCCTATAAGCCGGGGTCATGAAGAAGAGTTCTATGAGGGTGTGGTGCTTGATAGAGACGACGAGTCGGTAAGGTTGATGATCACCAGGGAAGAGGAAACCCTGGGCATGATAGAGCTGTCGCCTGACGACATGTACAGCGGAACCGGCTCGATAGTTATATGGCTGAAACCTGAGGCACAGGGTAAAGGATACGGCACGGAAGCGGCCTCAGAACTGATAGATCACGCATTCTCGGAGCTGAGGTACCACAGACTGACAGCGAAGGCCCTGGAATCGAACCCTGCTTCACAGAAGGTATGGGAGAAACTTGGGTTCGCCGAGGAAGGAGTAAGAAGGAAAAGCGTATATACACAGGGAGAGTACCAGGATCTGAAGCTTTATGGCCTTCTCGAAAACGAGTGGGACAGATAGAAAAGAATTCCTCAACCTGGAGAATATATGCCGCGCACCGCTGAAAACCTTCCGAAGCATGAACTGATAGGCCTCGAAGTAGAGGTGGCAGAGCATAGCGATGAAAACCTTGAAGGCCTGGAAGGCGCTGTAGTCGATGAGACCCGTAACCTGCTTGTTATCGACGGGAAGAAGGTTTCGAAGAAAGACGGCGTATTTATCTTTCAACTCGAGGATTCGCGTGTAGAAATCGATGGCGAGTTGATCAACAAGAGGCCGGAGGACCGGTTGAAGATGAGGATTCCTGAAAAGTTTGAAGGCCTCTGAAGTTTGCCGGAGGTTTTCCGGCTCAGGCCTATCCACCCTTTTAAAGTTTACTTTCTGTCTTGTTGTTACACCGTTACGGTGTGTCGCTGGGACTCGACTGAGTTCGATACTCTCAACGGCCTGGAGGAAAACCGCTTGTCGAAGAGCAGGTTTTTTCGGGTCAGGGTCTCGATTTAGAGGTGAGAAAATTGGCAGAACAGACTGGATACGACATTGAAACCGATGTACCGCTTAGAGGCAACGAGTTTGTAGGTACAGTTGTAAGCACAAAGATGCAGAAATCCGCTACAGTTAGATGGGGGTATGCAGAGGACGTTCCCAAGTATGAGAGAAAGGAGCGTAGAAATACTAAGATTACGTCGCATGTCCCGGATGAACTGGAAGTAGAGGAAGGCGACAGGGTCAGGGTAGTTGAGACCAGGCCTATCTCCAAAACCAAGTCAACGATGATTGTAGAAGTAATAGAGGAGTAAAACCGTGAAACCGCTTGGAGCAAATATTACAAGGACATTGGATATCGGCGCAGAACTTGTATGCGCTGACAACTCCGGTGCAAAAGAACTCGAGATAATCGGTGTCAAGTCCAGGAAAGGAAGAAGAAGCCGGAGAGAAACCGCAGGAATCGGTGACAAAGTAAAAGTCAAGATTTTAAGAGGAGATCAAGAGGTAAAACACCAGATCTTTGATGCGGTCATCGTACGCCAGGCCAAGGAGTTCCAGAGGCCTAACGGCATGAGAGTAGAGTTCGAGGACAACGCAGCAGTACTCATAGAAGAAGAGACAGGCCTTCCAAAAGGAAACGTTACCAAAGGCCCGATCGCAAAAGAAGTAGTCGAAAGATACAACCCTATCGGAAAAATCGCTTCACAGGTAGTATAGAAATGAATAAAATCAAAGATTTTAAGGTTAACAGAAACTCGGGTGAGTTTCGATAATGGTACAACGAACAGAGAACTGGAGCAGGGAATGGAACTCAAGCACCAACCCATCCAAGCAGCGAAAGTACAGGAAAAACGCTCCAATGCATGTAAAAGACAAGCTGATCTCCGCCAACCTCGACCAGACACTTAGAGAAGAACTCGGCACCAGAAACCTTCCTGTAAGGGTAGGAGACAGGGCCAGAGTAATGAGAGGCGACGACAAAGGAGCAGAGGGAATCATCTCAAAGATCGACAGGACAGACGAAAAAATCTATATTAACGACCTCGACCGGCAGAAAACAGATGGAACAGTAAAAGAAAAGCCTTTGAGGCCTTCAAACATCCAGCTACAGGCCTTGAACCTTGAAGATCCTGACAGAATCGAGAAGTACGATGTAGAAGACTTTGGAGGAATCGAGGTAGAGCAGGAGGAGCTTGAAGAGATCGAGAGCGACGAAGACGAGGAAATGATGGAAGAGCTCCAGCAACAGGCCGAGCAGAGAGAAAAGGCCCAGGAAGAGACAGAAGAACCTGAAGAGGCCTCGGAAGAAGCAGATGAAGAGGAAGAACCCGAGGAAACAGAAGATGAGGATGAGGCCTCAACCGGACAGGCAGATGAAGTTGTCGAAGGCACGATCGATGAAGTGAAGGAAGCGGTTGAAGACGGCGCAGACCCTGAAGAACTGCTTGAGGCAGAGAAAGCCGGTAAAGACAGGAAAACCCTGAAGACATGGTTGGAGAAACAGGTAGAGTAGAATGACACACCAGAAAAGACTTTCAGCACCGAAGCATTACCCGGTGGACCGGAAAGGCCTGACCTATACGACGACCGCTGAAGGAAGCAGGAGCCCGGAAAACGGCATCACGGCAGTTGTCTTCCTCAGAGAGGTCACAGGCTACGCGGACACCAAGAAAGAAGCAAAGAAAATACTTAGAAAGGGAAAGCTCCTGAGAAACGGCGACGAGGTAAGAAGCGTCAGAGACACCCTGGGAGTGATGGATGTTGTCGAGCTCCCTGACGCAGATGAGACTTTCCGGGTTCTTCCAAGGCCGGAGAGCATGGAGTTCATGGAGACAGAAGACGACAGGACCGCGGCGAAGATAACAGGAAAAAGAGTTGAAGGCGACGAATTCGTCTACAGCTTCCACAGCGGCGAGAACTACAGAACCGAGGAAGAGTACTCCACAGGCACCACATTGATCTTCAACGATGAAGTAGAGGCCGCCGAGCTCGAGAAAGGAAAAGAGGCGGTCATCCTCGATGGAAAGCACGCGGGTAAGATCGCTGAGATAGAAGAGATTCATGGTAGAGGCATGAGGCCTGACACTGCGACAGTCAAAACCGATGAAGAGTTCGAGATCCGGCAGGACAAACTCTTCTCGATTGGAGGCCTTGAGGTGAATTAGATGAACGAGATGAAACAGATACAGATAGGGAAAGTGGTTGTCAACGTCGGCATCGGACAGGTAGGAGAAGACGTTGAAAAGGCCAAGAACCTTATAGAAAAAATCACGGGAAAGACCGCGGTAAAGACAGAGTCCCGCGAAGCCTCCAAAACCTTTGGAAACCGTGAAGGCCTCAAGATCGGTGCGATGACAACGCTCAGAGGAGAAGAAGCCATGGAGTTCCTCGAAAAAGTCTTTACAGCGGTAGAAGAAGTCGAGGCCTCACAGTTCGATGATGCCGGCAACTTCGGCTTCGGTATCGGAGAGTACATCGATGTCTCAGGAATCGACTACGACGCCGACATCGGTATGATGGGCTTCGAAGTATCTGTAAACCTTGAAAGGCCTGGCTACAGGATAAAAAGAAGAGATTACAGGCCTTCGGATATCGGAGACGAGCATATAGTGAATAGGGAGGATGCCATAGAGTTTGTCGAGCAGGAGTTCGATGTAGAGGTGAAGGACAAGTGAGTTACGAAAAAGTACTTGAGCAGATCAGGCACAAGAAAGGCAAGAAGGAGAAGTTCGAGAAGAACAACGCCCCAAAAGGCAGGGATTACGGAAAATCCAAGAAAGAATGCAGAAGATGCGGTAGAACAGGTAGAGGAGTAATCTCGAAGTACGACCTGAACTTCTGCCGTCAGTGCTTCAGAGAAGTCGCGGAAGACCTCGGCTTCGAACAGTTAAAATAGGTGGTTTAGATGAATAAAATCGTAGATTCAATGGATTTCAGGCTTGAAGGTGAGTTCCGGTAATGCAACAGGATACACTGAGCGACGCCTTGAGCTCGATCAACAACGCAGCAAGAAACGAGAAAGAACACGCAGTCATCGAGCCGACAAGCGACCTGATCCAGAACGTGCTTATCCAGCTGCAGCAGAAAGGCTATATAGGAGTCTTCGAGCTTGTAGAGGACGGGAAAGGAGGCAAGTTCAAGGTCGAAGTAACGGATATCAACGAATGCCGGCCGGTAAAACCTAACTTCTCCGTGCAGCGAGACGAGTTCGAGAAATGGGCGAAAAGATACCTGCCCGCAAGAAACTTTGGAGACCTGCTCGTCACCACCTCACACGGCATCATGACCCATAGAGAGGCCCGGGAAGAAGGAGTAGGAGGAAAACTCCTGGGATACATCTACTGAGGCGATAAAAATGGAAGAGATCAAGCTACCTGAAGGATTCGAAGCAGAATACGAGGACGGAGTCCTGAGAGTCAGCGACGGCGACAACGAACTTGAAAAGAAGATGGACAACGCCCTCGTCGAAGTAGAGGTATCCGGAGACAGAGTAGAGTTCAGGCCTCTGAGAGACAAGAGAGACGTGAAAAGTATTGCAGGAGCCTACAGAGGACACACGGAAAACATGATTCAAGGCCTCAAAGAGGAGTACGTCTACAAGATGAAAGGGGTCTACGCCCACTTCCCGATGACCATAAAGAAACAGGGAGAAGAGGTACATATCGAAAACTTTATGGGCGAACGCGAGCCCAGGAGAGCAGATATAATGGAAGGAGTAAATGTAGAGGTAAACGGCGAAGACCTTGAAATTTCGGGATCCGACAAGGAAAAGGTCAGCCAGACCGCTGCCCGGATCGAACAGATCTGCGGCAAAGGCAACAGAGACCCGAGAACCTTCCAGGACGGCGTATACATTACAGAGAAAAACGGAGGTGCGGCAGAATGAGACAGAACACACACAAGAACAAGAGAATCAATACTTCATGGAGAAAGCCGCAGGGCAAACACAGCGACCAGAGACTCAAAAAGAAGAACACCCCGGCAATGCCCCAGGCAGGCCTGAGAACACCGAAAGACGAGAGAGGCCTCCATCCTTCAGGTTACGAAGACGTACTGGTTCACAGGCCTGAAGACTTAGAGGATTTGAACTCTGAGGAAGAAGCGGCAAGAATCGGGTCAACAGTAGGAGGAAAAAAGAGAGAGATGATACTTGAAAAAGCTGAGGAACTCGATCTAAAAGTACTGAACCCGGGTGAAGAAGAATGAGCGACTTGAAGAACCAGAAGAGAATGGCGGCAGAGATCATGGACATAGGAGAGAACCGTGTAAAGATCGATCCTGAGATGCAGGAAAAAGTCAGCGAAGCCATAACGAGGAAAGACATCAGGAACCTGATCGAGGGCGGAGCAATCACAAAGAAGGATGTCAAAGGCACAAGCAAGGCCCGCGCCAAGAAAAACAAGAAGCAGAAAGCCAAAGGCCTGCGAAAAGGACAGGGTTCAAGAAGCGGAAGCAAGAACGCAAGAAAAAGCTCCAAAGAGAAATGGATGGAGAAGATCAGAGCTATAAGAACCCGGTTGAAAGAGATGAAAGAAGAAGGCGAAGTCTCCAGCGACGAGTACAGAAAGCTTTACGACATGAGCAAGGGAGGCTTTTTCAGAGATGTAAAACACCTTGAAAACCACGTTGAAAACAAACTCGAGTGATTTTTTGAGATGGCAGACAACACAAACTTCAAAGTACCGCATAGAAGACGGAGAGAGCAGAAAACAGATTACGAACAGAGACTGAAGCTTCTCAAATCCGACCATCCGAGAGCAGTGGTCAGGACAAGCAACAAACATACCAAGATGCACCTATCCTTCTACAAAGAAGAAGGAGACGAAAACAGATGCTTTACATCAACAGAGGAGCTTGAAAACTTCGGCTGGAGCCATAACACAGGCAACCTTCCATCAGCATATCTTGCAGGATTCCTGATGGGGTCAAAGGCTGAAGAAGACAAGGCAATCCTCGACATAGGCCTACAGGAGAAGAAAAGCGGCGGCCGAGTATTTGCCGCGGTAAAAGGAATGATAGACGCAGGCCTTGAAATCCCTGCAGGAGAAGAGGCCTTCCCGGAAGAGGAAAGGATTAGCGGCGAACATATAGAGCAGATACGGGACGTTGAAATATCTGAAGAGCTTGAAGAAGTCAAGGAAGAAATCAGAGGTGAATTTGAATAATGCGAAATTCAAAGAGTTTATGTTTACAAAGGATAGGCCGAGGTGATCTCTAATGGCAGAGCAGGAAGAGGAAGGAGATATCTGGAAGCCGAAGACCAAGCTTGGGAAGAAAGTTGCAAACGGTGAGATAAACGATATAGTTGAAGCCCTGGACTATGAGAGGCCTATCATGGAGCCCGAGATAGTCGACCATCTTGTCGATCTCGATGAAGAAGTTATCCTGATCGGTGGAACCCCGGGTAAGGGAGGCGGCATGAGGAGAACTGTTTCAAAGAGAACGGCGAGAATGCACAAGTCAGGAGCACGTTACTCCTCGAACGCCATGACCGTGCTTGGAGACAGGAACCGTGTTATAGGCCTTGGAGTAGGAGAATCCGAGGATACAAGGGCCGCAATCGAAGACGCTAACAGGGAGGCCAAGCTCAACCTGATCAAAGTACCTAAAGGAAACGGCTCCTGGGAGGACACGGGAGAAGACGAATCCTCGATTCCTTTCGCGGTAGAAGGAAAGTCCGGAAGCGTAACGGTAGAGCTTAAACCGGCTCCGCGTGGAACAGGCCTTGCATGCAGCGACGAGGTCAAGAAAGTTATGGAGCTCGCAGGCATCGAAAATATCTGGGTTCAGACCCGTGGAACCACTCAGACCCGTGAAAACCTTACACGTGCAACGTTCCAGGCCCTTGAAAAGCTCAGCGAGATGAAGACCCGGGGTGAAGAAGAATGATTGCAGCAGTAAAGGTCAGGGGAAGCGTCGACGCGCCTCACACCATTGAGGACACGATGCAGAACCTGGGCCTCGAGAACAGGAACCAGATAGTTTTCTACGAGGAAAACGACTCTATCAAAGGAATGATGAACAAGGCAAAGGACTTCATAACTTACGGAGAAGTTTCCGACGATATAATCGAAGAAGTCGAGGAAAGATACGAGGAAGTTGAGTCAGGTACAGTTATCGACGCAAGGCCTCCGTCAAAAGGCTTTAGAAACACTAAGAAAGGAGTAAACCAGTCGGGAAGCCTTGGTAAACGCGATTCAATCGACAGCTTGCTTAAGAGGATGATCTAAATGACCAAGAGAAGATCCAAGAAGAAAAAGTCCGGTTCTCACGGATACGGAAGCAGCAAGAAAAACCGTGGAGCAGGCAACCGTGGAGGACGAGGAAACGCAGGCTCCGGTAAGAAAGGCCAGTCCAAAAGACTGACCAAGGAAGGAGTACAGGAGCTCGGCGAGAAAGGATTCACATCCCGGCAGCCAGATCAGAACGGTATAAACCTTAGAGATATAGACGACAGGATCGAAACACTGAGCGAGAAAGGCCTTGTCGAAGATGACGGAGATGTTCTCGTGCTTGATGTTACAGAGTTCGGATATGACAAGGTGCTTGGCACCGGTCATTTAAACAGGGAGATCGAAATTCATGCTGAAAGCTTTTCATCCTCTGCCGAGAGAAAGATTGAAGAAGCAGGTGGAGAAGCAGTAGAGAAGTAAAGGCCTGAGGTATCAAGAATGTCAAAGCTTGTCCAGATAGCACAGTACGTTCCCACGGTTGAGAAACCTGAGAAGGAACAGGCACTTAAACAGATGCTGACATGGACAGGCCTCGTAATTCTACTTTACTTTACCTTGAGCGAGATACCTATCTACGCCGCTGACGCCACACAGGTCGAACAGGCGATCCAGCAGCTGAGAACCTTTCAGACCTTGCTCGGTTCCGAGATAGGAACGATAATAACCCTGGGTATCGGACCTATCGTAACCGCCTCGATTGTGCTGCAGATGATGGTAGGATCCGAACTTCTGCCATGGAACACCGATACACAGGAAGGAAAGCAGAAGTTTCAGGCCGCCCAGAAACTGCTCGCCTACTCTCTCACAGTCATTCAAGCTGTGGGTTTTACGCTTTCAGGCACGTTTGGCTCGGTCGCAGGAGACCCCATGCTTTTCACCCTGATAACAGGCCAGATTACACTGGGCGGATGGCTAATAATACTGCTGGACGACCTCGTCCAGAAATGGGGCTTCGGCTCCGGAGTAGGCCTGTTCATTGCGGCAGGAGTCTCAAAAGGAATATTCATACAGCTTTTCTCACCGCTGACAGACACAGGATCCTTCTTCTGGGTCAGCGGCGGAGACCCTCAGGGAGCTTTATTCACCTTTATAAACACGCTTGCGCCTGAAGCCGCTTTGACAGTGGTCTCAACTGTAGCAGTATTTGCCTTTGTGGTCTACCTACAGTCAATGAAAGTCGAGATACCGTTGACTTTCGGAAACGTCAGAGGATTCGGCCAGAAATGGCCTCTAAAGTTCTTCTACACCAGTGTTATGCCTGTCATCTTTGTATCGGCTTTAATCGCAAATATTCAGATAGTGGGGACGCTTGCAGCCGGACAGAACGGCTCAGTCCCTATACTCGGAAGCTTCAGCCAGGGACAGGCACAGTCAGGTCTCGCACTCCTCGTTAACCCGCCTACACAGGTCATAACCTCCTTGATCTCGGGAGGATTCGGATCCATCACTGCTTTCCAGATATTCCACGTATTCTTCTACGTCACGATATACACTGTTGGAGCAGCCATATTCTCGATTTTCTGGGCCAAAACCACTGGCCAGGACAGTGATGCGGTCGCAGATCAGATCCAGCAGACCGGGATGAAAGTACCAGGATTCAGGAAGGACAGACGCGTCATCAAGAAAGTCCTTGACCGTTACATCCCACCGCTGATCGTCGTCGCGGGAGCAGCCGTAGGATTCATCGCCGCGGCCGCAGACCTTATCCAAGCCGCAGGCGGCGGAATGGGAATTCTGCTTACAGTGATGATCCTCTACAGACTCTACGAACAGCTCGCCCAGAAACACATGGAAGAACTCCACCCCGCGATGAAAGACTTCCTCCAATGAGAATAACAAAGATACAGGACGACGGGGAAAAATTTATTATCCACGGCGAGACAGGCCTCCAGCAGAAGCTGAGAGAAACCTTCGACCAGGTAGGCCTCGGAATCTCAGTAACAAGCTCCGAAAAAGCAGAGGCCCATGTTCTCTACACAGAAAACAACAGAGACATAGTCCTCAGGATTTTAGACGAGAGAACAGAAAAATAAACCGTAAAAGGTTCTATAGATTAAATCACAGTCAACAATCATTCTCGGTCAGTCCCGGATAGCCAGTGCAAATATCTCTATCGGATACTTTCTGAAGTTGCTGACCCGGAAGATCAGCCAGACCGCGCTTCTCGACGTCCCGGTCCAGAACGCGGTAGTGGAGAAAAGCAGGTAGAGGTTGCCACCAGCATGCCGCTCAACATTGAAAGAGCCGCGTATACCAGCGTGAAGAGGCCTGGAGTTAGGCCTATCTGGAACGCTGCGTAGAAAATCAGTGCGATATTGGCGATAACCTTGGGAACGTTGTTGTGGACTTCCCCGCGCCGTTCGCACCGATATAACCGATCATCTCACCCTCCTCGATCTCCAGGTTCAGATCATCGGCCTCAATCAAAGATATGGGGAAAGATGCGGCAGCCAGTTTTACAAATCAGAGGCCTCAAAACTCAGTTAATGCGGCAAAAACTGTTCCAAGAAAAAACCCTGTACACAATCGCTCTGCTGAACATTTTAGGGACTGTCTTCGGCTTCTACTACTACAGCGAACAGCTGCTCTCAACACCGCTCCACCTCTGGATATTCGTCCCGGCCTCTCCCATAGCCACGCTACTCTTCGCATCTTCAATCTACCTCAACGCAAAGAATAAAGGCCTCCCGCTTCTGAACGCGCTGTCGTTCATCGCCAACCTCAAGTACGGGCTCTGGACAGTGTTCTGCCTCTTTTACTACTTTGAAACATTTTTCTCAGGAAATAGCCTTCTCTACAGCTTCATGCTGGCATCACACCTTGGAATGGCGGTACAGGCCTTCCTCCTGTTTAAATGGCGCACCACCGTTAAAGCCTTGACTCTCTCATCTCTCTGGTACCTGTTCAACGATTTCATCGACTACAGCCTCGGAACCCATACAGAACTATACACTCAGAACGTCTTCCCCGCAGAAATCGCGGCCTACTCACTGACATTTCTCGCCTTTGTCTCAGGCCTGTCGCTGATTCAAAAAGATCAAATTCTAAAGAAGTTGCGTGAAGTTCGAAGAGTTTAAAGAAGGCCAGAAAATACTGTACAACGATAGAAAGACCCCGCTGACAGTCCAAAAAATAGAGAAAGACAAGATGAAAGTGAAAGGCCCGAACGGCGGAGAATACGAGATTTTCTACGATGGCGACACAAGACTCGTCTCAAAACCCGGGAATAGGAAGTACTCCTCATACTGCAAAGACCTGAGAAAAGTCGGAGAATGGCGCCGAGAAGGAGACCAATGGATCCACTCAAAGACAGAGGCCTCCATCAAACTGGAGAAAAAGAAGAACGGCTTCTGGACCCTGAAATCAGAAAAATTCGAAGATGAACTCGACAACCCCAAGTACGGCTTCTCAAACAGGGAGGCGGCGGCAGAAGAAGCCCAAAAACTTACAGAGAAAAGGCCTGAAGGCTGAAATAAAGCTTTTTTAGAAATATGAAAAAATGTCGGGTAAAGAAGCCCCGTGCTGCGAAACAATGCGTGTTTTAAACTTTTACTACGTCGACTGCTTCCAGCCCTTTGTCGCCTTCTTCAGTCTCGAACTCCACTTCATCGCCTTCGCCGACTTCGTCGGCTTCGACGTTTGTGATGTGGAAGAAAATATCGTCTTCCTCATCCTCAACTTCGATAAATCCGTACTTATCTCGGTCGTGGAAGAACTTTACTGTACCTTGCATTAAACTACACCTCCTTGTAAAGAATAGATTGGACGACAACCTTTATAGGATAGAAGGTTAGGCCTCCTGGAACTGGTTTAAAGAACGAGGCCTAAACTTTCTGTATGGATAGAGAAGTTTCAGGCGGATTCGTTGTCAGAGAGAAAAAGCTTTTGATGGTTGAAAGCGAGGATGGCTGGACCGTTCCGAGCAAGATCTCGGAGCCGGGAGAGATTTCATCGGATACAGCCAGGAAAGCAGTTGAAAACGTTTCAGGCCTTGACTGCACGGTTAGAAAATTCAAGAGCCGGTTGAAAACCACTTATGTGCAGAACGGAGAGGACTACTCATGGAAGCCCTACGCAGTTGAGATAGAGTCTGAAGAGGCTGTGGAGACGGAGAAAGGTGAATGGGTTCCGGTGAAGGAGCTTCCGGAGCTTGAACTTGTGCCGCCGCTTGAAAAAACCGCTGAAGAAGTCGTTGACAGGATCTGAGGCAAGGCCTTAAACCTGTGGAAACAAAACTTTAACTATGATTAAAATGAAGAAGACTTTGACAGTTCTTGCTTTACTTATGGCTCTGGGCTTTTTAACCGGTCTTTCCGCGGCCCAGGACTCCAACAGTTCAGGTATGCAGGAGGCCTCTGACGTGGCGACGCCCGGAGAAGGCCTCTACTTCTTCAAGAGTTTGAGGGAGCGGGTTCAGCTTGGGATGGCACGTGCACCTGTGATAGGAGGCCTTGAGAAAGAGGCCGAGGTCTTGACAGGGCATGCAGATGAAAGGGTTAGAGAGGTCGAGGCCCTCACGGAGAGAAGCCAGACTGAAAGAGTTCAGAGAGTGACGGAGCGTTACTCTCAGACGGTTGAACAGGCCTCGGAGGCTGCAAACCGTTCAGGCCAGAATCGTACGATACAGCAGGTAAGAAAAGCGACGAGCAGGCATGAACAGGTTCTGCAACGGGTTTCCGAGAAAGTACCTGAAGCGGCCAGGCAGGGAATCCAGACCGCGATAGAGAACAGCCGGAGAGCTATTGGAAGGCCTGAATCCGCGGAACCCGGTTCAGAGAAAGGAAAGCAGAACGAGTCCCGTAATGGTTCACAGGGCTCCCCGCCTTCGGAGTCCCCAGGGCCTGGAGGAGGCTTTGCCTCAACCAACTGATTTTTTCTCGTTCTTCTTTTTTCTTCAGGTGTTAAAACTTTTCAGTTCGAACTCGGTTCTATGGATCTTTCAAGACAGGAACGTGAAAACCTGCATAAATGGGGTAAGGCCCGGAGAATTATCGATGAGGAGAAGATCTCAGTGGAGCTGAGGTCAAGCGACCGTTACCAGTTCGAGGTTGAGGGAGACAGCGAGGCCTATACTGTAGGGATAGACATCGACACAGGCGAATCTTTCTGTCCCTGTCCTTTCCGCGGCGAGACGTGTTCCCATCAGATCGCGGCCCATCTCTACCTTGCAGGGATCGGCGTGGAGAACGAGGATTACAGGCCTCCAGATCAGGGTTAGAATATAAAACCGTGGAGGAAGAATCTCTACTTTATATGAAAAAGAAAATAGTCCTGGGGCTTTTCGTACTGTTGCTCGCCGGGGTTTCATCGGCTCAGGCCTGTGAAGTAGTCGAGGCGGAAAACGCTTCTTCACAGGATGTAAAACTTGAAGCAGGTGCATCGGTAAATTACAGCACCAATGTTTCTACAGGCCCTGAAGGCATGGCATCCTTCGTCTGCGGCTCAAATATGGTACACGTGGATTCAGGCCTTGAAGGCCCATTGAACCAGGTCGGAGAGGTAGAGAACCCTGATGTCGAAGTCGAGCAAAACGTTTCGATAAAAGATGCGTTGAAAAATACTGAAGAGATCGAGGAGAACCTTGACGAAGTGAATCAGGCCCTGGACCAGCAGCTTCCTGACACCCTGAAGTCGCTGGTGTTCGGCGACAACGTGAACTTTGCGGTGGACAACACAACAATAGGAATCGAAACTAATCAGTCAGGTATCACAGATGTTGAGAAGGGAGGCCTTGAAGACCCTACGCTTGAGATCTCGATGGAGGAAGAGAGGATAGAGCAGATCCTCGAATCCAACAACTCGGTGAAGGAGGTCAGGGAGGCCTACAGCGGCGACGGAATAGAGGTCGAAGCCCATTCACTGAAGAACAAGGCGGTGTTCGGAGCTGTAAACCTTGCGAACAAGGCCTACGGTCTTTTATCCGGTGTTTTCTAAGGGAAAACATTTTATCCTGTTAAAGTCCAAAACATTCTATGAACTTGATTGAGGCCTCCGGTATCTCCAAGAAGTATGCTGGTTTTGAGCTGAAGAAAGTCGATCTTGAGGTGGAGAGCGGAGAGATAGTCGGGGTTCTCGGGCCAAATGGCGCAGGCAAATCTACTTTGATAGAGATACTTACAGGGCAGACCGAGAGGGATTCAGGCGAACTTCAGGTTTTAGGCCTCGACCCGAAGAAAAGTCCTGTGGGGCTGCGGAAGAGGATAGGTGTTCTACCTGAGCGAGAAGATCCTCCAAGCTTTCTGACAGGCAAGGAGTACCTCAACTTTGTATCCGATGTCAGGTCAGAGGCGATGGACTGGAGCTTGCCTGAACGCCTGAATCTCAGTGACCATCTCCTGTCGCAGCAGACCCGGCAGCTCTCAAAAGGAGAGAGACAGAAACTTATGGTAGTACAGGCCTTCTTCCACGAACCGGAGCTGGTTTTCATCGATGAACCGTTAATCAACCTCGACCCGTTAATACAGGAAGAGGTAAAGGATGTCTTCCGGGAACACAGGGATAGAGGCGGTTCAATGGTGCTTTCAACCCATCTGGTATCTCTGGCGGAAGAGCTCTGTGACCGGGTGCTGTTCCTTAAAGACGGTGAGGTAGTCGAAGAAGTCGATCCCGCCGACTTAAAGCAGAAATTCATCGATTCAGAGGAAGAGTAAAGATGATCCTCAAAAGAATGGTGAAAGAGGAGTGGAGAACCCAGTCCAAGCTTTATAAAGGCAGGAATCTTGCTTTACTGCCGGCTCTCGTATTTCTAATAACTTTTATAGGTGCATTAGGAGTTGAAAAATTTTCAACAGCTCCTGTAGAAGATATAGGCCTTTTGATCACGGCGTTCGGGTTTTTCACAGGCCTCGCAGCGGGATCAATCGGTTTTTCAGGCAGCGACGCGGCCAAAAACGTCTTGGGCGACGCAAACTTCCTTGTCTTCAGCTCGAGAACTTTACCGGTCAGGAAAACCCGTTTAATCACGTGTTTTCTGTTGAAAGACCTGCTGTTCTACACAGGCCTTTACCTGGTGCCTGTGGCGGCGGCCGCAGTTCTTGTATCGCCTGGACTCAAGATTTACGCCTTTTACATGTCCCTACTCTTTGTTTCAGGCCTTGCTTTAAGCCTCGTGGCGGCCAACACTGCTGTAGGGATTCCTTCGCGGCTTAAACTCTTGAACTATGGTAATATTCCGGCTCCGCCGGTCGCCCGTAAATCGGTTCTCGATGTTTCCCGGAGTAGCGGAGGCCTCTTCAAAATTCTGATGTCAATAGGTGTTTTGCTTGGACTGTATTACTACATCGTGAACTATGTTCCGATCGCGTCCTACCTGCTTTCCAACCCGCTGATGTCGTTTTCAGTGGTTTTAGGTATGATGTCTGTATCCATCTACAACTGGCTCAACACTTACGACACCGGACAAGATTACCTCTATTTACCTCTCCAGAAGGAAAAGCTGCTGAAATCAAAGTTCAAGGCCTTCAAAGCAATTTCAGCCGCTTTGATAGTTCCAACACTTACTTTATCTTACCTGGTGTACGGCGGTAACCTCTTGCTTTCTATCGCGACTGGATACATAACCGCTTACTACATAGGAGCTATAACAATGCATGAAGCAGGCCTCAATCCCAACGAGGAGATGATAAACGCTGTAACGTTTACAAAGTTCCTGCTGCTGGTAAACGTTCTTGTCGTGCCGCTTCTCGCCCTTACATCTCTTGACCTGGATCCGGTCTATACTTTAGGTCTTCTTGTGCCGATGGCGGTGATAGCAAAGATCATAGAAAAAAGACCTGTAAAGTTGTGAGTGGATAGTTATCAATTTTTAGCTGTTTTCTTGTGTATAGATGGAATAAAAAAATAGTATCTTTACCGAAGTCAGAGTCTCTAAAAGAAGCATTTGAAAAATACAGTAAAGGGCATTACAGGCCTCACAGCAGCCCGGGGAGAACAGAGAAAAGGAGTGCTCGACTACGTCTCAGAAGAGGATCTACATCAGTTCGACTCGGTTGAAGGATTCGAGGCCCTGGAGAAATCAGCGCTTGCGACTTAAAAACTCGGAATTTCAAGGTTCTTCGGTACAATAATGGGTTTAAACCCTGAGTTGGAACAGTAGTTATGGAGAATCTGTACCTGGTGATAGGCGTTCTGCTGCTTTTCTCCGGTATTGTAGGCTACGGATATACAGCCTCGGAAATGGAAGAATGTGGCTCAATTCTTGGAGAGCTGGATCAGTCCTTGGATGAGGATTCACAGCAGTACTGCAATAACATAGGATTAGCTAATTCAGCTTCCATAGGAGCTGCGGCAGTAGGCCTTATACTCTCAGCTGTAGGCCTTGTATCCCTGGCCCGTTTGAGAGAGAATTAAAAATTATCCTATCTCAATACGCCGCGTAGGGTCAGCTCGGCCACATTTTCCGAGAAACCCTTGAAAGAATGGTCTGCGCCCTCCACAGTTTCCATATTACAGTTAGGCAAGGCATCACAGATCCTCCTCGAGTTCTCAACACTCACTACCTCATCCCGGGTTCCATGAATAATCAATGTGGCCATATCAATACTTTCCAAGTATTCCTCATCGACCGAGATATCTGTAGCCTCTGAGGCCTTCCCAAGCCTTTCAGATCTCCACTTATCCACGTTATACTCTCCAAATCCGATAGCTGGCGCCCAGAGAACCATGAAATCCAACTGATCATTTCCGGGCCAGGTCAGGCCTAACTGCCCGCCAAAACTCTTTCCAAGAAGGCCTACAGACTCACATCCATTACTCTTCAACAACTCAAAGGCCTCATACAGCCTGGCGTGAAGCATCTTTAGATTCATCCCCTCCAGGTCTTCGGCACCTTCCCAGGCATCGACACGCACAACACCGAATTCACCTCTCACATCCTCGACAACCTCATCGAAAGGACTGCCGAAAGGCCCGCTGCTGATACCAGGGACCACTACCAGGCCTTGACTCGAACCGCTCTCACTTTCTAAGATTAGATTATTCTTCGTCATTATTTTTTAGGATAGTGCTTGAATTACGGCTTGCCATCCTTGATCTTCCTTTATTGGTTTTAGTATATTGTAGCCCTTAATGTAGGAGTCTGGATATTTGCTTATTTGAGTTTGTTCGCCTAGTTCCTCTTCTAAAAGAAGGGAGAAGCCTTCAATTTTAGGAAGGTTCTGATTATATTTTTTTAGAATATCTTCTCTAAGGCCTCTGTATCCCTCTAAAAGTTCTTTATTTACTAAATAATATTTTTCATAATCATCTTCTATATCTAGGAAGGTTATATCATTATAATCTACTTCTAAGCTGTTTTCTACATTGCCGGGCAGTGTGAGTATTTCTTCTGTAAATTCCTCATTGAACAATCTTGACTCTAGACTATTTAACTCAGAATCGATCTGTCTTATCCTACGTCCATTTTCAGTGTTTTCAAAGTATGCGCCATGACCTGCTTCATGGATATAGTTATTTTTTATTTCCCTTTCACTTTCGACATTTTTTATGAACCCCTCTAAATCTCGAGGTATGAATACTGCATCAGGATCTGTTATAAGAGATGTTTGAAGTTCATCTGTTACAAAGAAATTGCTTTTTTCAACTGGCAGATCTATGTATTTAAGATGGTCTAAAACCTCTGGCGCTCTATATTTGTTCATAACCTTGTAGTGTATCCTGAGCAATTTCGGCTTTTTTCCTCGCTAGTTTGTACTCTACATCTTCAAGATTATCCATCAATGTTTCTTTATTTGAAAGAATATTTTCATTAAGTTGGGAAATATCTTCTCTGCACTTTCGAAGAAATTCTTTGTCATACTCTCCTTCTTTCATCGCGTCAATCATCTTGTTTATTCCTTTATCTGCTAGTCCTTTGTTTTCGACTCTTCTAGCGCTCCATAAATAAAAACGTATCTTTTCTCGTTCTCCAAAGATTTTGCTGTAATCCAAATCTCTTAAAGACTCACTACTTTCAACACCTTCTATATTCAGGTCTTCTTCAATTACTCTTATGACTTGGTCTGGACGCCCTCCGCTCTCTAGAAACTCTGAAGTAACTCTCTCCATTTCTTGAATATACTGCTG
>JBKHHG010000016.1:0-17979 GCA_046539225.1 Candidatus Nanohaloarchaea archaeon
TGAAAAGAACTTTTGGAATCTCTTCCAGCAAATCAGTCGCCAGTAAACCGTTACCATATTTTTCAGCAGCTTTTTCACCCGCTTTTCCGCTTACCTTGGCAGCTTTTACTGCGGCTTCTTCCTTGTCCATTCCCTGTGCAATCAGACCTGCGAGAACTCCTGTCAAAACGTCTCCTGTTCCTCCGACCGTCATGCCGGGGTGGCCGGCCTCCACTTCTTCAACGCCTTCTTCCAAGTATATTTTATCGGTCGGGCCTTTCCTCAGGACCACGTTACCATTCTTCAAAAACGTGTCTAGCTCGTCCTCTACCTCCTGGAACTCGCCTCTGTGCGGCGTCAAAACCGCATCTTCAACATCAGAAGGCCTTAAATTTCTGAGAGCGTCCGCATCAACCACCATTGGAGAATCAGCCCTCTGTAAAAATTCTTTGACAGCCTCAGCTTCTGCATCACCGATTCCAGGCCCAATAACGACTGCATCAGCCCATTCATCAAGCTTCAAGGCCTGTTCGACAGCCTCTCCATCAAAATAGTCTGATCCAAAGCTTTCCACAATCAAGTTCTCCGAGAAACCCGCGACTACACCCCTCACCGAATCAGAGGTTAGAACCCGAGCCAGATCACAGCCCGTCCTTAATGCAGCCTGGGCAGAAAGTGCGGGCGCACCAGTAAAATCAATGCTGCCGCCGATAACCGCTACCCTGCCGTTTTCTCCCTTGTGTGATTCTTTTTTTCTTTCAAGTTCCAAGGAATTTTTCTTCATAAATTCATCTTGGGTTTTCTTTTTATTCAAGCTTACGAAATATCTACGCGTGATATTATGGTAAAAGTTGCTGTAAACGGGATGGGAACGATTGGTAAAAGGGTGGCGGAAGCCGTCAAAAAGCAGGAGGACATGGAGTTGTTTGGTGTAGCCGACGTAGAACCGCACGGCGAGCTGAAAACTGTTCTCAGTGAGGAAGGAGCGCTTCACGGAACTTCCCTATACGGTTCGAACAGTGAGGGCGTGGAAAACCTCAAAGAGGACGGCATGATTGTAGAGGATAACCTGGAGAACGTTATAAATGAGATTGATGTTGTGGTGGATGCGACGCCGTCTGGCGTGGATGAAGTGAACAAGGAGAACCTTTACGAGCCGAACGATGTGAAGGCGATCTTCCAGGGCGGTGCAGGAGATATCGCGCCTGTCAGCTTCAACGCGAACGCCAACTACAAGGATGCGAGGGGAGCCGACTATGTGAAGGTGGTTTCGTGTAACACAACTTCTCTTTCGAGAACTCTGAAATCGATCGACTCGAGCTTCGGCATCGAACAGGCCACGGCCAACCTTGTCAGGAGAGGAGGGGACATACCGCAGGATGGGAGAGGACCCATAAATTCAACGGTACCTGTAACAAAAGTTCCCTCCCACCACGGACCTGACGTCCAGGCGGTGATGCCGGAACTGGATATCAAGACCCTCGCGGTGAAGGTACCCGTGACCTACGGACACGTTCACATGGTAACTGTCGACCTGGAGAGGGATGTGACGACGGAAGAAGCACTGGAGGCTTTCCGGGGTTCGCCCCGTGTAAAGCTACTGGAGGCGGGTGACGGCTACGATTCAACCGGCAAGGTCCACGAAAAGATGAGAGACCTGGAAAGGCCCAGAAGCGACATGCCGGAGGCAGGAGTATGGAAGGAAACAGTTACCGCTGACGGCGACAGGCTTCACTGGATCCACATGGTCCACCAGGAATCCATCGTCATTCCTGATAATGTCGACGCGATCCGTTCCATGTTCGGAATGACCGGGAAAGAAGAGAGCATCGAGAAGACAAACGAGGCGATGGGGATCGAATAAGTCTTTCCCCTACTTGTCCATCCAGGGATAATCATATATCACGTATTTCTTTCTTTTCTTATCGAATCCTACATTGTGTACTCCCACATCTACCCTCTTAGGGTCTATGCCTATTTCAAGAGCATCTCTTTTTACTCGACTGAAGAAATCATTGACCTCCTTTCCAACAGAAACATCAGTGTCCACGAGACGAGATACCAAGAACTCGCCGTCTTTAGTACAGTAAAACGCTGGGTTCAGGTCTCGTCCCAGTTCAGAATCTCTCAGCTCCATAAAAGTTTTATATTCTCTCATATTCCTTACCGCGCCTTCTTCATCTTTCGCAACTTTCAAGACCCTACCTTTTAACCGGATTTTAGCTTTTTCTCCCGATTCAGACATTATTAGCTTCCTCGCCTCCGAACCATCTACTATCCTGTAAACCCTCCTGTGAGAAGCATCTCCTATATTCTCAAGATCAGGTTTACCTTTAATGCCAAAAATTCGGCTGAAGATACCCATAACAAAGTTTTCTTAAGCCTAACTAAAAAATCCTCGTAAAACCAGCAGATACCTGCGAAGACAGGTGGGAAAGTTAAACTCTTTTTTACCAATAGTTTATCTATGAACAAGAAAATCCTTCTTGTCGGCTGGGGTTATCCTCCGAAGATCGATGGAGGCCTTGACATCGCCGTGAAAGAGCTTTTTGAAGGCCTTGAATCCAGGAATGTGGATGTTGATCTGATGTTGCCGGCGGAGAGAGCCCCGGATAGAGAAAATGTTGTGCCGGTTAAAGTAGAGGGAGACATGTTTTCCAAGGCGGAGCAGTTGAGCAGGGCGGCGGCGGAAAAGGCCTCAGAATACGATTTGATTCATACGAACGACTGGTTTGGGGTTGAGGCGGGTTTCAAGGCCTCGAAGTATCAGGATGTTAAGTGGGTGTCAAGTTTTCACTCGTTGAGCTCTACGAGGAACAGGTCGCCCGAACCCCGGCTTGAAAAGCTGGAGAGGGTCGGAGCTGAAAAAGCGGACCATGTCACTGCTGTAAGCCAGAGGCTCGCGAATCAGGTAGAGAAGAGATACGGTAGAATACCCAGAGTAATTTACAACGGTTTTTCGAGGCCTGAGTCCAGCGATAAATCGTTAGAGTTTGAGTCGCCGAGTTTTTTCTTTGTAGGCCGGCATTCCAGCCAGAAAGGAATCGAACACTTGATCTACGGCTTCAAAAAGTTCAGGGAAAAAAACTCTGAAGGCAAGCTGGTTATCGGCGGCACAGGCCACATGAAAAAGTCTTTTGAAGATTTTGTAGAGATCCTTGGAATTGGAGAACACGTATTATTCGAGGGTTTTATCCCTGAAGAAGATCTGGAGGCCTATTACAGGGCTGCGGATGTTTTTGTGTCTCCTTCTGTGGAGGAGCCTTTCGGCCTGACGATTTCAGAGGCCTTGAACTCCGGTACAAAGGTTGTATGCACGGATAGTGGGATTAATGAGCTTTTGCAGCCTGAGGCCTTGACTCTTGTAGAGCCTGACTCGGATTCGATCGTGGAAGGGCTTGAAGAAGCTCTTGAGAAGGATTTGCCGGAGTTTGAGAAGCGTTCGTGGAATAAGATGGTTGAAGAGTATATTCAGCTTTACAGAGGCCTATCTTAGGACTTCTACTGTGTCAGGAGTTCCTCTGTAAAATCCTGAGTAGCCTTCACTGGTTTTTAAGAGGCCTTGGCTGTTTTCGTGGTAGTAAGTGTCTTCTGATGTTTTCTGGTGTAGAGGGAGCAGTATTCGCTCTTTTCCATCGTCTTCTATCCGTATGGCTGCTTTTTCCTCTGTTTTGATGCGGATCAGGGTCCCTTCAGGCCTTTTCTCTGTCTCGACTTCCACACTGTTAGTTTGGTCCCATCCAATTTTAAACTGCGGTATCAATGAACTGTTATGACTGATGTGACTCTGAGCTTTGAGGTTCACCAGCCTCACCGGCTCAGGACTGATGGAGTGAAGGAAGACGCTGAAACGCTTTACGACCGTTATTTTGACGATGAGATGAATGAGCATTTTTTCAAGGACGTGGCGGAGAACTGTTACTTCCCCGCGACTGAGAGGCTTCTGCGTGAGGCGAAAAAGCACTCCGGCAACGGCAGGCCTTTCGTGGTCAACTTCTCGATCTCTACTTCCTGGATTGAGCAGGCGAAGAAGTATCATCCCGAGCTTATTGATATGATTAACCGTTTCCCGGATGATTCTATTGATTTTATCGGCCAGGCCTATCTCCATAGTTTGGCAGGCCTTTTCGAGGACAAGACGGAGTTCCGGCGTCAGTTGAACCATCACCGGGAGGTAATTGAGGAGACGTTCGGTGTAACTCCGAAGGTCATGACGAACACCGAGCTGATCTACCACAACGAGATCGGTAAGATCGCGGCAGAGGAAGGCTATAACGGTATTTTTACGGAGGGTGTTGACAGGATTCTGGGATGGCGTTCGCCTAACGATGTGTATACTCAGCCGGAGTTCGTGACCGAGGATGGAAACTCTATACTTTTGAGGAACAGGGAGCTGACGGATGACGTAGGCTACCGTTTCTCAGCGGAGTGGTGGGATGAGTATCCGTTGACTGCGGAGAAGTACTCTCTCTGGCTTTCAGAGGCCTCGGGCCAGAACGTCAACCTTTTCATGGATTACGAGACCTTTGGAGAGCATCACTGGGAAGGCACCGGCATCCTCTGGTTTCTGGAGTCGCTGCCTGATGAAGTTTTGAAACACGATGACCTGGAGTTTGTTAAAGTGAGAGAGGCTGCGGACAAAGAACCGGTAGGAGAGTTCGATGCGTTCGAGTACAACACTGTTTCATGGGCGGATCAGGAGATGGACGCCTCTGCATGGCTCGGAAACCCGATGCAGAAGCTGCTTTTTGAAAAACTTCAGGAACTTGAGGATAAAGTCAAGGCCTTGGACGATGAAGAATACCTCGAGGTCTGGCGAAAGTTCCTGACCTCTGATCATCTTCACCACATCGCGACGAAGACGATGGATGACGGTTCGGTGCACAACTACTTCTCGTACTTTGACCATCCTCATGAAGGATTTGCCTGTATAACCGAGCATCTGATGGACTTTCAGGAACATGTCGAGAAAAAGCTGAAAAGTTGAGAAATTTAATTCTTGACATTTACTGTTAAGTATGGTCAACGACTGGGTAGACGGTAGAGCCACCAAAATAACTGTAACTTATCAGGAAGAGGAAGAGGCTAGATTTGAAGTCTATGATGATGGGAGGGTTAAAGCGTATACAGATAAAGGCTTATTCGGCTGGAAGGCTCCAGAAGTATATCACCTGGATTCTACTGACCTGGAGAAGGTTGTAGACCCTATCTTCTCGGAGGCGGATCAGGCTACAGGAATAGCACACCATAAAACACAGAACAGATACGGGGTTGAAGTAGAGTATCTTTTCAACCCGGAGTGGAGCCCTGATAGTAGAGAAGTAAAAGCAGTTTGGGACGATATATCCGTTGAAAACTATCCTGAAGTCCTTGAAAGCTTTTCAACCCTGTTAGGAGAGCATCCAGAAGCGGAAACAGGTAGGGAGATATTCGAGGATGGCTCCAAAGAATTACAGGCCTTTGTAAACACAGTTCTGGAGGAGACAGAAGATCAAAAAGCCTCTACAGCCAAAGCTTAAAGAGGGGAAATCAATATGGAAAAACAGTTTGTAGAAGTAGAAGATGGAGAGGAAGTCGCCGCTGTGCACCACGAAGCAGATTCAAGTAAATGGATTTTTCTCTGCCATGGCTTCGGCGGCAGCAAGGACCGCGGCAACAGCAGAAGAGCAGAGTTTTTCAACGAAAAGGGCTGGAACGCTGTAAGACTTGATTTCCGGGGGAACGGCGAGTCAGACGGCGACTTCATCGATCAAGGCCTGAGCTCGAGGATAGATGACTTGAAAGCAGTGCATAGCTTCTTTGATCCTGAGAGATCGGTTGTCTTTGGGACAAGCTTCGGCGCTAAAGTCGTGCTTCATTCAGGCCTTGGAGACGCGATTGCGTTAAAGTCTCCGGTAACTTTCAACAGCGTTATGGATCGTTTCCGGGAGGCTGTAGAGAACAAGGGCCGGTTCGAGTACATCGATGGAAAGCCTATCGATCAGCGTTTCTTCGCGGATCTTGACCGTTACAGCTTTGAGGATTTGCAGATTGAGAGGCCTGTCTTTATCTCCCATGGCTCGATGGATCAGACCGTGCATCCTGAGAACTCTGTGAAGGCCTTGCAGCGGTTTGAAGCGGACGTGATCTTGCAGAGGCTTCAGGGCGAGAAACATTCTTATTCTGAAGAGGCCGGAGAAAAGCTCAGGAAGGCGATGCTTGACTGGGCTCAGGTTATATCCGAGCCGAGGTAGCCGGCCGCCATCGCAACCACAAGAGTGGGAAAGCTGAAGAATGCGACGCTGTTCTCCAGGCCGAGGAACGCGTAGAAGATTCTGTAGGGACTGTTGAGGCCTGTAGACTGTTCGACTCCCTGTAAAAGCACGATAATAGCTGAGATATTGAGGATGAAGTAGCCTATGAAACATGTGAAGCCTGAGGAGATGACGGCGATCATCCTGTCTTCCAGGTCGTAACCTGTGTAAAGTGAGAAAGCCGCTGCGATCACGGGAGAGATCAGGAAAGAGGAGATCGACAGCATCATAAGCATTGAGGAGAGGCCTCCGCCGAGATTGACATGCCAGTAGCCTATCAGATTGATAAACCAGACCCCGAAATACGAGGATAATCCGAGAAACAGGCCTGTTAAAAGAAAAGAGAGGCCTCCTGCAGTCATAAGCCTGTAAAACTTTTTTTCCATAAATTAAAGTTTGTCTAAGGCCTTTTTTATCTTTCACTCAAGGGCTTGGTTGTATATTCCTGTTGTCCATGCGCTGATCTGCTCCCAGCGGAAGTTGTCTTCAACTCTTTCACGTGCGTTGTCCCCCAGCCAGTCCGCCCATTCAGGATCGTTCAACGCCCGGGTAACCTGGTGAGTGATCGAGTTGGAGTCCGCTGGATAGGTGTGAAGGCCTGTGTACTCATGGACGATAGTGTCTTTCATCCCTCCTGTATAGCTTCCGACTGTTGCGGTGTTCGAGGCCGCCGCTTCCAGAGGAACAATTCCAAAAGGCTCGTAGACAGAAGGCGCGACCGTCATCTTTGCCTCTTTCATCAGCGAGAGAAGCTCGCTGTTAGAGACGTATCCGGGGAAGTGAACCTTGTCGCCCACCTGTTTCTTCGCAAGGCCTCTGTAATGCTCCGTGGCGCCGGAGCCGCACATCACAAACTTGGCTTCAGGCCTCTGATCGAGTATATGCGGCATCGCCTCTATCAGGTGGCCAGGCCCTTTCTGAGGATACATTCTGCCGACAAACAGTATAATCTGCTCCCAGTCAAGCGCGTAACTCTCCCTCTGGAGATCTTTACTGTGGTCGTCGAACTTCTCAAGGTTGACGCCGTTCGGAATATAGTTTATCTTTTCTTCAGGTACTTCGTAGATGTGCTGAACCTCGTCGCAGAAATCCCTTCCAACAGTTATAACCTGCTCGGCCTCATATGTTCCAAGCCACTCCAGGTTGTGGATAGCCCGTTGATAATCAGAGTCAATACCGTCACGGCCTTTCTGCGTCGAGTGAACCGTGAAAACCATCGGAAGGCCTAAAGTCTTTTTTATACCCGTAGCGCCGGGCACAGCCATCCAGTCGTGGCCATGCACCAGGCCAAAGTCGTGGGTCTTGCTGAGCTCTATAGCCTTTTTCTCCATCCTGTCGCCGAGCGCCATAGCCCATGAAACAGTGTTGTCCGCGCCGTTATGCGACGGAACCCTGTGAATCTCCACGCCGTCACGGAACTCTTTCTCCTCTTTCTCGCCGAAAGTTATGACAACCGGAGAATGCCCCTGGGAAGCCATGGTCGTCGCAAGGTCCTCACAGTGCGCAGCTATACCTCCTGCCTTGTAAGGCGGGTACTCCCATGTAACGAAAAGAGGCCTCATACCGTTTTCTCACCTTTCAACATCGACTTCCTCTAAATCCAGTAGGTTTTCGTAAGTTTTTAAAACCGTATGGCGCCATCCATCACCGAGAGGATCTACAACCTCTATTTTCTGCTCCGGAGCATCAAGATCGAACACGGCAGAGTTCCTAGTCGAATCCGAGTTCACAAGTATCTTATCCGCATTGTAGCAGCCTTTCCACTCCAGCTCGGAGATAACCTCGGCATTAGGGCTCTCAAAACCTCTCTCATTCTCCGTTGAGTGAAGCGTTAAAACCACAGGAACCTCAAACCGCTGCTTGATAGCTGTAGCGCCCGGAACCGTCATCCAGTCATTCGCATGGATCACATCAAAATCCCTTTCCTCAAAGTACTGACGGGCCTTCTCCTTCATCTCATTATTAAGCATCATAGACCAGCTGTAGAGAGAATCCCCCTCGTAATGAAGCGGAACCCTCTCAACCTCAACCCTGTCATCGACAGAGTAATACTCCTTATCATCAAAAGCCAGAATCAAGGCCTCACCACCCTCAGAAACCACCTTTTCGGCCAGAGCCTTCACATACTCTGAGACCTCATCGCCATCAACAAACTTCCGGGTCAAAAACAGTATCTTCACTCTCCAAACCTCGCCTCAAAACCTTTCTGCTTGCTTTTCTCGACATCAGGCTGGTTAAAAGGATCAACCCCTCTCAGCCATGACGAATAAACCGCCAAAAACTGCAGGAAAGCCATAAACCCTCCAACAGAACTATAACTAAACTCCTCAAGCTCTAACTCAATGAAAGGCCTGTCCTCAGACTCCAAGGCCTCTTTGACCCCTTGAGACTCGGCATTCAGCGATTCTTCATAGCTTAACATTCCAAACTCTTCAAGCTTCCTGCCCCTCAACTCAACATCCTCAAGGCCTTCAGGAATTTTTAAGTCTTGGTGTTCATGCGTGGACTCAACGAAAACCGGCAGAACATTGTCTCGCCCGCCGAACAGACGTTGATTTGTATGGTGCTGGTACTCAGGACCTAAATCGCCGTAAAAAGTCTGGCCCTCCCCTTTCTTGCAGACAGATTCGTGCATCAGCTGCACAAGCAGCGGATAAAACCCGAAAAGTCTCGTAGAGTAAAAAGGCGTCAGCACCTCGTTAAATCCACGGTTTTCAGCTTCCAAAAGCTGCTCAGCCATTTTCGAGGCCTTGTTAGGTTTTCCAGGCGCAAATCTTTTATGCATATCTCTGCCTCCTTCAAATATCGACCTTATATCGAGGCCTATTAGAGACGCGGGTGCGAGAGCCGTCTCTGAAAGGCCTGTGAATCTTCCGCCGATCTCTGGATGATCAACGGTCTCAAGGCCTTTTCTTTCAGCTATGGTCTTCAGAGGCGAGTCATGATCAGTTGTCAACGGCATTACTTCGTAGCCTTTTTCAAGGAAGTAAAGTGTAGACTCTATTACACCTGTAGTTGATCCTGACTTGCTTACAGGCATTACAAGCGTTTCTTCCTTCTTCACAGAAGATTCTACGTGTCTCAGGTAGCCTGGCTCCACCGTTGTAACTATTTCAATGTTTTTATCGTGTTGATCGCGGAATGCATAGGTTAAAGCTCTGAAGCTTGTTACTGAGCCTCCGTTCCCGATCAGGATAAGGTTTTCGAAGTCTTTTTCCAGGCCTTCAAGCTTTTCTATATCCGGTTTGTGAAGCGAGAAGTAAGGCCTTGGCTTGTCAAAGCTGCTGTAATCCGTTTCAATCGTTGAATCAATGTTTATCAACTGTTTTTCACCGCCATTCTATGCGCATCCCTGTAGTTTTCCCCGAGTTTTTCCCAGGAGGTCAGCTGGGCAAGCTTTCTTGCATTATGTTTTCTCTCGGTTATCTCTGTCTTGTCAAACGACAGGAACTCTTCTATAATTCTTGCAAGATCCTCTACAACTTCTGATCTTTCCCTGTGCCTTCTTTCAAGTATTTCTATGCCTTTACGTTCCGATGACTCTACCTGATTCATCAAAAACTGGCCAAAGCCCGCCAAATCTGTAGTGAGAGATAGTGCCCCGTTTGCAGCCGTCTCTACCGGGGTGTAGCCCCAGGGTTCGTAGTAGCTTGGGAAAAATCCTGCGCTTGATGCCACGACCATATCTTCGTATTCCATTGACAGAAGCTTGTCGCCTACGGAAAGATATGTTGGATAGAATACTGCTTTTACCCTGTCATCTTCAGAGTTGGTTATGCCTTCTTTTTTCAAGGCATTGACTATTTCATCGTTTTCGTAGTTTAATTCGAAGGCTGATAGCGGCGGGCCTTCGCTGTCTTTCCTGTAGAAGTTTTGCTGCAAGAATTCAAGCTGTTCTGAATCGTTTAATTCTTTTTCAAGCTCTTTTACAGGGCTTTCGCCTGAGGCCACGGAGTTTACGAATTTTTTTCGGAGTTCCGGTATTTTTGACTCGATGTAGTCTTCGAGCTCTTCGTATAAAGATTTGTTTTCGAGGACCTCCATGTCCGGGCCTTTAACGTCGGAGGGTACGAGGAAGAAGAAGTAGAGGTCGTCTCCAGGCCTTTCGTTGATCTTTCCGAGGGCTTCGATCAGTATGTCGAAGCCTTTGTTGTGGAATTCGTATCTTCCGGAGGTGAAGAATACTCGGGGGTCGTTTTCAAGGTTGACCGGGTAGTAGGGGTCGAAGTACGCATTCAGGAATTCTTTGACTTTGTCCTTTTTCTGTTTGTGGTTTACGGAGAGATCCTCCAGGCTGGGGTAGTCCTCCACATTAAAGCCGTTTGGCAGGATCTTGTCCGGTTCTATTCCGTGGATTGCTGAGGCCTCTTGCCCTGTTACATCGCTGACAGTTGTGAATACATCGGCTTCTCTCGCCGCCGCCTGCTCCATATCATGTTTTTCCTTGACGCCGAGCTCCTCTGCAAGGCCTTCACTGTCTATATCTCCGTCTTCAACCATCGAGATTAAATCGTAGTCGGAGTTGGACAGCGCTCTTCCAAGTACTGTGGCGTGAGTCGTGAAGACTGTAGGAGAGTCCACGTTGAAGATGGGGGATGATGAAAGCCATTCGTGGAGGTGTACGACAAAGTCCTGGTCTTTTTCAAGCTCCTGTATAAGCCGTGAGACTGCGTAACCCCATTTAACCGGTTCATCGAAGTCTGGGCCTGCGTTTATCGAGTCGATGCCGTGTTTCTCCCAGTAGCTCTGCTTTATCTCGTTTACATCTTTTTCAAGGCCTGAGGCATCGACTAAAACTGTCCTGGGCGATCCTTCGACTTCCCAGACTCCATAGTAGCATTCTATGCCTTCTTCCCGGAGTTTCTGGAAGGCCTCGCTGTACGGGTTTTCGCGGGGTGCGAACTCTTTCCGCATCGATTCCTCGTCGAAGTAGCCGACTGTCAGGTAGCCATCCCCGTAGAAGTCGATCATCTTTGAGCTCTTGGAGCTCAGGACCTGGTAGATTCCTCCGACCTTGTTCGCCACTTCGAAGGATACCTCCACCACCTCAAGATCTCTCATATAAATGACTGCCCGTGCACGAGTATAAAAACTCGTGGTGCCACCCCTGGGTTAAAATAAACCTTTTTTACACTCGCAGAGACCTACACCTTTTATGTACCACCTGAAGAAACCTGCCGGGAAGACGGGCACGGTCTCGAACCTCGACGCTTTCATCCATAGAGGCCTCGATACCGGATTCAGCTCGAAGTGGATGGGTGTCTGGAAACCGCCGTTCAAACTTCTTGACTACTACGCATACAAGATCAACGGCATCTGGCTGGATGAAGAGAGCCTGGATGCTGTGGATTATGGTGATGATATCACGTACTACCATGAAACCGAATCCCTTCACGTACAGGAGAAGATTTCGGCTCCTCAAGGCCTCCCCGGTGTAAAATCCGAGTTAATGCTTCAGAACAATGAGGATGAAAAAAAGGCGGTGCATATCGTGCTGGAGGCCGGAGTAGACATAAGGGAGAAAAACGTTGATATCCCGGAGCAGGATTACAGCGTTAGAAGGGACAGCTCCAAGATAGAGGTTGAGTCAGGCAAAAAGCTTTCGATCACATCCGACAGAGAACTACATAACTCGGGCGAGGCCTACGTAAAACAGCATTTCCCCGGCGAAAAACAGGAGTGCCTCGTACCGGGAGAGACCGGAGTAATGATCGAACTGGAGCCAGGAGAAGACAAGAAAGTCGAGTTCCGGTTCACCTCTGGAGAGGCCTCAGACCTTGTAATAGAGAAACAGGACAACAGGGTTGAAGGCAGCCAGAAAAGAGTTTTCGAGGCCTCAGTCAGAAGCATGGAGAACCTGATATACGACAGGGAAGGCCTCGGAATTATCGCAGGGCATCCATGGTTCCAGAGCTACTGGGCGCGCGACACCTTCTGGACCCTACTGGGTTTGATTGACGCAGGCTACTTCAGAGAAGCAGAGAAGATACTGGAAAACTTCGCGGAAAGAGGCCTACCCGGTAAAATCAACCTTGGAGGAAAAGATGAGGAAACCGGCAGAAACGATACCTACCCACTGTACATAATCGCCGCCGATAAACTCAAACGCCACCACAAAATCTCGGAAAAGATCGAGGACGGAATGGAAGAGGCCTTCTCCAGGCTCGAGCTGGATAACGGCGTAGTACAACATAACCCGGAGGGGACGTGGATGGACACGCTTGAAAGGCCTGGAGCCGTCGACGTACAGTGCCTCTGGCTTGAAGCCGCGGAGATAATGGGGGAAAAAGAGGATAAACTTGAAGAAGGCCTTGAAAAGTTTGAAAACAATCATATCAAAGACCATTTAGGCGAGGAACCATCCCACACTGTTAATCCTGCGGTAGGCCTCATGTTTGAGCAGTTTGACGAAAAGTATCTTTCGAAGATCAACGCAGAGTTTTCATCGCTTTACGGTGCCAGAACCCGTTCATTCACCGATCCAGGCTACGAGTCATCCGGCTACCACACCGGGAGCACCTGGGGCCTAACAAGCTGCTGGGCCGCAGCCGCCAACCTCCGGAACGGCAAAACCACTCAAGGCCTCAACTTTATAGAAAAGTTCTCAGGCTTCCTCGACCGGAACCAGCCCGGCGCCTTACCAGAATTAGTCGACTCCGAGACAGGAGAGAGCCTTGGATGCGTTGAACAGGCCTGGAGCGCTGGAATGACAGTCCACGTCATAGACTCATACCTCTTCGGCATAGAGATCGACAAAGAAAAGATAAAAATCGATCCAGCGCCAGCATACACCGGTGAAAGACATGGAAAACGTGTGGGCGACAACTACATTGACATAAAGGTGGAAGACGGCAAAGCCGAAATCCTGAACGATCCAGGCCTTGACAGAGAGGTTTTAACGTGATAGTAATCAACTTCAAGACCTACGAGCATTCCATGGACTGGGAGGCCAGAAAGCTTTCAAAGCTATGCAAAAAGGCCTCTGAAAAAACCGGTGAAAGAGTTGTATCGGTGCCTCAGCATCAGGATCTTCGTGTATGCAGCGGAGAAGTGTTCGCACAGCATATAGACCCTGTTAAACCCGGCAGCCATACAGGAAGCGTTCTCGCGGAGGCTGTTGAAAGATCCGGAGCCTCAGGTACGCTTTTGAACCATTCAGAGAAGAGACTGGAGAGAGAAGTGCTGGAAGAGTCCATCGAGAGAGCAAAGGATTCAGGCCTTGAAACCGTGGTATGCGCCCAGTCGCCGGATGAATGCAGGGAGCTAAGCCGTTTAAACCCGGACTACATAGCCTTTGAGCCTCCAGAGCTGATAGGCGGCGACACATCGGTGTCAGAGGCGGAGCCTGAAATGATTGAAGAGGCCGTGGAAGAATCTGAGGTCGATGTCCTGACAGGCGCAGGTATTAAAAGCCGTGAAGACGTTGCAAAAAGCATTGAACTCGGCACGGAAGGAGTACTGGTGGCTTCCGGAGTTGTAAAAGCCGAAAACCAGTACGAGGAGATACTGGAGCTCTGTAAAGGCCTATGAAAGAAATCTGGAGAAATAGGTACAGTGAAATGGCTGAAAGGCCTGAGATCGGAGGTTTCCAGGTTTTAACCGCTTTCAACACCAATATCGACCGCAGAATCAATCTTGAAGAGCTTGACTGGGAGTTAGAGGACGCGGAGAAGCTTGAAGAAGTAAAAAGTATTGAAGAAGTCAAAAAGACTTTGAAATACGCTGTAGAAAACGGTAAAAACATGGAGGTGGACGCGTCAGGCCTGAAGACCGGTATCGACGGCGGGAAAGCGGCTGTAGGCGGCCAGGCAGGGATTATGGCGAACTTTCTCTCAGGCCTGAACGGCAGCGTAACACTCTACACACCTCTCCTTTCGCAGAAAATGGCGGATATGATCGATGACAGGGTGCTGCATCCCTACTTTGAATCGGAGTTCACGCTGAAAAACGTCAGAGACTCGGCGAACACCGACAGAACAAAGGAAAACATTATAATAGAGTTTTCAAGGCCTCAAACCGGGCGTTTAATCCTTTCTGACAAGTTAAGAGGTTTCGGACCGTATTTCAGATCTGGTATAGAGGATAACCTCGATAAAATAGATGAAAACATTCAGGGCGCGTTGCTGTCAGGCTTTCAAAACGTTAAAGGCAATAGAGAGGTTAAAATAGAGAAGGCAAAGCGCCAGATCTCGAGGTTTGACAGTAGAAAGCATCTGGAGCTTGTTGGAGCGGATAGAAAGCTTTTTCACTTGATTGGACGGGAAGTTCTGCCAGAGGTTGAAAGCGTTGGCATGGATGAGACCGAGGCCTTGAAGCTTGCGGAGATGTCGGATGAAAGCTACGGTGAGCCTCTTCACATCGGCGAGGCTTACAATCTTATGAAGGAGCTGTTGGAAGAGGCTGAGCTGGAGAGATGCCATCTTCACACGTATCGTTACCATCTTATCGTGGCCGAGGAGAGTTATCCGGTTGAATTGGAGGTTTTGAGGGATGGTATGGTGTTTGGAGAGGTTGCAGCGTTGTTAAGAGCGGATACTGGCGAGATACCATCGATTGAGGAGTTTGAAGGCCTTGATTTTGAGGATAAGCACGTGAAGAATCTGGATGAACTGGAGGATTTTCAGGAGTTCTTTGATCTGGATAACTTTGTTGAAGAGGGCAAGGCCTTGGTGGAGGATTACAAGGTATGTGCGGTTCCGACCGTGATTCATGAAGACCCCGAGGTTTTGGTGGGTATGGGTGATTTGATCAGTTCCGGGGCCTTCGCCTACGAGCTTAGCAGAGGGAGCGGACAGTAGACTCTACTTTTCCCAGTATTTCTTCGAGGTCTTCTTCTGTGTCGGCCTCGCATCTGACGCTCATCTTTTCCTCGGTGCTTGAAGGCCTGACCAAGGCCCAGCCTTTTTCGAACTCTATCTTTACGCCGTCTTTGGTTGTCATGTTCAGGTCGGAGAACTCTTCTTTGACTCCTTCAATTACTTTCTGCTTCCTGTCTTCTGGACAGTCAATCCTCAGCTCTGGGCTGACAGGATAATCCGGGTACTCCTCCAAGCGGTCGATCTCTCCCAGGTCGACGATTTCGCACATTAGACAGGCTGCGAGAATACCGTCATCCCATGGAAAACCGAGGAACGGGAAGTAGTAATGGCCTGAGAGCTCTCCGGCAAAAACAGCATCTTCCTCATGTATTATCTCGGATATAAACGTGTGACCGACTCTGCTCTCAAGGGCTTCGCCTCCTCTCTCAGTGATTTTTTCTTTCACAAGCTTTGAAGCCCTTAAATCATGCACAATCTTGCCCTTCTTTTCTTCCAAGGCTCTCTCGGCGAAAAGCGCTATAACCTCGTCTTCAGAGATGTATTCTCCGTTATAGATAAATCCTGCCCGGTCTCCATCCCCGTCAAACAGTATTCCCAGGTCTTCACCATTCATCTCTTTTCTCAATGCCTCCTGGGCCTCCTTTTTTGTAGGATCTGACAGATGGTTTGGGAAGTTACCATTAACTTCTTCATTCACGTTTTTAACTTTGCAGCCGATTGCTTCAAGTACTTCAGGCCCTATCTCTCCGGTTACACCGTTTCCATAGTTCGCCGCCACCTCTATATCGACGTCGAAGATCGAGGATAGCTCTTCTATATAGGCCTGATCCATGTTTTTCTCTTCTACAGCTGCTTCACCAGATTCAAAGGCCTCTTCTTCGTAGATCTCTTCTATCTGCTTCATGCCTTTTTTGCGGGACATTGCAAGGCCTCCGCTCAGTGTAAACTTGAAGCCTGTGTACTCTGGCGGGTTATGGGATGCTGTGACGACGGCTCCATGCTCGAAGCCGAGTCTATCCACCACAAAGTAGAGTACAGGAGTCGCAGTCATTCCTATATCTACTACATCGCTCCCTGTGGAGGTAATTCCTTTTATGAATGCCTCTGTTATTTTTTCGGCTTGTTTTCTACCGTCTCTCGCCACTAAAACTTTTTCGTCGCCTATAAATGTGCCGTAGGCCTTTCCGACTTTTTCAGCTTCTTTTTCAGAGATCTGCTCCGGGTACTTGCCTCTCAGGTCGTACGCGTGGAAGAAATCAGTCATAATATGGTGTATTACTCGGTGTTTTTAGCTCTTGCTGTTAAAGCGGGGTAAGTTCTTTGAACCTTGTCTTGAGTCTTTCGCCCACCCCTCTCTTAGGCGGTTCGTCGCCTTTTACCCTGTGGGCGACGTTCTCTATCTTTTTGGATACTCTGGAGTCAGGCCTGTAGCTGACAACCGGTTCCCTGAGCGCGATGCCTTCCCTGACGTGTTTGTGGTCCGGCACCCTTCCGATTATTTCGGTTTCCATCAGATCTTTGACGTCATCATCTGAAACCTCTGATTTTTCGCCTCTCACGCCGTTCAGCACAAGGCCTAAGACTTCTCTGTCAAGATGTTCCGCGATTTTCTTGGCGCCGAGACAGTTTGTGAGGGATGGAAGCTCCGGCTCCGATACGAGCAGGACTTCATCTGAGGCCTCGATGCTTGCCTGAACCTCGTCGTTTATTCCCGCAGCAGAGTCAATAAGTACAAAGTCTTTGTCTCCGAGGAACTCGACCAGTGAGTGCTTCAGGTTTTCGGCGTTACCCTGGAAATCAAGTATGTTGGCTGGAAGTACTTCTACACCCTCGCTGTGTTTGGTGACTGCCTGGGTGATATAGGCCTCTCCCTGCAGTACGTCGTTCAGCGAGATTTCCTGGAAGCCGAGTCCCATGTGCTGGG
Source organism: Candidatus Nanohaloarchaea archaeon (assembly GCA_046539225.1). GTDB lineage: Archaea > Nanohalarchaeota > Nanosalinia > Nanosalinales > Nanosalinaceae > B1-Br10-U2g21. The sequence goes on from JBKHHG010000016.1 coordinate 17,016, forward strand.
ATACGTTGGCTCCGGAGAAGTTTCCATCGATTATAAGCACTTCGTGTCCCTGCTGTGCAAGGGATGTTCCTATGTTGACCGACATTGTTGTCTTTCCTACGCCTCCCTTGCCGGATATGACTGAGATAACTCTGGTCATCAAGTTAAAGTTCCCGGTACAGGAATAAAAAGGTTCTACCTGAACTTCGAGACAATCCTGTCCAGAAAACCGTTCTCGCCAAGGTCCGGCTCGTATTCAAGTCCATGCACGTCTGCGGCTATCTTCTTGAAACGCTCCGAGACATGGTGATCCGGCGCGTGGTGGACAACCGGTTTCTTGGCCGCGAGGGCCTCCTGCATCTTTTCATGGTGCGGAACCTCCATCAAGACCTCATACCCTATCATCGACTCAACCTCCTCAGTACTTAACTCAGAGTCATGGCCTTTGACCATGTTCAATACCACCCCTGTAACTTCAGTACCGGCCTCTTCAGCAATATTGACAGTCTTCAACGCATCGGTCACAGCAGGAAGATTCGGGTTAGTCACGACCATGACCTCGTCCGAGGCCTCAATCGCATTTATAGATTCGTTTCCAAGGCCTGCAGCGGAGTCAATCAGTACAAAGTCGGGTTCGCCTACAGCGTCAAGCAACACATCAGAAAGGTTTTCAGGACTGGTATCCTTCAAGTCCTCGACAGATAGACCCGCGGGAACAACTCGAAGCCCTGAATCATGGATGTACATCGCTTCAGTAATATGCGCATCGCCCTTTAAAACATCGTGAAGAGTCTTTGGATAAAGCGGGATTCCTATATGAAATCCAAGGTTTGGATTGGTAAGGTTAGCGTCCAGTACGACCGTATCAGCTCCGAAATGCGTCAAAGCTGCTCCAAGGTTTGATGTAACCGTCGTTTTCCCTACTCCTCCTTTACCACTGCTCACACATACCAGACGGGTCATCGTATCAACGAATTAGATTACA
>JBKHHG010000017.1:0-16699 GCA_046539225.1 Candidatus Nanohaloarchaea archaeon
CCTCGTGTTTCTCGGCCTCCTCCTTCATTTCCTCGATTTCTTCGTCGTCGAGCCGTGAAGCATCGTCGATTGAAATACTTGCTTCTTCTCCGCTCTGTTGTTCCTCTGCGCTGACCTGTAGAATACCGTCGGAGTCGATCTCAAAGGTGACTTCGATCTGTGGCATTCCTGCCTTGGCTGGCGGAATTCCCTGTAGGTTGAACTGTCCGAGGGACTTGTTGTCGCGGGCCATCTCTCTTTCCCCCTGGACAACATTGACGGTAACCATTGACTGGTTGTCCTGAGCTGTCGTAAAGGTCTTGGATTCTTCTGCAGGTATTGTCGTGTTCTTTTCGATCAAAGTCTCTGTCAGGCCTCCCTTGACCTCTACGCCCAGTGAGAGAGGTGCCACATCAAGTAAAAGAATGTCGTCCATCTCTCCCTCGATTGAACCGGCCTGGATTGCTGCTCCCATCGCGACCGCTTCATCCGGCGAGACTTCCTGGCTTGGTTCGAGGCCTGTAATCGCTTGGACGTGTTCTCTGACTGCTGGGACTCGCGTGGTTCCCCCTACCAGAATCACTTCGTCCAGGTCGGAAGAGTCTACCCCTGCGTCTTCCATCGCGGTTTCAACAGGTTCCGTGGTTCTCTGTATAAGATCTTCTACAAGGTCTTCAAACTTTGAACGCGTTAACTCGTAGTCGATGTTGTAGGTCTCGCCGTCTTCCTGGTGGATGAAAGGAATATTGACTTTGGCGGACTTTTTGGAGCTTAACTCTTTCTTGACTTCTTCCGCCTTTTCCCTGATGCGCTGCAAGGCCTCATCGTTTTCAAGTCTTATGTCGTTTTCTTCCTCGAATTTGTTGAGAATCCATTCCACGATCTCTTCATCAAAGTCGTCGCCTCCGAGATCGTTGTCTCCTTCCGTTGATTGAACTTCATAGATTCCATCGCCCATCTCCAGCACAGTAACGTCAAAAGTTCCGCCACCGAAGTCGTATACAAGAACTTGCTGGTCTCTATCATCATCTAAACCGTAAGCCAGTGATGCAGCGGTCGGCTCGTTCAGAATTCTCTCGACTTCAAGGCCTGCGATCTCTCCCGCGTCCTTCGTAGCCTGTCTCTGAGTATCGTCAAAGTGTGCTGGTACCGTGATGACAGCTTTTGTAACTTCTTCCCCGATTTTATCCTCTGCGTCCTGTTTGAGCTTCTGAAGTATCATGGAAGAGATTTCCTGAGGAGTATATTTGCTCCCGCAGCTTTCCTCCGGATCGCTACTCTCAGCAGATTCTCCGTTGGAGTAATCTGCGTCTTCAAGCTCTACGTCGTAGTCTTCCCCCATGTGGCGCTTGATGGATTTGACAGTGTTCTCCTCGTTGGTCACCATCTGGTTCTTCGCAGGTTTTCCGACCAGTCTTTCACCCTCTTCAAATGCGACTATTGAAGGTGTAACTCTTTCACCCTCGCTGTTTTCAATTATCTCCGGTTCTCCGTTTTCTACGTGTGCTACTGCGCTTCTTGTTGTACCGAGGTCGATCCCGATTATAGCTGCCATTGTTTTCTAATTCACCACAGTTTTACTTACGTCAATAAAAATTTTTAAACGTGACAGGCCTTATTTTTTCTCCCTTATTCTGTAATCATCTACCTTTATCTGTCCGGATGAATTCTGATAGAGGACGCTCAGCGTTTTACCCTCCCCGTCTAAATCTATATCATATTCCAGAGCCGTGTATGGAACGCTTTCAATACTTGAACTGATAATCTTCCTGTGACTATCAACCGCTTCTTCCAGGATTTCAGATATTGATTGTTCAAGTGCATCCGGCGTTTCAGCCTCAAGATCCAGTAGGGCCTCAAACTCTTTACTCATCACCCACTACCACCTCAGCCTCTCTCAAAACTTTGTCGCCGAACATGTAGCCTTTCCTCTTCTGCTCTACCACTTTTTTACCTTCCTCTTCCTTCTCCACTGCTTTGTGAAGCTCGGGGTCGAACTCTTCTCCCTCCGCATCGATTCTCTCCAGGCCTTCACTTTCCAGCTTTTTGTATAACTGGTCTGATACCATCTTTACACCCTGCAGAAGCGCCGAGTCCTCGTCCGCCGACAGAATCGCGCGTTCAAGGTTGTCAATCACTTCTATCATCTCCTCGGCGAGCTCTTCTTTCGCCTGGTGCTGCCATCTCTGCTTTCTCTCGTCCTGCTTCTTCTTGTAGTTCTCGAAGTCGGCCTTGAACTTCTTGGCTTTCTCCTCCCATTCCGAGGCCTGTTGCTGCGCCGATTCGAGTTCGTTCTCCAGCTGTTTCAAGGCCTCAATCTTTTTTTCCTCAGAGAGTTCTCCGTAGTCCATGTTTCAGGGATGGAGAGAGAATTTTTTATGTGTAGCAGGTGTAGGTCATCTCGCTCTCGCCGAGGAATATCATCGCCTCTTCCTCAACCACCTGATCCGTAGAGGAAAGACTGTCAAACCTTAACTCGAAGGTCTCCTGCGGGCCTACAAGGCCTTCAGGGCTGAGCGTGTAGTCAAGCTCTTCCCCGGCCACTATAACGTCAATCTCCGAGTTGTTTATCGAGTTCTGAGGATCCTCGTTTCTTATGTTGAATGCTACATCTCCTCCATCTGTCCAGCAGCTTTCAACGTTAAGGTTTTCTGTGTCCAGGGTCAGGTCCGGCGTGTTATCCTGTATATCCTGCTGTGTATCCATCATTACCGTGTAGAACGTGCCTGCGGCCGCCACCGTGACAGCCATCAAAAGCACCACTGCAACCACTGGAGTCACTCCTTTCATACTCCAGGATAAGGCCTTGAGGTTTTAATCAGTTTCCAAGAACTTTATCAACCCCTGAAAATATACTTTCTTTATGTCAGAGCATCCTTTTGTAGACGAAGAAGCCAGGAAGACCTCGACAATAGTCACGAAAAACTCAGTCGCGATACCTGAGGACAGGCAGAAGTACAAGTTAAGTGAGAGGGCGTGGAACTGGGAGAAGATCGTCGACCTGTTCTTCCCGCACGAGCAATCACCTAAAAGAAACAAGTACGCCAAGATATTCCTGAGAGAGTTAAAGGCTGAAGGAGAGATCGACTCGGAAAAACTGAATAACTTTGGAGAATGGGGTCACGAAAAAGGCCTGTCAAACCTGAAAAACAATATCCTGCCAAAACTGAGGCGTCTCGGAGTTATACAGTACGAGTACCTGGAGTACCGTGATTCGAGCGAAGGCTCTCAAGGCCGCCGAAAAGTAGTCAAACCTGCTAAATCTTTCACATCGATACTGGATTCTATGGCCAATGGCTGGGCCGCCTTCGAGTCAGCTGCATACAGCAATCAGGACTGAACTCCCGCGCGCGGGCTTTCTGTTCCTGATGCAATGTTAAAGAGCGGTCGCTATAACAACTTCTGTATCGGAGCCGACCTTCGGGGCTTCCCGAACCTCCAAGTCCTGAGCTTCAAGCTCTGCTTCAAAGTTCCGCGTGTTTGCATTCATTCTTTTCTGGCACCTCGTTGTTCGAATCCATAGATTTGGAAAGATTGTCGTAAAGGAGGCCGGAGGACAGGCCTCACCTTGCAAGCAAGACCTGCCCTCAACTGCTCTCCACCAAGTAGTTCCACAGAGGTAGAAAGCAGTTACCCAGTTTTTGAGTGTTCGCGGTCGGTCATTGGCCACTTCAATCGGCCAAGACTTCATCCCGCTTTACTCTGCCAGAAAATTGATAATGGATGTTGCCTTGGCCTTAGTATGGATATACATAGGTCTCCCCAGATCCACGGACACGTTTCCAGAGAGCCATTCAGTATTTGAAACCAAGGCCATTTTCGACTAACGAAGTATTGGAGCCCCGTCCTTAAATATCTTTATACTCCCGCCGCAAACCACTCCCCAGAGAAACCTTGAACTAACGGAAAAAAGCCTTTATAGGCCTTGAATGAGGTTCTATTGGATAGGCCTCAGGGATCGTCAACGATGCAGTAGATTGAAAAATCAGGGTATTCTTCTGTAGTTCATGGATCTTCCGGAAGGCCTTTCACGGGAGCAAGCTGAAGAACTTTTGAACGAAGCCGATGAAGTAAGAAAAAACACTTTCTCAACCTTCACTGGTAACTCTGTCGGAGCGACGATTCTAACTGACTCCGGGAAGACTTACTCTGCGCCCTACTTTGAAAGCGTGATACAGGGTCTTGGGACTTGCGCCGAGAGAAATGCTGTGGGATCTGCGGTGGCGGACGGAGAATACAAGTTTACAGCGGTCGCAGTAGTCGGAGAGGCTGAAGAACCAATCACGCCCTGCGGAGCATGCAGACAGATACTCTCAGAGTTCGCGGAAGTCGCACAACACGACATCACTGTCATCATGAGAGGCCAAAATGGAGAAACGGAAGTTGAAAGCCTGGAGAATCTAATGCCGGATAGCTTCGGTGCCGCGGAAGCCGGGGCAGACCTTGAACAGTACAGATAACTATTTGATGTGAGGCCTGTAGACATTTTTCTCCAGTCTCTCCACCAAAATCTCCATCAAGGCCTGAAGGTTCTCCGCGTCGTACCTGTTGTAACGCACCAGCCTATCCAGTGCGTTTTCATCGTTTTTTTCCTCGTATTCCTTCCATAGACGGACCGCTTCTCTGCCATCGATGTCCTCAAGCTCTCTCTGGATTTCCAGTTCTTTCTCGATCTTCTTGAGGCCTCCGCTCAGGCCTATTCGTTTCGCTGGATACATCAGGTCGACGTGAGGCGTCTCCACTTCAAGATCGAAGTTGTGCTCCAGGAAGGGCGCGTCAAATCTCTTGCCATTAAAGCTGACAAGCATCTTTGACTCGAAGAACTCCTGCCTCAAGTTTTCTCTCGTAAGGTCTCTGCCTCTTACAAGCGTCTTTGACTCGCCGCCGCGGTAGAAGCTGACCGTGGTAACTTTATTCTTCTTTTTGGATAGGCCTGTGGTCTCTATATCGAAGAAGCAGGCCTCTGAGCTGAAGTTTCTGTAAATCCGCCATAGAGATTTGTTTGGAAACTTGTCCTTGAAGAATACGGAGTTGCCTACCTCCAGGTTTTTCTCTGCTTTCTCCACATGCCTTTTCTTTTCTTCATCAAGCTTCCCCGAGTCTTTCAGGTGATCCCAGTGAGTGTATCCGGACTTCCAGTACTTTTTCTCGGTTTTCTGGCCTACACCGGGCAGAAAAATGAAGGAGTTTTCGGCTTTCATAAAGAAAAATAGAAGGGGAGGGGTTAAAAATCCTTCCAGTTTTACCTGGAAGTTCTGACGTCTGCAGCCTGGACGGTCTTACGACCTGCGTGCTCTGCGTACTGCTTTGCTTCTCGAGCTCTGTCTTCCGCGAACTCTTCGAGCTCGTCTCTTAGCTCTTCTACTGCGTCTTCGGAGACTCTTGCGGCGCCAGACTGCTTAATAATTCTCTTAACTGGTGCGAGTGGTAGTTCTGCCATAAATTAATTTTCACCTCCTTGTTGAAGGCCTGAAAGGCCTTTTCATGTAAGCCAATTAAACGGGAGTGTATAAAAGCCTTTCGAGGTTTCCGGCTTCTATAACTGTTCTGCCTCGAGCATGAAACAGCTTTCATCTTCAGACCGGGTTTGAGGCCTGTAAAAAACTCCGGGGAAATGGAGAGTCACCCGGGAAAACTTTTCGGGTTGCTCCGTCTATACAGAGTTACAGGCTTTTCAGTTCCGTTTCAAGGCCTTCATCTGTGTCGAGAACAGCGTAAAATCCCTGGTTCACCGGGCCTGGATTCACCATTTTTGTTCCGGCGAGCTGATCAACTCCTCTTGCCTCGTGTATATGGCCTGTCACCAGCAAATCGAAATCTTTGTCCTCGATGACCTCTCTTACTTCAGGGCTTCCGACGTGTTCCCCGTTGCTGATATCAAGCTCTGTACCTTCCGGTGGTTGATGGATAACCGCCACTTTCCGTTCTGAAGACATTCTGCCGTGAAGTGTTTCAACTGCTTTTCTGATCTCGTCCCCTGAAGGCTCAAAAGGAGTTCCGAACGGAGTAATTCCGCCTCCGAAGCCTACGGCCTCGAAATCTCCGAGGCTGGCAATCTTCTTATGAATATTCATCCTTCTCGCTATCAAGGCCTGAACAGACTCCTCTTCAGGATCCATGTTGCCTGGTACAGCCTTTACAAGGCCTGAACCGGATTCAAAAGTGTCGAGGACTTCTCCGAGGTTCTGGCTGTAGTCTGTGTACTCGCTGGCGTCGCTCAGGTCTCCGGCGCAGAGAACCGTGTCAAAGCTTTCCCGGGACAGGATTTTCTCAAGGTTTTCGACGTTTCCATGTATATCAGTTAAAAGCAGGACTTTCATGTTGAATAAAAGACCGGGGCAGAAATAAAGGCCTTTCCAACCAAGTTTCAGGTATGCGGCTCCAGGTTTTTGACGCGGACTACACCACCGACCCGTTAAAGCTCAGGGTCTTCGGGAAGAACAGCGACGGAGTCTACAAGCTTATCGACACAGAGTTCAAACCATACCTCTACGCGCTCCCCGAGGAAAACCTGGAAGAAATGAGGGAAGAAGTCGAGGCCTCGGAGTTCGAGACCGACCAGGGCGAAAAACTTGAGCCCCTGAAAGTTGAAGCAGTCGAGATGCAGGACGAGAACCAGGAGGTTGAGGCCTTGAAAGTTTACGCTGAAGAACCTGCAGAGGTTCCAAAGCTGAAGAACAGTCTCTGGGATCTGGAAACGGTTCAGGAGTGCAGAGAGTTCGATATCCCGTTCTACCGCCGCTACCTAATCGACAGAGACGTAAGGCCTGGAGACTGGATCGAGGTTGAAGGAGAGGAAAAGAATTCCAAAGATTTTGAAGCAGAGATCCGGGTAAAAGAGCTGAGGCCTGTGAAAAGCAGTGAAGAAGTCGACTGGAACCATCTATCATTCGATCTCGAGGTCGTTGATGACAGGGTTGTAATGGCCTCGCTTTACTCGGAAAGTTTTGAGAAAGTCCTTTCGCTGAAGGATATAGGCCTCGAATTTGTCGAGAAAGTTGAATCCGAAGAACAGATAGTTGAAAGAATTGTAGAGATCGTTGACGGGAGAGAAGTCGATATCCTGACAGGTTACAACACCGATGAGTTTGATTTTGACGTGTTGAGAAGAATTGAGGAAGAAACCTCTGTTGAACTCGCGCTGGGAAGAGACGGCGAGAGAATGAAGTTCAACCGCCGCGGAAGATTCAAGGGAGCGAGAATCAAAGCCAGGATGCATCTCGACCTATACCCCTTTGTCTCGCACGTGCTCTCCCCAGGCCTTGACTCCGAGACCCTGGACCTTGACTCGGTCGCCCAGGAACTCCTGGACATGGAGAAAGACGACATAGAATGGAGCGAAATGAAAAACATCTGGGAAAACGAAGAAGAACTTGAAAAATTTGCTGAGTACGCGCTGAAGGACTCCCGCCTGACCTATCTTCTCGGCGAAAAAATCTATCCACAGATACTCGAACTCTCAAAGATTACAGGCCTTATACCCTTCGACACCTGCAGACTCACCTATGGACAGCTCACAGAAAACTACCTGCTCAGAGAAGCACATGAACGCGGAAAACTCGCCAAGAACAGGCCTTCGCAGAAGAAAAGAAACAAGAGGGACAGGGAAGAGGCTTACACCGGAGGATTCGTCTACACCCCGGAAGAAGGCCTTTACGAAGACGTCGCGGTCTTCGACTTCCGCTCACTCTACCCTACGGTAATGGTAGCCCACAACATCTCTCCGGACACTTTTAACATCGAAGAATGCAGCGAAGAATTCAATATAGATGAGCTGAACTACTCTTTCTGCCAGGACAAGCAGGGATTCTTCCCGGAACTTGTTGAAGATCTTGTAAGCTCGCGCTACACCATAAAATCCGAGATGAAAGATTTAGACGAAGAAACCGAACGTTACACCGATCTCTACAACCGGCAGCAGGCCCAGAAAATACTTGCAAACTCTTTCTACGGTTATCTGGGTTACAGCGGCGCACGCTGGTATTCAAGAGAAAGCGCGGAAGCCACAACATTTCTTGGAAGAAAATACATTCAGGAAACGATCGAGAAAGCAAAGGAGAGAGGCTTCGAAATGGTTTACGGAGATACTGACTCCGTAATGCTCAGGAAAGATAATCTGGAAGAAGAACTGGATGAATTTGTTGAAGAAGTAAACTCTGATCTCCCCAGGTTTATGGAGCTCGAGTTTGAAGGCCTTTTCAAGAGAGGATTTTTTACCTCGAAGGAGTCAGGTGAGGGAGCCAAGAAAAAGTATGCTTTAATTGATGAAGACGGTAACCTGAAGATTACTGGTTTTGAACAGGTTAGAAGGGACTGGAGCCCTGTAGCTAAACAAACCCAGAAAAAAGTACTGAGAAAAGTCCTCGAGGATGAGGTCGAAGAAGCCGCTGAAGAAGTCAAAAGTACTATAGAGGCCTTGCAAAACGGCGAGATAGATGTAGAAGATTTGAGGATTTATACGACGTTGACAAAGCCGCCTGAAGAGTACAACTCGACGGCTCCACATGTCGAAGCGGTTAAAAAAGCCGAGAAACGCGGCGACGATATTGAGGCGGAGACAACTGTGGGTTATGTTATTACAAGAGGCGGTAAATCTATTTCGGACAGCGCCGAACTTGTTAAATACGCTGACAGCTATGAAGCTGAATATTACATCGATAACCAGGTTATACCCGTTGCTCTCCGGGTTTTGAAGGTTTTCGGCTATACAGAGGAAGAGTTAAAGGGTAAAGGCCGTCAAAGCGGCCTCAACCGCTTTTAGCTACTCCAGCTTGTCCTGTATGATGGAGTCGATGTTGGATCTGTCCGAGATCATCTCTCCGTCTATGAAGACTGTTGGAGTCTGGCTTATACTGTTTTTCTGACCGAGTTCTCTATCGTCTCTAACTGATTGAACTGTTTCTTCGCTCTGCATGCAGGCCTCGACTTCCGTGTAGTTTAGGCCTTCGGTGTGCTCTTTTGTGAACTCGAGGAGGCCTGAGTCGGAGTAGTCTGTCATCCCCTGCTGTGAGAAGAGTTCGTCGTGGAGGCTCCAGTACTCCTGGTTGTCCTGCTGGTAGACGCATTCGGCTGCTGTCGCGGCTTGGATGTTTTCAGGCCTGAAGTTGGGCAGCGGGAAGTCTATATAGTACATCTTTACGTTGCCCTGTTCTATGTGGTCCTGGAAAGTCGGCTTTGTCTCCTGGTTAAAGTCTCTACAAGCGCTGCACATGAAGTCTCCGAACTCTACTATTGTGACGTTGGCGTCTTCTTCTCCGAGCATCGGCTGCTCCTCAAGGTTAAGATCGTCGAAGTCTATGGTCTGGCCGCCTGTGAACATCCCGATTATTGCCGGTGCCGAGACGTAGACCAGAGCCACGATCACAAGGCCTCCGATACCTCTTATCATCATTTTCCGCCTCCACTCCATCCGGGCGTTTTCCTCTTCCTCCTTTTCTCGCCGGGCTTTCTTCAGTTTCTCCTCGTCATGTGAGTTAAGCTCTTCGCTGTGTTCTTCGCCCCAGTGAAGATACATCTCACGCTCTGACTCAAATTCTTTGTCGCAGTACTTGCATTCCATACAGGGGATAAGAAACTTCTACCAATAAAAAACTCCTGTTCATGTATGGATACTCTTGCCCAGAGCATCCTCACAGGCCTCCATAAAGGCCTCCGAAAAAGTTGGATGGGCGTGAACCGTGCCTGTAACATCCTTGAGGTAGGCCTGAAGCTCAAGCGCCAGAGTCGCCTCCGCAACCATGTCAGAAGCCCTGTTCGCCACGAACGCGGCACCAAGAATCTTGTTGTTCTCCGAGGCAACCACTTTTGCATATCCTTTGGGCGTGTTCGTGGTCAAGGCCCTTCCAGAGTACTTCATCGGAAACCTGCCGACTTTAACGTTTTCATGGCTTTCCTGGGCCTCTTCTTCGGATAGGCCTACTGTCGCAACCTCGGGATCGGTGTACATAACCTCGGGGATATACTGCGAATCCATCCCCGTGCTCTCTCCTGCTGCAACTTCTCCGACGGTTTTACCCTCCATGTAGGCCTTGTGAGCCAGGAGCGGGCCTCTAGCCGCGTCTCCAATCACAAAGATGTTTTCAGAGGCCTTCATCTGCGGATCCGTCTCCACAAAACCGTTTTCATTTATCTCTACACCTGTGTTCGCCAGCTCGACGCTCTCCAAGTTTGAACGGGTTTCGCGCCCGACCGCTACCAGGATGTAGTCGCCTTTGATCTCGACTTTCTCTCCATCCTTTTCAGCCACAAGCACAGGCCGTTCACCTTCTTTAACTTCTACAGCTTTTGTATCTGTATAGACTTCGTCGCTGTATGTATCCGAGGCCTCCTGAAGTTCCTCGACAACCTCTTCATCGAAGTTTGGAAGTATCTGCTCCTCTGCCTCGACAATCTTAACTATTGATCCGAAGCTTCCGAACTTTGTGGCTGCCTCCATCCCTATGTAGCCACCTCCGACAACGACCAGTTCTTCAGGCGCCTCGTCAAGATTCAAAAGCTCCCTGGACGATATAACGCCTTCTTTTTCAAATTCAAGGCCTGGAACCTCTATAGGTTTGCTGCCGGTCGCGACAACGCATTCATCAAAGTTTAACTTGTCAGTCCTGTGTTCCTGTTCTACTCTGACTGTTGAATCATCTATAAACCTTGCTTCTCCCTTTATTATTTCGACGCCGACCGATTCAAGCTTGTTTTTAACTCCTTTATTCAGTTTTTCGACTACGCCGTTTTTCCAGGCCTGTAATTCCTTTAGATCCGTGTCAAGGTTTTCCGAGTGTATGCCTATTTCTCTCCAGGCCTCCACTTCTTCCTCTACTTCTGCGGCGTGTATCAAGGCCTTTGCAGGTATGCAGCCCCGGTTGAGGCAGGTTCCGCCGATATCCTCTTTCTCCACCAGAGTAACGTCTACACCCATCTGTCCGGCTCTGATCGCTGCCGAGTAGCCTCCAGGTCCACCACCTATAACAAGCAGCTCTGTACCTGTTTCAATATCTCCTACAACCATCACATATCCACCAGCAAGTTTTTAGGGTTCTCAAGATCTTTCACAACTTTGTTCATGAATTTTGCGGCTTCTGCACCGTCTACAACACGGTGATCATAGCTTAAACTGAGTTTGACTGTTTTCCTTGGAACCACTTCTCCTTCAATTACTTCAGCAGTCTCCTGTATCTTTCCGACGCCGAGAATCGCGGTCTGAGGCGGGTAAATGATCGGTGTGAAGGCCTCGCCTCCGATAACCCCGATATTTGTTATGGAGAAAGTCCCGGATTTCAGCTCTTGCCTTGAGAGGCCTCCTTCACGGGCTTTCGAGGCCTTTTCGGCTATCTCCTCCGCGAGCTCTACCATGGTTAACTGGTCCACGTCTTCAATTCTTGGAACCATCAGGCCTCTCTCGGTGTCGACTGCGATGTTAAAGTCGTAGAAGTTTTTCTGAATTATCTCATCGTGTTCAAGATCCAGTTCAGAGTTCAACCTGGGATGCTGCTTCAAAGCCGCTACACAGGCCTTGATGATGAAAGGCAGGTATGTCAGATGTGCATCTACATCGGACTTGACCGACTCCCTGAGCTCCACAAGCCGGGTTATATCCGCCTTCTCTATATGGGTGACGTGAGCGGCTTCATCCTTTGACTCAGCCATTCTCTCCGCAGTAATCCTTCTAACATTTGACATCTCAACCCTTTCCACATCGCCTTCATGAGTGATAACAGGTTCATCCTCTTCATCTACTTCTTTTTCCGAGGCCTCAAGCACGTCTTCACGGGTGACCTCGCCGCCTCTTCCAGAGCCTTCAACCTCTGAAATCTCAACGTTTTGCTGCCGCGCCAGCTCTCTCACAGAAGGCCTCGCATTTACACCGCTGAAATCAGAAGTCTCCACATCTTCTCCAACTTTTTCCTTTTTATCCTTGGATCTGCCTTTCTCATCTTCCTCTCTGATATACTCCTCTTCTCCTGAGGCCTTGAGCACGTCTTCTTCCCGGATCCGGCCCTCAACATTCAGCTTTCCGAGATCGACTCCTTTCTCCTCCGCCAGCTTTCTGACTCTCGGCAAAGCAAGGATCTCTCCAGAACTCGAGGCCTCTTCGTTCTCTTCCACCTTTTTCTGTTCAATATTCTCTTTAGCTCCGTTTATGGATTCTTCCTTGGCTTCCTCTACTTTTTCTGAGGCCTCTGCTTCGTTTACTTCTCCGGCATCTGTCTCTTCTCCTGTGTCAAGCTCCATGATGACCTCTCCGACTTTGACGGTGTCGCCAGCCTCAACTTTCAGGTCCTTGACGGCCCCATCAGCGGGCGACGGAATCTCCACCACGGCCTTGTCTGTCTCCGCCTCCCCAACAACCTGGTCTTCCTCGATCTCTTCTCCCTCCTCTACCTTCCACTCCAGGAACTTTCCCTCTGTAACTCCTTCACCGGTGTCAGGAAACTCGAACTTCATGAAACTTCAGAAAGTTTTATCATTGGAGGCTGGGCTCAGCAAGGTGAGGCCGCCTTCAGATGTTTTTCCGGTTTTTATGTTTATTATAATCACCTAAAATTCGAGTACTCTTTTCAGGCCTTTTACAGCTCTCTCCTTGTTCGGCATGTAGAAGTCCTCCAAAGTGTAGAGCGGGTAAGGCACGTCAGGAGCGGTAACTCTTTCCACAGGCGCCTCCATAGAGAGTATCGCATTCTCCTGTATCCTTGTCGCTATCTCAGCTCCCATACCGCCTGTTTTCGGCGCCTCGTGCAGTATCATCGCTCTACCGGTCTTTTCCACTGAATCGGTTATGGCTTCGTAGTCCATAGGATGGATAGTCCTTGGATCGATGATCTCCACGGAAGCGTTTACTTCTTCCGCTGCGTCTTCTGCGACAGGCACCATTGCGCCCCAGGCGATCAGGGTCACGTCCTCTCCTTCCTGGACTGTTCGGGCGTCCTCCAGTTCAACCTCTTTATCTCTATTGACTTCTTCCTTGAACGCTCTGTAGGTTTTCTTCGGCTCCAGAAAGACCACAGGATCGTCTAGCTGTATAGATTTTCTCAGAAGCGAGTAGGTGTCCTGTGGCGTGCTCGGAATCACGACTCTGAGGCCTTGGGCGTGCGAGAAGAATGTCTCCGGCGATTCCTGGTGGTGTTCAAGAGCGGATATTCCTCCGCCGTAAGGCGCCCTGACAGTCAGCGGAACTTCGTAGTCACCGCGGCTTCTCGTTCTGAAACGGGCCGCATGTTCCTTAATCTGGTGGAACGCCAGGTAGGAGAAACCTGAGAACTGCATCTCCACTACAGGCCTGAAACCGTAAAGACCCATTCCTATAGCGGTCCCAGCAATACCTGACTCCGCCAGCGGCGAGGAAAAACATCTTTCCTCTCCAAACTCTTCCTGCAATCCTTCCGTGGCTCTGAAGACGCCTCCGTCCTCTCCAACGTCTTCTCCGTACGCTATAACTTTTTCATCTTCTTCCATTTCGTCGTGAATGGCTTCTCTAACCGCCTCAATAATATTCATCTCTGTCATTCGAAAATCACCTGATTTTCTGGATGACCGGAAACTCTCCGAGTTTCGATCATTCTTCCACCTCTTCTCTAAGCTTTTCTTTCTCCTTTTTCAGCATTTCTGGCATCTCGCCGTACACATAATCAAACATCTCGTCAAACTCAGGATCCTCCATCTCCAAGGCCTTTTTGGCTGCTTCATCGACTTTCTCCTCTGCTTTCTCTTCAAATGATTCAAGCTCATCATTCCAGATACCGTGTTCTTTCAGGTACTCGCGGAAACGCTTCAGAGGATCTTCATCCTTCCATTCCTCGACTTCCTCCTCATTCCTGTAACGCGTCGAGTCGTCCGAAGTTGTGTGATCCTCCAGACGGTAAGTCAAGGCCTCTATCAGAACAGGTTCGCCTTTCCGCGCCTTCTCCAGAGCTTCTTCCACTGCCTTGATCACAGCCAGTAAATCGTTTCCATCGACCTGTATACCGTCTATCCCATACGCTATAGCTTTCTGTGCGATTGTATCCGATTTAGTCTGTTTCTCCCGCGGCATGCTGATCGCGTACTGGTTGTTCTGCACGAAGAAGATTGAATGCGCATTGTAGACGCCTGAAAAGTTCAAGGCCTCGTTAAAGTCTCCCTCCGAAGTGCTTCCATCGCCTGTAAACCCTATTACCGCGTTTTCATCGCCTTCTTTCTCCATCGCCATCCCGATTCCCGCGGTGTGAAGGTTCTGCGTTCCTACCGGGATTGCGACGGGAAGAATGTTCAGTTCTGCGAGGCCTTTCTGGCCGTTCGCGTCACCCATCCATCGTCTGAAAATTTTGTCGAGAGGCGCTCCTCTCGCGATAAAGGCCGCGGTCTCACGAAAACTCGGTACCATCCAGTCCTCTTCTTCCAGGGCGAACATAGCTCCGATCTGCGCAGCCTCCTGGCCTTTGTGCGGAGCATAAGTCGAAATATCGCCTCTTCTCTGGAGAGAGAAGGCCTTTTCATCGAATTTCCGTGCTAAAACCATGTTTTTGTAGAGTTCTCTGTACTCGTCCTCCTCTATCCATGGAAAATCGTCTTCATCCTCGGTGTCCATCACTTCAACTCTTTCGACTTTACCGGAGTATACTTCCCGCCGCACCATACAGGGTTAAGGCCTCTGGCTGTATATAAAAAATAGTTTGCGACTTTCCGGTGAACTCGGCCGGGAGGCCTTCAACCGGTTTAATTGTTTGAGGTATCGGCAGTACTCTTCCGGAATGTGTCTACCGTTGAGTAGACTCAACAACCTAAATAACGAGGCTGTAGAAAGACAGTACGTGAGTCTCGAAAAACTTTTCAGGCCTGAGAAAGTCGCGGTTGTCGGAGCCTCTCGCCAGGAAGGAAAGACAGGTCATGAAGTGTTCGATAACCTGCATCACGGCTTTGAAGGAGAGGTGGTGCCGGTCAACCCTAACGCAAAAGAAGTTGAAGGGGTTGAGGCCTTGGATGAGATTCCATCGGGTACTGACTTGGTGGTTGTGGTGGTGCCGGCGAAGATTGTTCCACAGGTTATTGAGGATGCGGCGGAGAAAGATGTGGAGGCTGCGGTTGTAATATCGGCAGGGTTCTCCGAGTCAGGCAGGTCAGATCTTGAGAACCGGGTTGTGGAAACTGCGGAGGAAAACGGTATCGCTCTTCTTGGGCCGAACGTTTTAGGCCTGATCAACACGGAAAACTCGATGAACGCCAGCTTCGCTTCAAAAATGCCGGAAGAAGGAGATATATCTTTCATGAGTCAGAGCGGAGCTTTCTGCACAGCGATCCTGGATTATGCGAAGGCGGAACACATAGGGTTCAGGCACTTTGTCTCGCTGGGTAACAAGTCGATGCTGAACGAGGTCGACTTCCTGGAGAAATGGAGGGAAGACGATACAGAAGCCGTTTTGAGCTATACCGAGGGAATTGAAGACGGCAGAGAGTATATGGAGGAGGCGGAGAAAACCTCGAGGCAAAAACCGGTGATTACAGTCAAATCCGGGAGAACCGACAAAGGAGGAGACGCTGCTTCCTCACACACCGGAAGCATAGCAGGTTCTTACCAGGCCTACAAGGCAGCGTTCAGAAAAGCAGGTATAATCGAAGCGGAGTCGAACAGAGAGCTTCTTGACTTTGGAAGAAGCTTCGCATACCAGCCGCTGCCCTCAGGAAAAAATATAATGATTGTGACGAATGCAGGAGGCCCGGGAGTTATCTCAACCGATGAAGTATCGCAGCGAGGCCTGAAGCTTGCAGAACTCGACACCGAGACAAAGATGGATCTCCACGAGTTCATGCCTGGAGAATCCACGATTCGAAATCCGTTGGATTTGATTGGAGACGCCGGGCATTCACGTTACAGAAAGGCCTTGGAAGCTGTAGGTCAGGACGAAAACGTTGACGGCGTACTGGTGCTCTTGACGCCTCAGGCCAACACCGAAATCAAGAAGACTGCTAAAACTATAGTAAAGGCCGGTAAAGACATAGAAAAGCCTGTGTTCGCGTGTTTCATGGGGGAAGAAGATGTTTCTCTGGGCGTGGAAATACTTGAGGAAAACAATATACCGGACTTTGAGGATCCTGTCGACGCGGTAAAGGCCTTTAAAGAAATGAGTAAATACAGGGAGTTTCTTGAAACGGAAAGAAACTACTGGGATGTTGACTACGACGCTGAAAAAG
Source organism: Candidatus Nanohaloarchaea archaeon (assembly GCA_046539225.1). Classification (GTDB taxonomy): domain Archaea; phylum Nanohalarchaeota; class Nanosalinia; order Nanosalinales; family Nanosalinaceae; genus B1-Br10-U2g21. The sequence goes on from JBKHHG010000017.1 coordinate 16,138, forward strand.
CCCATAAGGCCTTGAGAAATCGGCAGGGCTACATGCAGGGCCACAATCTTTTGGAGGCCTACGGATTTGATCTTCCGATGACAGTGAACGCTGAAGCCCCGCATCCTGCAGAGGAGGCCGCGGTAGACATCGGTTATCCTGTTGTCATGAAGATTAACTCGCCTGATATTGCACATAAAACCGAGATCGACGGCGTTAAAACAGGGATAAGTTCAAGGCAGGAAGTCAACGACACCTTCAACCAGATAGTCAACAGTGTTCACCGCGAAAAACCTGGATCAGAGATTAACGGGGTAGTGGTCCAGGAACAGGTGGAAGGCCTTGAAGTAGCTTTAGGCATGAAGAGAGATCCGCAGTTCGGACCGATGATAATGGTAGGCCTCGGCGGGATCTACATAGAGGCGCTCCACGACATATCCTTCGGAATCGCACCGATAAGCGGAGAAGAAGCCGAACAGATGATCGAAGAGCTTCAGGCCTCAGAACTCTTTAAAGGCGCAAGAGGAGAAGAACACTCTCTCGAACCGGTAAAAGAAGCTATCATAAAACTTGGAGAACTATC
>JBKHHG010000018.1:0-14499 GCA_046539225.1 Candidatus Nanohaloarchaea archaeon
CGTTCGAGTTTCTCTCCGCGTCGATTATCAGGTGGCTTATCACAGGATTTTTCTCCTTGTACTTTACATGGAGTTCTACTTCTCCTGAAGCCTCTGCATAGATCATTGAATTAATATTTGCGGCGTGGAGCGCGTTCAACCTGTTTTCGTCCGACTTGATCAGATTAAAAGCTTTTTCACCTGCTTTCTCCAGTGCTTCATCTCCTGTGAAAACTTCAACGTCTCCTTCTGTCTCTATCTCCGGTTCTATATTCTCTTTATCTGTTATTTTTTCTTCAAGGTTTTCCGGGTATCTTGTCCATGTTCTTCCCGGTGTTCTGATGGATTCCGGCATTTCAAGGCCTTTAATTTTCTTACTGGATTCTTTCCTTATTTTTTCGAGTCTCATCCGAGGGAACCCTCCATCTCGAGCTGGATTAACCGGTTTAGTTCGACGGCGTATTCAAGCGGTAGTTCTTTTGCGATCGGTTCTATGAAGCCTCTGACAATCATTTCCTTGGCTTCTTCCTCGTCTATGCCTCTGCTCTGCATGTAGTGGATTTCCTCGTCGCCGATCCGCCCCACAGTCGCTTCATGCGCCATTTCTACATCATCTTCCTGAACTTCGATGTATGGTTCTGTGTCACTTGTTGCTTCTTCTGAGAACATCAGTGCATCGCATTCAATCGATACTTTGCTGCCGTGGCTTCCTTCCGGTACTCTGACCAGGCCTCTGTAGTTTGTTCTTCCGTCGCCCTGTGTTATGGACTTAGATTCGATTGTGGATTTGGTGTTTGGTGCGTTGTGGACGACTTTAGCTCCTGTATCGATGTTCTGGCCGTCGCCGGCGTATCCAATCGTTATATGGTTGGCTCTGGCGCCTTCTCCGTTTAAATGGCTGGAGGGGTAGAGCATTGTGACTTTTGAGCCCATGCTTCCTGATATCCATTCCATGACGCCGTTTTCCGCGACTTTTGCTCTCTTTGTGTTCAGGTTGTACGTATTCTTGCTCCAGTTCTGAACCGTTGAGTACTGGACGTGCGCATTTTCTTTTACGAATACTTCGACTGTTCCTGCGTGTAGGTTCGATTTCGTGTACTGGGGAGCGCTGCATCCTTCTATGTAGTGGATGGTGCTGTTTTCCTCCGCTACGATCAGCGTGTGTTCGAACTGGCCCATTCCTTTCTGGTTCATCCTGAAGTAGGCCTGAACCGGGATTTCAACTTCTACACCTTCCGGTACGTAGACGAACGAGCCTCCGCTCCAGACTGCGCCGTGTAAAGCAGCGAACTTGTTGTCTTGCGGCGGGACGCAGCGGTTCATGAAGTATTCTTTGACGAGATCCGGGTGCTCCTGCACTGCTTTGTCCATGTCCATGAAGATAACTCCTTTTTCCTCCCATTCCTCTTTCATGTTCTGGTAGACGACCTGGCTTTCGAACTGGGCGCCTACACCGGAGAGAGCTTCTTTCTCCGCTTCAGGGATTCCCAGCTTGTCAAAGGTCTCCTCTATCTCCTCCGGGACTTCGTCCCAGTCCTCTGCCTGTTCGGCATCCGGTCTAACGTAGTGAGAAATTTCTTCAAAGTCCAGTTCGGAGAGGTCTGGACCCCAGCTTGGCATGGGCCGTTTTTTGAAGTGTCTGAATGCTTCCAGTCGTTTTTCCAGCATCCATTCCGGCTCGTCTTTGTCTTCGGAGATTTTTCTGACTGTTTCTTCTGTCAGGCCTTTTCCTGCGTCGAATGCTTTCTTTGTACTGGTTACGTGGTTGAATCGTTCCTGGTTTTTCCGGATTTCTTCTGTCATATGTAAAGTTGGAGAAGCAAATCTTTAAACTCTGGTATTTTTATCTAATCCGGTACCTGAGTATCGCCGCTACGCCGCCCATGTTTTCCAGTCTTCTTCCTTCTTCATGTTCGTTGCCTATGATCTCCAGGTCCGAGCTCATTTCTTCGGCTTTTTCTCCAAACTCGTCGACTATATCCGATAGCTCTTTCAGCTCCATGTCATGGCTGCATTCGCTGCATTCTTTTTCTTCAGGTATTGAGGCCTTGGCTTCGAACAGGTGGTCTTCGTGGCCTTCAGGACATTCAAACTCTGCGTAGTAGAGCTCGGTTGATCCGGAGATCAGGACGGTGTCGACTGCTCCAACGTCCAGGGCCTCTTTCACTCTTTCAGGTCCGTACTCGGATTTCCCGTTTTCTTTCTCCAGGTTTTCGAAAAACTCTGTCACAAGGTTTTTCTCCTTTATAACCTGTGAGTCCTGGATTGCGTCTTCCGCCCGGGATACAAGTTCTTCGAGGCCTTCTTCTCCTGAAAAGTTTGTGGATTCTTTTGCGACTATTTCTTCCTGGAGCTCCTGGTGGATGTAGTTGTCCTCTATTAGTTTGTCCTTTGTGAATCCTGGGCCTCCGATTATCACTCCCAGCAGTTTGTCCTCTCTTTTCTTGGGTAGGAAGCTTTTCTTGGCGTTTTCTGCTATCTCGTTCATCCAGGTCTGGTACATCTCCTTTCTGAAACGCTGGAATCTCTGCGCTGACTGGCCTCCGGCCTTGGTCTTTCCGGGGACGTTGGAGCTCATCACGTGCTCGGTCTTGACAGAGTTGCCCTGGAGAAAGCCGATTGCTGCATCGTTTTTATCCGCTACCACGAGCCCATAAACTTTGTCGTCTACAACCATCTGCCTCAAAGGCTCCAGGACGAACTCTTTGTCGCAGCGGTAGTGCCGGGATTCGATGGGTTGCGGCGGGATAACCTCCCAGACATTGATATCAGGCCTTCCCTCTCGTTCCGACACGTTTCCGGCGAAGAACGCGACACCGTTTTCAGGGGTCTGCTGTTCTTCTTTCACTTTTCTCCCGATCTTGTCGAGCGCGGCCTGGACGTTTTTCCTGGTGTGTTTGGATTTGATGTTCTCTGCCTCTGAGGCCTCGCTGGTTACAAAGTCGGATATCTTCGACATGTCGTAACCCGCGGGGATATACAGTGAGACAAGCTCCGTGTTTCTTCCCCGTATGTCCTCCAGCTCTTTTATCAGCTTCTTCAGCTGGTACTTCGACATTTCCTGGTGTTTCTGGTCGCTCATGGTTCTGGTTACTCGGTAAAACTTATTACTTCTTGACGACCGCTGAAACCCCTTCGGTTTCGACGAGCTCTCCCTCGCCGGTGTAATTCTTCTGCTCGACTACTTCGAACATCTCGGGTTTGAGGTGTTCGCCCGCAACCTCGAGTCTCCCGGATTCCAGCATGAACTCGTTGTTTTCAAGGGCCTCTTCTATCTCTCCGATTTTGTCGCCGTACTCGGGGCCTGCGTTCGAGTAGTTCAGCTTGATCTCCTTGATATTGGTCTCAAGCTCTGGAGCTTCTTCCTTTATCTCAAGCTGCTCGACGTGCATAACCTCTTTTACGGCTTCTTCAAGGCCTGTGATGTCGGTGAAGGCCTCGACCTTTTCCAGTTCCTGATTGAGCGGCATCTGGTTCTGCGACTTGTACTTTCGCAGGGCGGAGATAAGTTTCATCGCGTTCTCTCCTTTCTCAATGTCGGCCTTTACTCCTTCTTTTTCAGGCCATTCAGATCTGTGGATGCTGCTTTTTCTGTATACCGAGTTGTAGATCTCTTCCGTGATATGCGGTGTGAAAGGCGCCAGCATTTTCAGAATCTTTCTATGGGTTTTTCTCAGGCCTGTCTCCGCGCTCGGGTTTTCGTCTTTCAGCCTCTGCTTGCTGATCTCCAGGTAGTCGTCGCAGAACGTGTTCCAGAAGAAGCTTCTGATCCTGTCCCGGGCCTTTGAGAACTCATGGTTTTCAAAGTTTTCAGTAACTTCTTCCACAACTTGATCGGTTTTCGCCAGCATCCATTCATCGATCGATTCTTCTACTTTTGTCTCTTCCTCTGTCAATGAGTCAACGAGCTTGGACGCGTTCCAGAGCTTTGTAAGCAGTTTCTCGCCCTCCACAAGGTCCTGATCCTTCAGTGGTAGGTCGTCTCCCGGCTTGACGGTTCCGGCCCAGTAACGCGCCGCATCGACGGGATAATCTTCCAGTACTTCTTCAGGTGTTGTAACGTTTCCGCGGGACTTGCTCATCTTCTCCCGGTTTTCATCCAGGACATGCCCGTTTATCAGGACTTCATCGAAGGGAACTTCGCCGGTGTGCTCGTAGCACTTGACGACTGTATGGAAAAGCCAGAAACTTATGATGTCATGGCCCTGAGGCCTCAGATTCATAGGGTATAGCTCGGGTCGCCCCATTTCCTCGCCGTTCCAGTCCGCGTTGATCAGAGGGGTCAGACTTGAGGTAGCCCATGTATCGAATACATCCTCTTCAGGCCTGAACTCTGTGTTTCCGCATTCGCTGCAGCTGTCGACAGGCGCGTCGTGTTCGATCGGGTCGACAGGCAGCTGGTCTCTATCCGCCACTACCTCTAACCCGCATTCTGTACAGTACCAGACAGGGAACGGTATACCCGAATCTCTCTGCCGGGAAATACACCAGTCCCATTCCAGGCCTTCGATCCAGTTCCTGTAACGGGTGAACATTTTCTCCGGGTTCCAGTCGATGTCCTTTCCTGCTTCAAGGTATTCCTCTTTCCTGTCCAGGACCTTGACGTACCACTGCTCTGTAACCATGAACTCGATCTCTGTGTCGCATCTCTCGTGGACCTGCACGGTGTGATCGATCTCCCACCGATCAGTAAGTTTACCGTCTTCGTCCAGGTCTTCAACTATTTCTTCACGGGCCTCTTCCGTCGAAAGGCCTTCATACTTCCCGGCTATACCTGTCATGGTTCCGGTCTCGTCGATCGCCTCCCGCAGATCAAGGTCGTGGGCCTGGTACCACTCGATATCGGTCTGGTCTCCGAACGTACAGCACATTACGACGCCTGTACCGGTCTCCATGTCAACCCTTTCATCTTCAATGATCGGGACCTCGTACTCGAAAAGCGGGACTTCGGCCTTCTCCCCGATAAGAGGCCTGTTACCTTCATCGTCAGGATGCACAAAGATCGCGACACACGCCGGAAGAAGCTCAGGCCTTGTCGTGGAGATAGTGATGGATCCGTTGCCTGTCGATAGGTCAAACTCTATATCGTTGAAATGCGAATGCTTCTCCATATCCTCGGTTTCAACCTGTGAGATAGCGGTGGAGCATTCAGGGCACCAGATGGCCGGAGCCTTTTCTCTGTATTCGCGGCCTTTCTCGTAGAGGTCGATGAACGAAAGCTGCGAAATCTTCTGCACCCTAGGATCAATAGTCTTGTACGTATTGTCCCAGTCCATCGAGAACGCGAACTCCTTCATGATATCCTCAAAGTTCTGCTCGTACTCCTTACAGACCTCTCTAACCTTTTTCTGGAACTCGAAACGTTCAAAGTCCTGATGCCGGATACCGAGCTCTCTCTCCGTCAAACGCTCGGACGCGATACCGTTGTTGTCGTAGCCGAACGGGAAGTACACGCTTTTCCCCCTCATCCTCTCAAACCGGGCCTTGAAATCCGTCAAAGTATTCCCATAGGTATGGCCAAAATGCAGATTCCCTGACACGGTTGGAGGCGGAGTATCTATAGAGTACACCTCCTCAGACTTGCTGTACTCGTAAGTACCTTCCTGCTGCCATTTTCCCTGCCATTTCTGCTCTATCCGCTCTGCATCGTAAGATCCATCCATTTTTCAGTTAAACCTCATACAAAGCCGTTCATACCCAGCTTTAAATCCATTCCTCAGGCCTGTCGATCCACAGTATAAAGGCCTCAAGCTGGAACCGGAATTAGAAAGATTTTGAAAGTCCTGAAACTCAAAGAGATTCAATGCCGTAGAAGCCATTCGGCTTCGAGTCCTGGAGCCGTACAAAACGGCCACCCTTGATTGAATAGGTCATACGGAGAGTATTAAATGTTCAACTGTTTTATTAGCTTCGCCACTGAACACATTGAACATGAAAATCCTTGTGGTTGGGGACTGTCACGGTGAGAAACCGGAGATCCCCGAGGAGGATTTTGATCTTGTGCTCGCGGTCGGCGATATCTGCGGCGGGACGGATGAGATGCGTTCCGCCATGTTCGAGGCCTCTGAATCTGGAGAAGGGTGGTACGACGTTTTTGGAGAGGAAGAGGCGCGGAAAGCTGTCGAGGCTTCGATTGAAGAAGGCAGAGAAATCCTTGAAAAACTGGATTCTCTTGGCGTCCCTGTCTTCATTGTTCCCGGCAACTGGGACTGGACGGGAGAAAACTCTGACTGGGTCTTTCTCAAGGGCAGAGGCTTCCCGGAGATGCTGAAAGATTTTGAAAACATCTACAACATTAATTTTTCAGGTAAAAGCTTTGGAGGCCTCAGCTTCATCGGTTACGGCCCCTGCAGCGGCCCGGAGATTCCGCAGTACGAGGACGATAAACTGGGAGAAGAACTGAAACAGAACCCTGATTTGAAGGAGGGACAGCTCCAGATACTTGAAGAAGCCGAAGAACAGCTAAAGCAGGAAAAGCAGAAGATCCAGGCCTAAAAACTGCTTAACTTTCTGTCCCCGGGATACTCCATACCGTCTTCCGCGAAAACAACTTTCTGCTCCACTTCTTCGTCCAGCCAGGCCTTCTCCTCTTCCATATCCGAGTTCAGGAACTTCTCGCCGAAATGCGTGATTATCACGGTCGAGGCCTCGGAATCCCCGAGAATCTTCGGCACATCGTCCAGCTTTGTATGTTTCCGGGTGTTGACATCTCTCGGGAAGAAACAGTTGACGACGATGGTATCACAGTCGCTGTAGAAATCCACGAGTTCATCGCTGTAGGCTGTGTCGGTCCAGAAACCGAACTTTCTGTCGCCGTCAAAAACCTTGAGGCCTACACATCTGGGCTCGCTGTGGAACATCTCCTGCGACTCGACTTCAAGGCCTTTAACCTCGGCATCCCGGTCGGAGAGGTTGATGACATCGGTGCACATTTTCTGATGGTAGTCCGAGACAGACGGCTGGATATCTCCATAACCGTTCAGAACCGATTCAGGCCCCATCAACCTACACGGGTTATCATGTATCAACGAGACCAGCTCGATCAAAGGCTCCGCATCACTGTAATGGTCGAGGTGGGCGTGCGAAACAATCACGCCTTCAAGTTTCTCGGTGTCGTACCCCTGGCAGTGTACAGTGCTGCCTGGGCCCGGGTCCAGGTAGAGAGAGGCCTCATCCCCTTCAACTATAATTCCAGCGGTCTTCCTCAACTGCTTTCCCATCGTACGGTGGCCTCCGCCCGTACCAACAAAATGAAGCTTCATAACCACGAAAGACCTGAGAAATATAAAAAACCTAAAAACCAAGACAGTATTATGTCACTACTCGAAAACAACATGTCTCTTGAGAAGGTCTGGCAAGCAGCGGAAAACCGCCTTGAAGAACCGGTAGAAAGATTCGAAAACCTTGTCATCGACTTAAACCGCAACCTGGATGAGGCCTACCTCGCGGTCTACCCCGAACAGTCGGGAGAAGATGTAGAAAAGTGGTGGGAAGGACAGGAAGAAGGGAGAGACGTATACATACTATCCCTCGACCAAGCTTACGCAGGCGACGAGTTCAACTACATAGGATCAAGGCTTGAAGGCCTTACACAGCTACAGGCCTACGATCTCGTCCATATCTCGGGAGGTAAAATTCAGGCGGAAAGAGCCGAGAACCAGCTCGACACCCATACAAGGATAGTGTAGAAATCTTTTCTCAATATGCTTAAAGTTTAGGCCTCAGTCAGGGGGTAGGAACCACAAAGTATTTAAGTTGTTACTACTAAATAACAACTATGAACTTTGTGGCGGAATCTTACGATGATGTCGTGGAAAAAGGCCTTGAAGACCTGAGGGAAGAGGTTGGAAGGCCTAAAATCCAGCATAAAAAACTGAGTATCTATACCTGAGGTGGTTGAAATTATAGGAAGACGCGATGTTGATGTGGAGTATGAAGGTAAGACTTTCCGTGTGAACTCCCGTCACGAGGAAAGGCCTGGTGGAGGCGAGTCCAGAGTCATAAGTATCTTCGACTCTGAAGGCCTCTATGGTTTTCTCGAGATGGAATCGGGTTCTGGCCTTGAAGATGCAGAGGCGTATCTACAGCAGCCGGGAAAGGGAGGCCTTCAACAGGTAGATCCTGGCGAGTTTGAGGAGATATACGCTCAGCTTAATGACAAAGAGAAGAGCTGGGATACAGAGCTTGAGCTTGAAAACCCTGGTGAAACTGCGGAGCCTTACAGGTGGGATAGTTGAATTTTTCGCGTAGAGATACTCACTCGGCTGAGTCCATGAATGAAGATATTGATAACGGTGTCTGGCCTGATCACACGACTCAGGTTAACCGTTACGATAACTTTGTTGGAGCGTTGTATGGGAGAGCGGATTTTGATGAAAGCGGTGAACTCGATATACTTGATGTCGGTAGTTCGACGGGCGAGGCCTCGCGGTACTTTGCCGATCAGATCGAGTCAGAGTACGGTGTAGAGACCAATGTCATTGGGGCAGATGTTGGTGAGAAAGCCGCGAATAAAGCAGGAACTCAGCTTGACGCAGCTGTTCAGGCGGATGCAAGAAATCTTCCTTTCGAAGATGATTCCTTTGATATTGTAACCTGTAAGACTCTGCTATCAAGGATTAGGCCTGAAGATCAGGCCGAGGCGCTAAGTGAGATTGAAAGGGTTGCTTCCGATGAGGCCTATGTGGCTGTTGAAGTTGACCCTGGTATGGATGATAGGCCTGTTACTGGTGAAAACTATGTTTTGCGGGGGGATGAGTTAAGCGATATCAAAGAGTCAACTGAAGGCTTTGAAAAGTTGCTTGAAGACGAGTTAGAGGGCTATGAGACCAGACGGTTTTTCCAGAGCTCGGAGGAGCCTGTTGATGCAGAGGTTTACAATGAAGGAGACTTCCTCGGGGCCACGATGCATCAAGCCGATAAGTATAAGGAAGAAGAGGAGGCAGGCGGCGAAGAAAACATGATAATCGCCTGACTACCTGACTTCGCTTCCTTTCTCTATTTCTTCTTCAAGGCCTAAAAGCTCTACGTTTCCTTCTTTGTCTTCCGCGGCGAGCATCATGCATTCGCTTTTTTCTCCTCTCAGTTCTGTGGGTTCAAGGTTGACAAGGACTATGACCTGTCGGCCTTCCAGTTCTTCTTCTGTGTAGTGGTTTCTGAGGCCTGCGCAGGTCTGAAGTTTTTGATCTCCGACATCGAGCTGTACTTTGTAGAGTCTGTCGGCGTTGGAGTGTTCTTCGACTTTCAGTACTTCTCCGACCCTTAGATCCATTTCCTGGAAATCTTCGAAGCTTACAAGGCCTTCCATCGAGTCTTCTGTGTCGGAGGCTTCAAAGCCCTGGCTCTCTTCATTTTCCTGTTTTTGGGGCCTGTCTTTTTCTGTATCGATTTTTTGGAACAGGATTTCTTTCTCACCGAGTCTATGTCCTGGTTCCAGGTTTCCGAGCAGAGGCTCGACGAGCTCGTCGATACCTTCTTCTGTGTGTATATCGGTGTTCAGCATGTCCGCGATCTTCTGTGAGGCATCCGGTGTGTACGGATAAAGAAGTACTCCGATGGCCCTGATAAGGTGTAGAGCTACGTGTATGGTCTCTTCTCTTCTTTCTTTGTTGTTCCAGGGTTCTTCCTCGCTGAGGTACTGGTCGCCGGTCCTTGCGATCTCGACGGCTTTCTCAACCCCGGTTTTCAGGTCGTGGCCTTCGAAGGCCTCTATGTATTCATCTACCTTGTTCAAGGCCTCTTTTTCTACTTCCCTGTCTTTCTGCGTCAGCTCTGCTCCCGGCACCTTGTTTTCGAACCACTGTTCTGAAAGTGAGAGGGTCCGGTTGACGAAGTTTCCGACCGTATCATTCAGTACGTTGTTGATCTCTGATTCAAAGTCTTCCAATGAAAAGGTCGAGTCGTGGTGCTGCGGCAGGTTTTTCGCGAGATAGAATCTCCAGTAATCGCTGGGGTATAGATCCAATGCGTCCTCGGTTGAAAGGCCTTTTCCACGGCTCTTGGAGAACTTTGTGTCTTCAGCGAGCAGGAACTGCTGGATGAACTCGTAATGCGGAAGGCTGTACTCCTCGTCTTCAGTGGTTGCGCCCATCAACATGCTTGGCCAGATCACTGTGTGGAATATGGTATTGTCTTTCCCGATCGAGTAGTATACCTCGCTCCGGTCGTTCATCCAGTAATCCTTCCACTCCTCTTCATCGTTGAAGAGTTCGCGTGTAAACCCTATGTATCCTATAGGTGCGTCGAACCAGACGTACAGTACCTTGTCCCCGTAGATCTCTCCATCCAGTCTCTCCACATCGAGGCCTTCCTCCTCGATTTTTTCATTTACTTTTTCTACCGGGATGTCAAATCCCCAGTCGATATCCCTGGTGATGCATCTTGCCTCGGTATCTTCGATAGAGTTCTTGACTTCTTCAAGCTTGTTTTCCGGGATCGGGGCCTCTCCGCTCTCCAGCCATTCCAGAAGCTTGTCTTTGAACCTGGGAAGATCGAGGAAAAGATGTTTTGTCTCCCGGAACTCTATGTCTTCGCTGCCGGAGATCGTGGAGTAAGGATTGATAAGTTCTTCAGGTTCGAGCAGGGCGCCGCATTCGTCGCACTGGTCGCCCCGTGCAAGGCCTCCGCATTCAGGGCAGTCGCCTTCAATGTATCTATCCGGCAAGAATCTTCCGTCTTCCTCGGAGTAAGGCAGGGTCTGCTCTTTTTCCTGAATATAACCGTTTGTGTACAGCTCTACAAACATGTCGTGGGTCTGCCTTCGGTTAAAATCGCTGTGAGTATCTGAATAAATCGAGAAATCCATGTCGAAATCGTTCAGCACAGACCTGACTTTTTCATGGTTCTGCTGCTTCAGTTCTTCTACTGGAGTATCCTTCTTCAAGGCCTCGAGTTCAAGCGGGGTTCCATGGACGTCGCTCCCGCATACGAAGATGTTGTCGTTTCCTCTCAGGTCCTGGTACCGGTGGAAAATATCGGCGGGTAAGAGACTGCCTACAATGTTTCCAAGATGCGGTACTCCGTGGATGTATGGAAGTGCTGAAGTAATTGTTTTCCGTGTCATAACTCAGGTTTAGGCCTTGAATTCTTATTAGTTTCAAGTCTGGCGCTGTTGCTTTTTTATTCCAGAGAGTCTAACTGGTGTTTATGTTAAGGGCCTTTCTGCTGGGGGTTTTCCTCGTTTTCGTCCTGTCGCCGGCAGCCGCCCAGAGCGCGGATATTATAGATTCGAGTATAGAGGATAGGAAAGGCGGCCAGGATGGTTTCGTACTTGGAAGGCCTGCTAAATCTACTTTTGAATACCGTATAAATGACCCCTATCAGCCTATTGACACGGCCCTGGCTATAGATGAGTCTGGGAGTATGGGCGGGGTTATGGACGACGCCAAGAATGGGGCCAAGAACTATGTTGAGAATACCAGGACATCTGACGGGGATGAAAACGCAGTTATCTCGTTTGAGGACAGTGCTTATACAAGACAGTCTTTGACTACAGATAAGGATAAGGCTAAAGATGCTATAGATAGTATCAGTGATGACGGCAGTACTGACTTGCCTGCAGGCGTTGAAAAGGCCCATGACGAACTTAAGAACGGTGATAATGATATACAGGTTATGATCGTGCTGGCGGACGGCGGGGGAGGGGACCCCGGCACTGAAGCGGATGCTGCGCGAAGTGATGGTATTGAAGTCCATGGAATAATGTATGGCAGCGGGGCGAGCACGAGCGAGTTTGAGAGTATGACGGATTCCGACGACTGTACCACTGATTCCAGCGAGAATAACGACGATGATACCTGCTGGTACGCCGAATCAGGCACGATCGATGAAGTTTATAATGCTATTCAGGAAGAGGTTGAAGAAGAAACAGATGTTGATCTCAGGCTGAGACTAAGAGATATGGCGTACACAGATGACAGCTATGATAGTTACAGTGATCTTGGAGGCCCCAATGAGGAATACGTTAGAAGCTTTCAGGATGTTGAGGCGGGGGAAAAGACCGGATCGATTGAATGGTATCCAACAGACTTCGGCAACTTTGATCTATTGACAGGAGATTCAATTTTGGAGGTTACGACCGATGACGGTACATCCCAGTATGATTTCAGCAACTCATTCAATACAGATGTAGGATACGTGGATTTCGAATTAACTGATTTTACAGTAGAAAGGGATGATTCCCAGGTCAGGGCTGAGGCCGAAGTCACGAACACCGGAGACGTTGATTCTCTGGGCACTTCCGAAGCCTCCAGCACAAGAGAGCTCTGGTTGAAAGATTCATCCAGTCATGTATCGGCAGATATTCCTGAGGTACCGGCTGGAGATTCAAAGAACATCAGCTTGAATGTAGGCAACTCTAACAGCTTGGTCGACGGGAACGGTATCGAGGAACTATACCTGCATGCTGATCCAACAGGTTACTGGGACTCTGTAGACAGCTCAAGCATCGCTGTAGGGGGAGGCGAAGGAGAAGTCTTGGAGCCTAACGAGGATGATAACGAGGCCTCAGTCGGATATCCTCCAAGAGTTAATGCCCTGAACTTCGATGATATTTCGGGGCAGCACGCCTTCAGTATCGAGGCCTCTGTCGATATGCTGACTGATGGAAGCGACTTCGGAGAATGCAGACTGAAGTTCACGAACCTGGAGAACGGCGAAGAGTTCCCGAGTAATGGACGGGTTCAGGGAAGTTTAACTGAGGAGGATTCGGATACCGCAACCTGTAGATACGATAACTTTAATTCCTCTGTCACAGGATTCGAACCGACTGATAACGTGGAGGTAAATATTACGGCAGAGAACAGGCAGGGAGGAACCGGCTGGAACGCCGATAACCATAGGATTCCGAATGAGCCGCCTGAAATCGTGAGAATGGAGCCCAGAAACGATGAACCTATACTGGATAGAGATGTTGAGCTCCTTATCGAGGTAGACGATCCTGAAGGAGATGATATTGAACACGTGAGGTTCAACGACTCTGTTGAAAACGAGATTATTGAAGATAGGCCTAATCCGCCCCAGCAAAACACTTTTATCGTAGAATGGGAAGACCTGGATCTCGGAGAATATGAATGGGAAGCATTCGTAAAGGACAAATGGGGCTCCAGCGAACGTACTGCCTCTTTTGAAAGAGTTGTATCCCGGATATACAGGACCCAGAGCCGTATCGAACATGAGTACAGCTCCCTGATAATAGATGAAGGCGGTCAGGGAAGCTTCTTCTTTGAGGCGGATGTGGACACAGACAATAGAACAGTAACCACTTACCTTGAATCCAGTGATCTTGACGCAGAGTTCGTGGACTCAGGCCTCAGCCAGGAGACATATGAAGTTGACACCGGCGACCCCGACAGGTTCCAGATCCAGGTATCAGGAGATAACCCTGGTAAACACGAGCTGAAGATAATTACAGAAGACGACACGGTAGATACAAACACGACCGAAACTTTCCCGGTTTACGTCAGAAGCGCGGAGGCAGAAGGCAGAGAAGTTCCAGGCCTTTCACAGGCCTATATTCTTGCAGCAGCTTTCCTCAGTTCTGTTCTCTATTTTGCTTTACTCTGACTATGTAACCCGCAACCCTGTTCCTGAGCCTCTTCGACTTGAACTCCTCGGTATCGCTCAAGATATCCTTGTTCTCATCGAAATCCTCGGAGAACTCTTTATCAGAGTCAACGAGATCCTTCGCCAGCCTCTTAATATAGGTCTGTCTAACTCTTCCCATACCAGAAATACAGGCCTAAACCTTCTTAAACCCTCTTTCCAATCCCAAAGACAGAAAAACATCTGAGGCCTAAAACCCTTTCATGACCAAAGAACTTTACCTTCCCGGCAACGAGTACCTGAAAGAATTTGACTCAAAAGTTTCAAAAGTGAAGGAGGTGGACGGCTACATCGTTTTGGAGGAAACCCTGTTTTATCCTGAGTGCGGTGGGCAGCCTGCGGACCGTGGAAAGATTTCCTGGAGGGGGAGAGAACTTGAAGTAGTGGATGTTCAGAAAGAGGGCGGTGAAATCCGGCACTTCCTGAGAGGAGAACTTCCCGAAAAGGGAGAGAAGGTTCACGGCGTGGTTGACTGGGAGCGCCGCTACAAGCATATGAGGATGCACACCGCTCAACATGTCCTGTCCTGGGTCGTTCTGAACATGTACGACGCCTCGACCGCAGGAAACCAGATCCATGAGGATTACTCACGGATTGATTTCGAGCCCGCTGATTTCGATGAAAAAGATGTGGAGAGGATTGAGAACGGTGTGAACTCGTTGATAGAGAAAAAGTTAGGGGTGGAGAAGAAAGAAGTTCCGAGAGAAGAGCTTGAGGAAAAAGTCCAGGAAGGCCGAACCAACCTCGATATAATCCCCGACAACATCGACCCGCTCAGAGTAGTCATCATCGGAGACGAAGATTTGTGTCCATGTGGAGGAACCCACGTAGATAACCTCAAAGAAATCGGAAAAATCAACATCACCGACAGAAAATCCAAAGGCGCAAACGTAGAAAGACTGGAATTCGAGCTGGAGG
>JBKHHG010000019.1:0-13998 GCA_046539225.1 Candidatus Nanohaloarchaea archaeon
ACCTGGCTCGCACCAGAACAAGTCCGCATTTTACCTGTAACCGACGAAAACCAGGAGTACGCCGAGAAAGTTAAGGAAGAATTAAGCGAGTTCCGAGTAGAGATTGAAGACAGAAGCTGGACCGTCGGGAAGAAGATTCAGGCCGCGCACGACGACAACGTTCCTTACATGCTGATTTTAGGGGATGAAGAGGAGGAAGCAGAGACTATCTCAGTCAGAGACAGGGAAGAACGCGAAGAGAAAGAAATAGATGTGGAAGAGTTCAGGGAGGCCTTGAAGGAAGAGGTTGAGGAGAAGAGTTTGGAGCCAGAGTTTTTGAGGTAATAGCTGGCTTAATCTGTTTTATTTTTTCCTTTTCTGCCTGGAAACATACTGGATGTTAGGCTGGCTGCTACAATGCCGGCCATATTGGCAGGGAAGAAGAGGCCTTCAATGCCAGCCTTGATAGATGCCTCTGAGGCCTCCAGATTGGCTTTGTAAAGGTCCTGGAGACTGTAGTCATCTGTCTTATCTGCATTAAGTTTGTACATTACTTCTTCTCCATCTCGTATCTCGCCAGCCAAGATTTCCTCTGTCTCTCTTCCAGAGAAGTGAACATCTTCAAGACCTTCTTCACTAATTCCTCTCCAGTCGTAGTCAGTGTTTGCCACATATTCAAGTCTTTCGAGGTCATGGCGTTCCAGAAACTCTTTTAGCGGCTCCGGGTTAATCGCTTCGCTGTCTTTAACTCTGGCCTCCATCAGTTTTTCACCGTTTTCGTTGACCGCTTTAAAAGTAGAGTCGCCGTTCTCCAGATACTCGTGGATAACTATATCTTCCTGATCAGGGCCTCTCTGCATTTCGATTTCAGCGTGAGAAGCAACATTGAAGATGCTGTGGGGGAATATATTGCTGCTGACTGAGCCTTTCGAACTCCACAGGCCTTCGCTTAACTGGCGGTACTCGGCTTCTTCAAGATCTGCTTCAGACAGGTTTCGGGTATCTGCAGCCATTAACTATTTCTTTATAAATGAAATTTTAACAGTTTTACGCTGGTTTCCCGGGTTTTTGATTTAAAAGCTTTTATTCACCGTGTAGATGTATGACTACAGTATATGATGTAGAGGCTGAACCCTTGATAATGGAAGTTGCGGAAGATCTGGAAGAGGAGTTTGATGCGCCTGACTGGACGAATTATGCGAAGACTGGCGCCAAGAAGGATACTCCCCCTCAGCAGGATAACTGGTACCATATCAGGAGTGCAGCCATCTTGAGAAGGATTTACACTGATGGGCCTCTCGGGGTTTCCCGTCTGAGAACCATCTTTGGAGACAGAAAGCACAGCGGTCACAAGCCTGAGCACCATGGAAAGGCCTCAGGCAAGGTTATCAGGACGGCTCTCCAAAACCTGGAAGAAGCAGGTTTGGTTGAAGAAGAGGAAGGCGAGGGACGGATGATCACTGAAGAAGGTCAGGCCTTGCTGGATGAGAAAGCAGCCGAAGTATGAACGATATAGAGGATATAAAGAAGGAGCAGATGGAGGAAATCCAGGAGCAACAGGAAGAAGAACAGGGACAAAAGGAACAGTTGAAAGAGGCCGCGAAGCAGCACCTCACGAAGGATGCTAGGTCAAGGCTTGAAAACGTCAGGGCGGCCAGACCGGATCAGGCCTCGAGCATTGAGCAGCAGATCGCCCGGCTTGGAATGACGGGCAGGATCAACGGAAAGATCGATGATTCCGAGTTAAAGCAGATGTTGAAGAAGTTGAATCAAAAAGGTTCCGACTATAGTATTAAACACAGGTAACGATAATTTATGGCATCTAACAAGTCAAAGGGTAAGAAGAAGAGGCTGGCAAACGCCGCAGAGACCGCGAAATCTGCTCCTCGCTGGGTTTCGCTCAAGGTTTTCGGCATGGAAAGAGCCAGGAAGAAGTCGATAAAACCTCGGAAGAGCCGTCACTGGCGGCGTAACGACACCGATGAGTAATGCGTAGAACTGTCAATCTCTCAAAACTGAAGGCCTCTCCGCAGCAGGAGAGAGCCAAGAAAGCTGTTTCTCTTCTGAGAGAAAGCTTTGAGGAAGAAGTCAAGATCTCCAGAGAGCTTAACGAGGAGATCTGGAGCAGGGGAATCCACAATCCTCCGACAAAGGTCACGGTCGAAAATGAGGGGGGAACTCTTTACCCTGCGGAAAGCTTTGAAGCAGGGACAGAAACTGAAGAAGAGGAAGAGGACGAGGCCTCCACGGATTACACGGATACTGTATCTGGAAACATCAGCGAGGTAAAGGACAGGGTTGGAGAGCTTGAAGATCCTGACTTTGAGGCCTTGATCGAGGCAGAGGAAGACGGTAAAGACCGGAAGACCTTGAAGGAATGGCTTGAGTCCCAGAAATGATTGAGAAATACAGTTTCCGCGGCTCCGAGAACACGGGTTTCTACACTGTCGCGACTAACTCCTACGTAATCGTGCCTCCGGGCTATGAAGAGGCGGGTTTTTTTGGGCAGGAGGTCGTTGAGTCAAAGGTTGGGAAGACAAGTCTTGTAGGGCTTTTCGCCGCGGGAAACTCTAACGGGGTTCTGCTTCCGAGAGAGCTTTCAGGTATTGAAAGGGAGAACTTTGAGGCCTCTGATGTAGAGTTTCACGTCGTGGACTCCAGCTTTAACGCGTTCGGCAATCTGGTTCTCTGCAACGACTCCGGCGCCTTGATCAGCGAAAAACTTTCCGACCACAGGGAAGAGATCGAGGACGCGCTCGGTGTTAAGACCCGGGTAGGAATGATTCAAGGCCTGAATCCTGGTGTTTCAGCTGTCGCAAACTCGAATGGTGCGGTTATCCACAGGGACGCATCCGAGGAAGACGCTTTGAAGGTTAAAGAGGTTTTAGGCCTTGAGGATGTGGATATCGGCACGGTCAACATGGGATCGCCTTTCATCGGTTCCGGGGCCGCGGCCAACGACAAGCATCTTCTCACAGGTGAGAACACGACCGGGCCTGAGATCGGACGTTTCGACAGGACGATGTTCTGACATCGGTTTTTTATTCCAGTTTAAACAGCTTTAATGTATGGACTACAGGGCGCCTGAGGCGGTCGAGCCATATATTCTGCCGCTCGCCGAGAGCATCCACGGGTTTCTACCCGGGATGGAGGACGACATAAGAGGGGCGAGGATGGAGAACGACCCTGAGGAGTACCTTGCTTTCTCGCTTTTCAAGTCTCTCCAGGCTGGCGCAGTTCTACTGTTTTCGGGCATCGCTCTGGGATATATTTTCGACATAGAGATGTTTATAACCGGCAGCTTGATCGTCTCCCCTGTTGTAACAGGTTTCGTGTTTATTTCGATTGCTTTCAGGCCTAAAATCAAGGCTAAACGTATTTCGCGAAACATCGAGAAAAATCTGCCGTATGCTTTACGGCATATGCTTATAGAAGTGTCTTCCGGTATTTCTCTTTACCAGGCGATGGTCTCTGTCAGTCAGGACTACGAGGAGGCCTCGGACGAGTTTGAAAAGATTGTATCTGATATACAGGGCGGGAAGTCGCAGGTTGAGGCCCTGGAAGACTCTATTTCGAGGACTCAGAGCCAGATGTATCGGAGGACGATGTGGCAGTTGATTAACTCGATCAAGTCTGGTGCAAACGTCACCACGACCCTGGAGACTCTTGTAGATACTATTGTAGAGGAGCAGAAGATAAGGGTTAAGAACTACGGTGAGGACCTGAATCCTTTTGTGTTGATGTACCTGATGCTTGCGGTAATATTTCCAAGCCTTGGCGTTACATTGATGATCGTGCTTTCATCTTTTACCGGTATGGGGATTGAGGGCAATATGTTCTACTTTTTGATTGGAGGCCTGATCATCTTCCAGATATTTTTCCTGAACCTGATCAAGTCGAGAAGGCCTGAGGTGAGAGCCGCATGAACAGGTTCTACCAGAAGCTTCCGGACCAGTACACTGACAGGGTGGAGAGCGAGGCCAGCTACGCGAAGATCGACAACTACGACAGCATAGTCCTGAAGGGCTTCATCACGTTTTTCACGGCCTCGATCGCAACGGGCTTCTTCCTGATGCCTTACAGTCTCCACCTTAACATCGGTGTAGGCCTGTTGATCGGTCTGGTAACCGGTTTCGGGGTTCCGCTGACATTTATATCTTTGAGGGCTGAGAGACGAAAGAACAATATCGAGGATGTACTGCCCGATGCGTTGAGGCTTGTCTCTTCAAACACTCGTTCAGGGCATACACTGGAGAAGGCCTTCCTGCTGAGTGCGAGGGATGAGTTCGGGCCTCTTGCCGAGGAGCTCAGGCTGACAGCGATGGAGATGTACGGCGGTACCTCTGTAGAGGAGTCGCTGGAGAAGCTTGAGTTACGTGTAAAGTCCGAGCTTTTCCAGGAGACCCTGAAGCTTTTGATCGACGGTATAAAGGCGGGCGGGGACAAAGCCGATCTTCTGGAGTCAAGCGCCGAGGATATAAGGAACTCTATGGAGATCAGGGAGGAGATCCAGTCCAGCATCAGGATGTACGTAATCTTTATCATGATGGTGGCGGTAGCAGGCGCACCGGTGCTTTTCTCAGTCAGTGTCTACATGGCCGACACCACGACAGAGATGTGGGAAGGTTCGGAGATGGATATGGAGGGGCCTGGCGGCGGTATGGGAAGCCAGATAGGTTTCGATCTCTCTTTCCAGGCGCCTCAGGTCGATGTTGGAATGTTTGAAAACTTTGCGTACATGGCGATTATAACCACAAATACTTTTGCAGCCCTGATAATATCGGAGATACGGAACGGCAACGTCAAAAACGGTATAAAGTACGCTCCGATCTTCGCCACTGTATCCGTCCTGATATTCATAGGCGTGAACTCGGGAATAGCCACGGCTTTAAGCGGGATAGGCTAGAGGCCTAAAGGTTTTTTATAGGGAAAACCCTAATTACAGCATGTCAGGTGTTAAACCTAACAATGAACGAACATCATTTTGACAAGACAAAAGGTCAGTCAGCCATCGAGTACCTGATGACGTACGGATGGATGCTTCTCGTAGTAGCAATCGTAGGAGGAGCAATCTTCGCAACAGTCCAGGGCCAGTGCACACAGTCAACCTCCGGATTCACAGGAGGAGACGTAATAGTAGAGAACTTCGGGCTTGATGGAGAAGACAATTTACAGATGGAAGTCAGAAACGGAGGATCAGACACTCTCACCGTCAAAAATGCCTCTGTAATAAACGAAGATGATCCATCAGAGAACCTAGAGAACACAGACGATACCGAGGTAGACGTTGGAAATTCTGAAACCATCACCTTGAGTAATACTGATGGAATGGAATCTTCTGATGGATGTAACGACTTTGATCTTGAGTTCACCTATGACATGGGAGAACTAACTGATCAAACGACTTCAGGAACACTGACTGACAGCATTGAGTTCAGCTAAAAGAACTCACACATTTCCCATCTTTTTTCTTTTCAGCTTACAAGGCCTGAAAGACTCCACTCATCGATACTGTCATCACCGGTATCCTCGCTTAACATGAAGTCAGGCCTGAAATTGCCGTAGTCTCCTGTAGTTACCCCGGAGATCTCAACTAATGCAGGAGAACTGGAGTTGTAGTAGAGGTAGGCCTCGTTAGGCTCGCTTGAACCTCCTTCATCTGTGAAAGTGGTTAGGCCTCCTGACTCTGCGGAGAAGCTGCCTTCCATCCGGTTGAGGACTCCGGGGGCATTAGAGTTTTCAAGGTAACAGTTTTCATCCATCACCTTTCTGAAATGAGAATTCCAGGCCTCGCCGTTGTCAAGTATCAGGGATGCGCCGTCTGTCACGTTCAGCTCCAGGCCTTCTACAGTGGCGTAGTCACCGGAGGGAATCGTGCCTTCTTCCGTCACGACACCTGAGAAGTCGTCGGGAATCGAACCGTACTCCGATACGTCTTCCGTAACAAGTATTCTCGAGCGTGAGTGATCGACTTCTCCTATCCGGGGTTCTACTGCGGCGTAGCCGTGGGCGACTTCAGAGCCTGTGGCTGTTCCAAGAAGTTCAGCGGGTTTTTCAAAGCCGCAGTAGCTGTACTTTGGAGTGAAGGAGCCGCCGCTCGCATTCTCAAGCAGAGGGTCAGGGCCTTTCAATCCTTCAATTCCTTGGATAGTGCCGTTAAAGCTGTAGCGGGTAGATCTCGGGCTGTAGGTGAAGTTGTAGTTTAGATCAGCTGAGGCCTGGAGTTTAAGGCCTGGTTCGAGGCTGTAGTTGCCGTGGACGTACTCGAGGCTGTGACCTCTCTGGCTGTACATCGGTTCGAGGCCTGAGCTCCAGGAGCTGTAGTTTACGTAGTTCATTTCTGTGCCGTTGAACTCTCCAGCGTCGAAATCAATTGAGGCCTCCGCATCGTTTACGAATCCGTTGTCGACTATGTACTGGTTTGAGGCCTTGAGGTAGTCGGAGGCGGAGATTGCAACGCCTTTCTTGAAAGCTGATTTCAGGCTTTGGGCGTCTGCGTCCGCTACTTCTGAGCCTTTAACCTGGATCTCCGCTTCTTGCGGTATCGAGTTCAGTGGAACCATGAAGAGGAGGAAAAGCACTGTCACCGCAAAGATTGCGAAAGGTGTGTGAGCCATTCCTTTCATTCTGCTACCACCACTGTGAAACGAGCAGCTCCTTCATCTCCAGGGACCACAAAGCTTGATGCACTGGTTTCATTCGCGTCTACAGGGATTATTTCTTCCCCTTCAATGTAAAGGCCTGACCTCCTGGGAAAAGTATCGAGATAGTTCCCCGCCAGTTCCTCGGGCGACGAGTCCTCGTTGTAGAGTTTCAGGATCGCTCTGTCAATGCTGAACCCTCTTTCAACCTCTGTAGACTCCACCAGGTTGTCCCTGTAGGATGCGTTCACTGCTGAAAGGCCTTCACGCCTCATCAGGTATGAGATGTCGGCCGCCTGGGCTGCAGACCTGTCGTAACTGACCTCATCGCCTGAAACTCCTTTTGAAATCTGGGAGGTAGAGCCGATCAGTCCCGCAGCAAGGCCTATGATCATTAATCCTATGATGGCATCCATCGAAAAGTAGAATCCTTTCAGCGCCATACCGCGTACCTCACCTCTACATGGTTCAGATCGCCTGATCTGTTGATTAAAGCGTTTCGCCGGAAGCTGAATACCTGGTCGGAGTCAGGGTCTTGCCCGATGCTGTAGAGCACATCCTCGCCTACAATCTCCAGGTTAAAGCCCGAGGCCTTTAGCAGGGATCTCTGGCGTTGGAAATCAAGTTTTTCAAACTCTTCAATCTTTTCCGGTTCGAGAACGTAGGGTTCACTCGTCAGTCCCAGGGTTTCGACGTTGCTGCTGTTCCAGTCCTCAGGTACTCCAGGCCTGTTCAGAATAGATTTCATGGTTCTCTCTCCCTGAGTGTACAGGTTTCGGTCTCTCTGGTCTGCGATCTGTGCGTTGACTATAGAGTTCCAGGAGATCAGGAAGATTGAAAGCATGAAACCCATTATCACTATGCTGGCGAGAAAGTCCGGTGCAAAGGCCTGACCCTTACTGCGGAACAACATGCACCGACCCGTTGTTGAAGACCGTGAAAGGCCCATTCTCGGATTTTAACGATACGTCCCTGCCTGTGTAGCGTGGAGTGGCTGTCGAGCTCGCGGACTCTGACTCTGCCACCGCAAAACTGTCGGAAACATTCACTGTATAGCTGTCGCCGAAGACTTCGCGGGGAAGCGAAAAGTTTCTCTCGTAGCCGGTTCCGTAGGCCTGAGCGTTTTCGACTTCGAACGCCACTTTCGAGGCCACGGCATCTATCCTGGTTGTCTCCCTGTAGTCAAATGTTTCAACCTGTTTGTCCGCGGCGTTGGTAAAAAGGACTGCCAGGACTATCATCATAACCGAAAAGTAGATGAAGAACTCGAGCGATACCTGGCCCTTCATACAGTCAAGTTGGACAGGCCTGAATAAAAAATAAACTTACCTGGCGGAAAGGTTTACCTGATTTTTCCAGGCCTCTACTTCTACCTGTTGCTCGCCTTTCTTCATCGGGAGGGATGCGGTATTCAGCTCTGCGTCCACTATACGCGAAAAGTTCGAGGCTCTTCCCGATACATTCCGGGTGTACACAACTGAGTTACCGACTGTCCTGGCTTTTTCAATGGATGATGGTACCGAGATAGTTGCGGTGTCGCGGGCGGGCTCTCCCATGGCATCGACTCTTTCAATCTCCTGCTTTAAGTCGTCGAGGGAGGCCTGGAACCTGGAGAGTTCGGAGCTCTGCGATGTCTCGAACAGGCTGTCCTGTGACTGGATTATGAAAGGTGAGGCAAGCAGGGTCGCCATTGCCACGATCGTCACAAACTCCATCGAGCTCTGTGCCTTCATGGTTCCGCCCTCGATATGTTTACCCTGTCACGGTAGGCCTCAACGTTCAAGGTGTATACTCCCTGCTCCGTCGGCATGTTTTCAGCGTTGATTTTCTGGTCGAATATCCTGGTGAAGTTGGCCTCCTCGCCTGATCTCTCCAGCGAGTAGGTGATTGCCCGGTCCTCTGAAACCTGGAAGTCTTCCATGTCACGAGTCAATCTAAGCTCTACCTGTTTCCTCGCCGGCTTATCCATCGCCCCTACCTTCCTGACCGTTCTCGCTACATCATCGAGAGAGGCCTGTATCTCCGCCACTTCGCTTCCGAACCCTATGTCGATCATCATGCTCTGGCTCTCCACAACGAAAGGTGCGGCAAGCACAAGCGCTATACCTACCACGGTTATGAACTCTACGGAGGCCTGCGCCTTCATACCTTTGTTTTTGGTCCACGGGTTAAAATGAGTTTGTCGATACCACCCTGAGATTACAACGCCCGATTTATATGGAGGCCGACGCAATTCAAAGGTATGGGCACCGGCAACGTACTCTGGTTTAACGAGATCAACGCGGACGACAAATCGAAAGTAGGCGGTAAAAGCGCAAACCTTGGAGAGCTGCAGAACCAGGTTGATGTACCGGTTCTACCGGGTTTTGCAACAACTGCAGAGGCCTACGACCGGTTTATACATGATACAGAGCTTAAAGACAAGATTGAAAGGATTTTAGATGATCTCGACAACGATGACGTGAAAGATCTCCAGATGCGTGGAGAACAGATCCGTGCCCATATTAAAGAAGCGGATATGCCCCAGGATCTGAAAGATGACTTCGCAGAGGCCTACGAACAGCTTGAGGAAAATCTTGGAGTAGAAAACCCTGAAGTAGCGGTTCGTTCATCCGCCACGGCCGAGGACCTTCCCGGAGCATCTTTCGCAGGCCAGCAGGAAACCTACCTGAACGTCTCCGGCAAGCAAGATCTTATCAAGAGGATCAAGGACTGTTTCGCGTCTCTTTTCACCAATAGGGCGATTTCATATCGTGAAGACAAGGGTTTCTCCCACTTCGATGTTAAACTGAGCGCAGTAGTTCAAAAAATGGGTCGCAGCGATATCGGTGCTGCAGGCGTCATGTTCACCATGGATCCTGACTCAGGGTTCGACAACGTTGTAACAATCAATGGCAGCTACGGCCTGGGAGAATACGTCGTCCTGGGAGAAGTCAACCCTGACGAGTTCACCGTCTTCAAGGAGAACCTCGGCATTATCGAGAAGAACGTCGGAGAGAAAGAGGTTAAACTGGTTAGAAACAAGGATCATGAGCAGGGAGATGACCACGAAAACATAGAGGAAAAAGTGCCGAAGAGCGACAGAGAAAAGTTCTGCATAACAGACAACCAGGTCCAGGAGCTTGCGAAATACGCCCTGAAAATCGAGGAGCACTACGGGAAGCCGATGGATATTGAATGGGTGCTGGACGGCGAAACGAAAGAGCTTTACATCGTCCAGGCAAGACCGGAAACAGTACAGGCAGAGAAAGACGAAAACGTGATCGAAGACCACAAGCTGAAAGAGGAGTCAGAAGTACTGCTTGAAGGAAGCGCGATCGGCTCCAAAATCGGCTCAGGCAAGGCCCACGTCCTCAACTCGCCGAAACAGATCGACCAGTTCGAAGAAGGAGAAGTTTTAGTAACAGACATGACGGACCCTGACTGGGAGCCGATCATGAAGAAAGCTGGCGCAATAATAACAAACAAAGGAGGAAGAACCAGTCACGCAGCAATCGTATCCAGAGAACTCGGAGTACCGGCAGTAATCGGAACTGAGAACGCTACCTCGACTATAGCCGATAAGAAATCGGTGACAGTCGACTGTTCAAGTTCGACAGGAAAGATCTGGGATGGCGAGATCGAGTTTGAGGTGGAGGAGCACCATCTCGATGATATCCCTGAGACAGAGACCGATGTACAGGTTAACATTGGGGAGCCAAGCGAGGTCTTCCACGTCGCTCAGCTACCGGTAGAAGGTGTAGGCCTTGCCAGGGAAGAGTTTATTATAAGCTCGCATGTAGGAGAACATCCTCTCAAGCTTATCGAAGAAGGACGCGAGGACGAATACGTCAGGGCTCTGCGTTCAGGCCTTGGAAAGATCGGGGCCGCATTCTATCCTGACCAGGTTGTTGTGAGGCTCAGTGACTTCAAGTCTGACGAGTACGCCGACCTAAAAGGCGGCGAAAACTATGAACCGGACGAGGCCAATCCTATGCTCGGGTTCAGAGGCGCCTCACGTTACTATGATCCTGAGTTCTCAAAGGCCTTTGAGCTTGAATGCAAGGCCTTGAGGCAGGCGATCGACGATCTCGAGCTTGACAACTTTACCATAATGGTGCCGTTCTGCCGGACCGTAGAAGAAGGGAAAAATGTTCGGGCCAAGATGAAGGAGTACGGCCTTGACCAGGGCGATATCGAGGTCTACATGATGGCAGAGATCCCTACCAACATTATAAGAGCCGAGGAGTACGCGGAAGTATTCGACGGCTTCTCGATAGGGACAAACGACCTGACCCAGATGACTCTCGGGGTCGACCGGAACAGCGACAAACTCAAGGACCTGTTCGATGAGAGAGATCCGGCGGTGAAGAAATCGGTGTCCAAGCTTATCGACAGAGCCCACAGAAAAAATAAACACGTTGGAATCTGCGGAGACGCACCTTCAACGCACGACGGCTACGCAGAGTTTTTAGTGGGCGAGGGTATCGACGCCATAAGTGTTTCACCGGATGTCGCACTTGAGACAATCCTGAAAGTAGCAGAGGCAGAAGAACAGAAACCAGAGGAAGAGTTCAGCGAAAGATTTTCACGCGAAAAGATCGGGGAAGCCGCAGGGGAGATCTACGACGCGTTGAACGAGCACGGTGAGGCGAAGGCCTCAGCCCTGAAGGACTACACATCCCGTTTAAACGATTCGCTGAGGGAACAGGCGCTTGGATGGCTTGCAAGAGAGGAGAAAGTCGAGGTCGACCGGGATGAAGGCGAGGTAAAGTACAAACTGAAAGAAGAAAAGGCCTGAAGGCCTCAAACCTTTTTATTTAAAATCTATTATTCTTTTATCTACTCTTTCGCCGTTGTGCTGTGTGACAACAGTGTAACGACCATTCAAGGGCTGTGTTGAGGCCTTGTAGACTCCTGTGGCGTAGCAGTTTTCTTCAAAGTTTTCAGGTTCTTGTTCATTCACTGACTTGACGTTTAACTTTACTGTGTCGCCTGAACGGCTGTAGCTGTACCTCATGTCGGCCTCGGTTGACTGCACCGGGAAGAAACCCGAGTAGAAAAGCTTGTTATCCTTTACGGAGACCTGGAAGTCTTCGGCGCGGTCCTCTCTGCATTCGGTTTCAAGGTCTGTAAAGTTGATGTCTTCTTCAGCTGCCGCCAGAACTCCTGCCAGCCCAGCCATTAAGATTATCGCCGCAAACGCCCAGAACTTTGACATATTCACTATTGGGAGACAAAAGGATTTAAACTCTGGGTAGTGACAACCAGTATTGTTGAGGATTTATTAAGAAGTGAGCCCCAATCTTGGATGTAATGAGTGACGCACGGATCATAGGCCTTATATCAGGGAAGGGTGGTGTAGGTAAGACCACCTTGACAGTCAACCTCGGTATAGGCCTGAAGCAGAGAGACGCCGAGGTAACGCTTGTAGACGCGGACTTCTCCGCAAGCAACCTTGGAGTCTACATGGGAAGGTACGACCACCCTGTAAAGATCCAGAAAGTTCTGCACGGCGAGGCCTCGGTCGAGCAGGCGATCTTCAGGCATCCGACAGGCGTAAAGGCGATCACCTCAAGCAACGAGATAAACCAGACCGAGCCAGATACCTCAAAGCTTAGAGAGATACTTGAAAAAGCCGGGGAAGGCTCCGACTACGTTCTCGTGGACTGCCCTCCAGGCCTGAACAACACGGTCGAAACAATAATCGAGGCCTGCGACGAACTCATGATCGTGACGATGCCGACACAGACCTCAAGCCTGAACGCGGCCCAGATAATAGAGAAATCCAAGGATATGAGGAAGCCGATACTTGGCACAGTCCTCAACAAGATAGAAAACAACCCTGAAAAAGAACTTGTGGAACGCGAAGTCGAGATGATGACCGAAAGCCATATCCTGGGCAAGATCCCCTACGATGAAGAAATGAAGGAAGCCTTATTTGAAAACACTCCGCTCGTGCTCTACAACGAGTACAGCGAGGCCTCAATAGAGATACAGAGGCTTGCAGCCAACCTGGAAGGAGAACAGTTCGACGAACCCAGGTTTGCAAAGCTGAAAAGAGGCCTCAGAAACGTCAAGAAAAATATTTCACGTTAAAGCCGCCATCACGGACGCCACACCCGCCAGGCCTAAAACAGCGAATGTCAGTGCTGCGGCTCCAGAGTACCTGAACCTTCCGTCTTCTTTCCTGTAGAGATAAGCTGTTAAAAACGCTGCCATTATTGAAAGCAGAAAAGCTGTGTAAGAACCGAGAAGTATCATACCGAAAGAGTGAAAAGATAAATATTCAGTGGAGAGCGTCTCGGTGAAGCTTCAGGCCTGACTCCGTGTCGAACTCCTCGCCGCAGCTGTCGCAGACGAATACATCCGGATCCCCTGATTCTTCCTCGCCTTCTTCCTCTGAACTTTCATCACTTTCTTTATCTTCAGAGGCCTCTGAATCGGTTGAAGGCTCTCCCGAATCTTCTTTTACTTTTCCAGGGTCGACTTTCTGGGGTGAGACATCGGGTTTCTGGACCCTTCCGTTTCCAGCGGGTCTGTTCATCCCGTTCATCCTGCCATTCATTCTATCATCGCCGCCTTCCTTTCTCTTTCTGACCGCGGCCGCAAGGATCACGCCGAAAACCAGTATAAGGCCGAGCGCAAGGTTCATATCGCTCTGGCTTTCGATGAACTCTCCTGTCGCCCTTGCAATATCTTCAGTCGATCCAAGATCTGAAGAGTTTTCCGAATCCGAATTAGAATCATTACTGCTTTCTTCACCCTCAAGATCTACATCCTCACTGAATGAAACAGAAGTAGTATCAGGACCTGCCTCCACATCCTCACCGTCTGAAACACCTGAGGCCTCAAAACTGATCGTCGGCGGCGACCTCAAATCCTCATCCAGATTCAAAGTCAAAACCACATCCTGAGAATCACCTGCGTCCAATGAATCAATACTCTCAGGACTTAACTCATAATCGCTTTCATCAACTCCCGAAACATCAAACTCAATATCCTCTGCCGAGGCCTGACCAGTATTCTCAACACTGTACTCCACATCATAATCCTCACCAAGTGTTACCTCAGGACTGCTCTCAGAACTAACAGAAAGGCCTGTATCATAGAAGACTTCGATTGCCTCAGACTGGCTTTCCTCGAAGCTCTCGTAAGGATTCTTTTCGGCGGTGAACTCCACGTCATACATTCCGGCATCCTCAACATTGATGGAAACCTCAAACTCTCCGTCCTCACCCGTAGAGGCGTCCTCGCTGACTGAGTTGTCCTCGCTATTCAGGTCTAACTCTACATCGGCATCCTCAACAGGATCCCCTGTATTATCATTGATCACATTTCCAGAGACGGTGATCTCGTCTCCAGAGGATACACTTGAACTGCTTACATCCAAACTATC
>JBKHHG010000020.1:0-13525 GCA_046539225.1 Candidatus Nanohaloarchaea archaeon
TCAATGCGGCATCATAATCAGTGTTATCAAAGCCGTCAAGCGTAGCCTGGAACGTGGCCTCAGTCTCTTTTACATCAGTAACAGAATCAGTTGTAATATTTATTGCGTCTTCCCCTGTTTCCTGAGTGGTGATCTGGCCGGAGGCAAAAGTCACTGTTAATGCTGCGATTGTTAGAAGTGTTAGGCCTGTTAGTATGTGTTTTCTACCGTAATCCATTCTATCTATATTTACTTTCTTTTACATTGTTTTTATTGGTTTTCCGTTTTCTCTATCTAATTCTAAACCTAGTTTACTGTAAGATTTCTTTCGTCTGCGTTCTCACTCTCAGTAGTATCCGGTACTGCTATTGAGGCCTGCCACTCATATTCGCTGGCGTTGACTTCTTCTTCAAAGCTTATGCTTTCATCGGATTCACTGATAGGTTCCTCGAAACTGAAAGATTCCGGGTCTTCTTCCTCTCCGGTTTCCTGGCCTGAAACAGTTAGTTCAACGTTAGTTTTCAGATCGAAGTCGGCTTCAAATGTTACGTTGCCATCGATCTCCGCCCCGTCTTCAGGCCTCTCCACGCTGAAGCTTCCGAAGTCGTCATAGGCTCTAGTATTTTCTATCTCTCTTTCGGATGAATCCCAAGTCCCTCCTTCATCCCTCACTTCTATCCGGTAGTCTTGGACTCCTTCCTCTGAAATCGGAGTGGTTAAAGCATCATCTCCCTCTATAATGTTGAGGCCTGGTTCTAAACGAGTTGAGGCCTCTTCTCTGCCTTCTACCATAACGTAGGCTGTCTGACCTCTACGAGCATTTTCCACTTGGAACTCGAAGTCTTCTTCCGCTTCAACTGTATCTCCATCCGAAGGACCTGTCAAAGTTATTTCAGCACCTTCATATTCTGGATCGGCTTTCATGTAATCAGTATCAGTCTCGGTGAATCCTTCGGAATCCTCGACTTCTAGGTCGATGTCATAGGGTCCTTCCTCCGGAATCTCGTATTCAACTTCTTCCCCTTCAAGAGTATCGTTGAAGTCTTCATGGTCAAAAGTCCATCTATACTCCTCAACAGGATTCTCGCTTTCAGTTTCGGAGGCGTCAAATGTAACTGTTTCTCCAGCATATTCTGGCCCCGATCTCTCAAATGATGGATCAATATCACCTGATATTTCGCCAGAGTCGTCTTCCTCGTAACCCTCTACTTCAAAACTGTCTGAAATTTCCGAGGCCTCAAGTTCAAGGGTCTCAGTGTTTGGAACTGTGAAGGTGTAGCTTCCTCCGATGGTTGTCTCCGCCTCTTCTCCGTTGACCGTGAACTCTTCACGGGGTTGAAGCTCGTCGTCCCTGTAAAGCTCCAATCGGGCGGTCTCTCCCGCCACAGGATCCTCTTCAAACCTGAAACCTGTGAAGGCCTCGTCTTCCTTTCCGTCTTCTTTTGATTCGTTAGAGGGCTTCGAGTCATCGAAACCCGGATTTTCATCTGGTTCGGATTCTTCATCTACAGGAATCAATGTCGAGGCCTCTGTGTCGTTGATGGATGCATTGATCCTGAAGTCTTTATCCAAGGCCTCGAAACTTATTACGCCTTTAGAGTTGGTGTCGCCGATGTAGAGGCCTTCCAATCTGACTTCAGCGCCTTCAACCTCTTCTTCGTCTTCCACGACTTTCAACTTGGATACCTGACCCGGGATCAGAGGTTCTTCCTCTGGTATGATCTCAAGGCCTTTGGTTTCCCGGGTTTCACCCGGTTCCTGAAGATTCAGTATCAGGGCTCCGAGAACAAGTCCGAGGACTACTATAACGATTGCCCAGTAAGTCAGAAGTCTTTCATCCAGTTCGTACTGCCCGACTTGCATACCTCTGTAAACCTCTACCATCTATTCCATTTTAAGTCTACCGCCCGGCAGCCCACAGCTTTTAGAGCCCTAAAGAACAAGTTAAAGGCCTCAAAACTTGGCTTCAGGCCCTTCAACCCTTGATATTCACTACAGGCCTCATCCTGGCTACTTTCTCGCCGATTCCAAGGCTATCTGAGACTTCGATAACTTCATCCACATCCTTGTAGCTTCCAGGGGCTTCTTCAGCGATCGTAGAGCCCGAGGCGGCTTTGACGTGGATTCCTTCACGTTTCAGGTCGTTTTTAACGTCTTCTCCCCAGTAATCCTGCTTGGACTGCGACCTGCTCTTCAAACGGCCGGCGCCATGAGCCGTAGAGCCGAAGGAAAGCTGCATAGAGGCCTCTCCACCTGAAAGAATATAGCTGGAGGTTCCCATTGTTCCAGGAATCAGTACTGGCTGGCCTGATTCGCGGTAGGCCTCTGGAACTTTTTCATGTCCTGGGGGGAAGGCCCGTGTCGCGCCTTTCCTGTGGACGATAACGTCTTTCTCCTCTCCACCTACTTCATGGGTTTCTTCTTTCGCGATATTGTGGCAGACGTCGTAGACCATCTCTACTTCCTGATGGTCGAGCAAAGTATCGAAACATTCTCTCACAGCCTGTGTCAAGGCCTGTCTATTGGCCCAGGCGAAGTTCGCAGATGCATACATCGCCTCCTTGTAGTCCTGCGCTTCCTGAGAGCCTATAGGAGCGTAGATCAAGTTTTTCTCCGGGATGCTCGATGCAATATCTGGAAACGCTTTTTCGAACTCTCTGACGTAGTCGGAGCAGGTCTGATGCCCTAAACCCCGGGAACCTGAGTGTATCATGACCAGTACCTGATCTTTTTCCAAGCCGTAGGCCTCAGCTTTTTCCTCATTGAATACGTTTTCAACTACCTGGACCTCCAGGAAGTGGTTTCCGCTGCCAAGACTCCCCAGCTGTTTCAGGCCTCGTTCTTTAGCTTCTTCAGGAACTTTTTCCGGGTTTCCGGGCAGTCTACCTGATTCTTCGCATCTTTCAAGGTCTTTCTCCTGGGCGTGACCGTTTTCAAGCATCCATTCCATTCCTTTTTCGAGTATCTGCTCCATTTCTTCTCTGTCGATGTCGATGTAGCCTCCTTTTCCGAGGCCTACCGGGATCTTGGAGTATAGAATGTTGGCGAGCTGCTCCTCTTTTCCCTGCAGGTCTTCTTTTGTTAGGCCTGTTTTGAGGACTCTGACGCCGCAGTTGATGTCGAAGCCGATTCCTCCCGGGCTTATAAGGCCTTTTTCTGCGTCGAACGCTGCTACACCGCCTATAGGAAATCCGTAGCCCTGGTGACCATCGGGCATGACGCATACGTGTTTTTCGACTCCCGGCAGCTCTGCCATGTTGCAGGCCTGTTGTAGGGTGTCGTCGCCTTTGATGTTTTCAAGGAGTTTTTCCGAGGCGTACACCTTTGCAGGCACGTTCATTTCTTCCTCGAAGATGTTGTAGATATTGTCTTCGACTTTTTCGATCTCCATGTTCAGCTTTGGGGGTAAAAAACTTTTGAAGTTAGACATCGAGAACCGCTTCCAGCACCCACCCGTCTTCAAAGTCGACTTTCATCTCGTTGTACGTCGGCGCCTTTATATCGAGAAGGCTCATGTCGGATGTGATGTTGTCGACAAGCACCGAGGCCTCGATCCGCCACTCATCTTCTAACTCTTCCACATCCATCTCTTCTGCATGAGAAATAGCGACGCCTTCAGTCTCCTGGAGAAGGATCAGGCGGTCGAGAAAGTCGTAGAGCAAGGCCTCCAGGGACTCGCTTTTTACGTTAATGGTGTGATGGTACATTCCCTCTGTGTCGCCGCCGACGATCTCGGCAAAGGCCTTTACTGCTTCTGAAAAAGCTTCTTCTATGGATTCGCCTGAAGCCCTGAATTTTTCGTCTGCCGAGTGTTCAAGTATCTTGTAGCTCACCTGATGTACACCTCGAGAACCCTGTCCATTAGTTTTTTGGTCTCTTCCACACTTAACTCTGTATCATCGATCACTATATCGTATACCGATAGATCATCGAGATCTATTCCGTAGTGCCGGGCATACCTCTCCGCATCGCTTCTATCCCTTTTCTCCACTTTTTTCAAGGCCTCTTCTCTTCCAATGTTTTCACGTTTCGCCACTCTTCTACCCCTTTCCTCAGGATCGGCTTTCAGCCTCAGCTTCAGATCCGTGAAACCGTCCAGAACTCTTGAACCTATACGCGAATCGATGACACAGCTCTCGGAGAGGCCTTTCTCAAAAATTTTCCTGTCAACGTCCAAGTCAAGCTCTTTCCTGGCCTCGCCGCTTAACTCTTCCAGATCGAGGCCTTTTTCCTCCGCAGCCTGTCTAAATATTTCGCCGGCTGAGACACGTTTTGCACCAAGCTTTTCCGCTGTATAATCCGCTAAAACGTCTTTACCTGCTCCCGCCTTGCCATCAATCATTACAAGTACATCGGACTCTCTTTCGCCTTTCAGGTCAAGGCCTTCCATAAACTTTGTATCGTGTCAAGAGGCTTTAAACCCACACCGCAATAAGTAAAAACTTTTGTCTCTTGAAGGTAAACAATGAGTGATGAGGAGCTGGCCGATATACACGCAGCCCTGAGCGACCAGAGAAAAATCGAGGCCTTGAGATATATTCCGGATTCAGAATCTCAGAAAGATGTCGCCGAGGAGATAGGAGCATCTGATGGGACTGTAAGCAAGTATATCTCTGAATTCGAGGACACAGGCCTCCTTGAACGCATTCCTCTTCGGCATTATGAACTGACGGAGAGAGGCGAGAAAGCTCTTTCCAGCGAGCTATTGGAGGCCTCCACACAGGCCGTTAAAGACCCTTTGGAGGATCTATGGCCGGCTCTCGCCTATGCATCCTGCAACAATCCTGAATACGCGGGCGACATAAACCTGAGACAGATAGCGAGACAGAAAGGTATCAAAACCCGGTATGTAACACGTATATTTCAAAAAGCGGAAGGTTCAGGTTATATAGAGAAAAACGGATGGGGCGACTACAGCATCACCGAAAAAGGCGCGGAGCTGGTGCAGGAAGGATTCGATTTTGAGGAAGAAAACGTAGAGTATCAGGAAAATGACTGGAGAGGCCTGATCGAAAGACTGGAGGAACAGGATGAAATTGACCGGCTCTGGCCGGCTTTGTGTTATGCATTTACGGACTCGATAAACCAGAAAGACCTGAATGATAAAGGTTTTACGACCGCCGCTCTCAAAGAAATTTTTAACTCTGCCGAAGACCAGAACTACATCGAAAAAGAAGGCCTCAACTTTCAGATAACCGAGGAAGGATCGGAGATCGTACAGAAAGGATTCGATTTTGAAAAGAAAACCGTGGAGTATCAGGAAAATGACTGGGAAGCCTTGATCGAAAGACTGGAGGAGAAGAATAGAGATAAAGACCGGGAAGGCTCCGTAAGCACCCGGGAAGTGAAGACGGTTAACACCGACTCTATAATCCTTGAAGGAGGCCTGATCATTCCAAAAAACCGTGGAAGTTTTCCAAAGGTAGAAGAAGGCGACGAGATCCGGGTTGAGAACACTGGAGAGAGGCACAGGCATACACCTTTTGAAAGAGCCGCTCCACTCGACTGAAAGCAGGAAAACCGGGTTTCATTACTTTAAGCGAGGAGTAAAAATTCAATGAGTTCAGGAAAAGAAAATGGTTTGACAACGGAAGAGATAAAGCGGCTTCAAAGTATTAAAGAAGAACAGGCTAAAACAAATACCAGTAAAACGTATCCTGATGAGTGGAGTGGCGGAGAACTGGATGATCATTTCTACCAGCAGGAGTATCTGGATGTAGCGACTGAGGTAAAAGATTCTGGGAGAGACCTGGTAAAAACAAGCCGTATCGCCGATTCTGTAGATCTGGGGACGCGGCAGACCGGCCAGTACCTGAAAAATATCGCGTATGCGTTGGGCGTGGCAGCGGAGGACTACAGGTTCATGGAGACTTCACAGCTTACGTGGAATCTGGAGGCCTTCCGGAATGAGGAGCTTGAAGAGTTCTGTAGAGAAATCGCCAACGGCCTAAACAGTTGATTCAAATACTGGAAAAGCGCGGAGCCCGGGATTTGAACCCGGGTCTTCACCGTGACAGGGTGAAATGATGGGCCGGACTACACCAGCTCCGCTAATTGTATCTCAGTATTGAACTGGAATTCTTTTAAATGGTTCAAACTAGTTCTCAGGAAGAAACCCGGTCTCACCTACTAGGCCTTCCATTTTCCACACAACTAAACTCCCTATCAAAAATCCAATTAAAGCACCCGCTACAACATCCTGGATAAAGTGGACGCCTATCACGACTCTTCCGATAGCTACAAGAGATGCAACAGAGATAAACCAGTATCTAAGGCTTCTGTAACGCCATCCTAAGACTGCTGCAACCATGAAAGCTGTAGCGGCATGGCCTGATGGGAAAGAGTAGGTGAGAACTTCTTCGGCTCCAGAAGGCCTAGGAACAGCAAAAAATATTTTCAAGCCATGGACAACCAAGGAATTGATTACAGATGCTACTAAAAGTACTCTACCGGTGATTTTTTCATCCAAGAACTCTAAAGTTATGATGTAAATAGGCAGCATATACAGGGATCCCAGGCCTACGATCTCCCCGAATCCTTTTTCAATCAGAACTTCTAAACCAACATCTTCAAAATCCATCATTCTAAGCTTGATATGAAATGAATATTGAAGTAAGTTAACGTTTAAACTTCAACTATTCCCGATATCTTTAAAACCAAATAAAAGGTATGAATCTATTTATTTGTCCAGTTATTTTAAGTTTCCTTTTCTCTTCGTAATCTATGGCCTTTAAGAAGTCCATCGAATGGCTGTTTTTTATCACGATCTCGACGCTTTTACTGTTCAGAGGAATGTGGAACGGTTTTGGTACAGTTTCATACTCGTTGAATCTTTTTTCAGTGGCTATAGATGTTATACTGCTTGATGCAATTTCATCTAACATTTTATTTACTCTGTTTATGTTGTTGGGCGGAGGCCTTCTCTTCCGGGAAGTCAACTCGAGGAAAAAGAGTAAGGAGCTTGTTTCAGGCCCTCTCATAGAAGCCATAGTACCTGTTTATAATGACGCAGAGGTTTTATCTAACAGCGTTGATAGCCTTAATGATTCCGGCTATCAGGATCTTAGAATTAATGTGGTCTGTGAGGAAGAAGATGAGGAAAGTATTGAAGCAGCAGAGAAACTGGACTGCGAACTAATTATCAATGACTATCCTGGGTCTAAAGCAGGAGCCATAAACACTGTTTTTGAGAGACGGGACTCAGAGTACTTCGCGATATTTGATGCAGATGAGTTGGTGCACAAGGATTTCCTGCCAAAGGCTATGGGCTACCTAGAAGAGGGCTACCAGGGTTTCCAGGGAAGGCGAGTGCCGATCCCTTCAGGCCTTATAGAAAAATTTGCTTACTGTGAGAGAGCCCTGTTCCATACCGCATACAAGATTTCCGAGTTCAGCGGATTCAGAAACCTGAGGAGTTCATCCACAGTTATGAAACGAGAAGTCTGGGAAACCGTAGGAGGATATGAAGACCTACTGACCGAAGACCTTGACTTCCCACATAAATGCTACCGGCATGGAATCCGTATCAAACAGGATAGAAGATGCACAAACCTAATGGAAGCCCCACATTCCACCAAGGACTTCTGGGGCCAGAGAAAGAGATGGAGCATGGGCCAGATCCAGATACTCCACAAGGCCTTAAAAGGAGGATACTCCAAGAACTTCACAGTCAGAGGAATGGTCTCAAACTTCAGGATAGTGATGGGTATCCTAGTTCCATTACTGATGCTAGGCCTCTTATCAAAGTTTATTATCTTAACTTTGCTAGGCCTAGAGACATTCTACTTGATGCCTGTAATCGCCACATCATTATTAGCCCTAATACTATCTTTCAAAGACATTAAACGTCACCCAATCAAATTCATAGGACTTTACTCGATCTTAACCAACCTGGCAGTACCTATAACCGCCCTCTTAAACATTAAATCCTTCTTCGAATACATAATAAGCTGGAACGGTGATTGGTACGAAGTCGACAAAAAGGGAGAGTAAAATAAACTTCAGGCCTATATGATAAATATGAACTTTGTAATCATAGGAGATGGAGTAGCAGGAGCGACCGCCGCAGAAAAGTTAAGGAAAGAGGATGAAGAGGCCTCAATCAAAGTCTTCACAGAGGAATCAGAGCCGCTCTACAACCGCATCATGCTCAAAAGCTACATGAAAGGCGAGCTACCCGGCAAAAAATTCGCCAGGATGCACGACAAGGCCTGGTACGAAAAAAAAGATATAGAACTCTTCCTTGAAACCAGAGTAACCGACGTAAACCGTGAAGAAAACACCGTAAAGACAGAAAAAGGCGGAAAACACTCCTACGACAAGCTGCTGATCGCTACAGGAGGATCACCCAGAAAACATCCTCTCGACGAAAACTACGAAAACGTTGAGTACATGTGGAGCATTGAAAGCTCTGAGAAAGTCAAGGAATCGGCAGAAAGCTCTGAGAAAGCCGTGGTAATCGGGGGAGGCCTACTGGGGATAGATTTAGCCGTTACATACGCAGCACATGACTGTGAAACATCCTATCTTATCAGAGCGGATAAGTGGTGGCACAGAGGCCTCTCAAAAAAGGGAGCGGAGATAATACATCAAAAACTTGAAGAAAAAGGTGTTAACGTTGAAACAGGTACGGAGGCCTCGAAATTCGTAGGAGAAGAAAAAGTTGAGAAAGTAATAGCAGGGGAAAAAGAGTATGAATGCGATGCTGTCGGAATAGCTATAGGCCAGACCCCTAACTCGGGTTTAGTGGGTGTAGAGAAAGATGAAGCGATGATAAAGACCGATGAATTTCTTCAGACCTCGGACCCGGACATCTATGCCGCAGGCAACATGGTAAAGTATTACTCTCCTGTACTTGAAAGGGAAACTGTCAAAGGAGCCTGGGATCACAGCGAGGCGATGGGAGAATGCGCCGCTGAAAACATGACCGGCGATCAGAGGCCTTTCACATTTGTAAACACCTATGGCGTCGGCCATTTCGACACGCAGTTCCTGGCGATCGGCGACTGGACCGGCGAATCTATCTCGAGAAAGTATTCAGAGAATGAATACAGAAGATTGTTCTTCAAAGATGACAGGCCTGTCGGCGCAGTGATGATCGGATTCACCAAAGGCCAGGAACGAATCAAAGAAATGATCAGGGAAAAAGAAGAGATCGAGGATCGAGAGGCCTTGCTGAAGAAGAGTTTCTGGAGTTAGTACTAATAGATCTGTTGGAAAGTTGCTATCATTTCTTCTTCATCTATCTGTAGGTAGTGTCCGTCCATTAAAGCTCCGTTTGTCAGGATATGTAGAGAACCTGAATTAAGCCGATATTCTTCACCAGAATCAGGAAGATTAAATCTTATCGTATCATCATCTTTATTGCGTGTTGCATGTTCTGTATAATGCTCATGGCCTCTTATCATTATTTCGTATCCTTCTCTATCCATTCTATCAAAGTTATCGTCGAAATGATCTTCTTCCCACAGTCTATAGATAAAAGGCTTTATCTCATCCGGAATATCCTTGTTCCTCACTAACCCTGTTAACCCCGCATGGGCCAAAACTCCTTTTCTCCCTCCTATTTCAAACTCAGCTATTGGTTTTTGAGTTATGCTTTCAAGATACTCTCTGGCTTCCTGATCGTTCTCAAGATCTCTTAACAGTTCTCCGGGAGTCTTTGATGTCCTTGAAGTCACCTTATAATCTTCTATCAAGGCCTTATCATGGTTTCCTCCTACGTCCACCACGTTTTCTTCTCCAAACCGTTCTCTAAAATCCAGAAATTCATTTATAGACTCTACAGTATCAAAATCCCCTAAAGAGAATAACCGGTCTTCAGAAGCAGGGTCCTTCTCCTCCAAGAATGTCTGAATACTGGCCCCATGGTAATCCCCGATGACAAATACTGTCATGGATAATACCACCCATCTATCATCTCGGGTACAAATCCTTTTTCCTCATATACTCTATCTTGTATTACCTCTGAATGATCTGCAACTCTATCCTTAACTTCTTCAATACCTCTATCATACTCTTTATGTAGGCCAGCTGAAAGTTTCGCATACATTAAAGCCATGCCATAGGCAACGTCGCCGTTGGTACTGCGGTCTTCGTGTAGAGGCCAGTCTTTGATGGCTTCACGGTCCTCAAAATCGATGTACTTCAAACCATCTCCATATCTATGAACTGCTTCTGTCTTAAAGTCATCGAGGATCTGCCCTGAATCCACCAAACTATCTACAAACTCCGTAACTTCCTCAGTAGCCTTTTCATAGCACGTACCATCCACAATACTTTCATCCGATTTCTCCTGAATTACTAAAGCAGCGTCTTCTTGCTTCACGAGAAGTTGAGGATTCTCAATCTCAGTAGTATCACATACAATAGGAGCCGAAGCCGGAAAATACTCTGAATGAACTCTTTCTATTCGATTCCTGATATTCTCAATTTGCTCGCCCGAAAATACTTTAACTACAGCATCTTCCATAACTTCTGGATTATAGAACACTGCACTCCAGTTCCCGATCCCTATATTATCTCCATTCTCCAAAACCTCATGAACAGGACCCCAGCCCCGTTCACAGTCCTCCATCAGTTCATCAGCCCTTGACTCAATAGGCCTTGTATCCATAACAAGAATATTGTTACCAATAAGTTATAACAGTTTTGGTGTTCTGTCCAGTCATTTATTCTCCACTTCTTCCAGGACTTCAAGCGCATCCGGAGAAACGAGGGCGAGGTCTTGCCAGTCTTTGGTCATTCTGGGGCAGGCGCAGTTGACGTAGATGTCGATGCCGTAGCCTTTGTAGTCGCTTTCGAATATTCGGTCTTCTACGAAGATATAAACGTCTTTGCCGTGTTCTTCGAGTTTTTCCTTGGCGATCTGTACGGCTCGCATGTAGTTCTGGCCTTTCTTACTCGAGGTGACGATCCCCCATTTTTCTTTGTCTTTGTGTTTGATGACGCGGGCGTGCTCGGCCCTGGTTTCGTCGTCGAGGCTGTTCGCTGGTTCTATCCATATATGCTCTTCATAGGGATCGACGACGTAGACTTTTTTCCCTGTTTCGCTTACCTGTGAGGGGTGGAAATGTCCTGAGCCGAGGAATACGAACGCATCGACCTTCTCCGCGATGTTGTGAGCCGCTCCGGCATCACATCCGAGTACCTGGCCTGGCTCCGTTGTTCTTAACCCGGTTTTGCCTTCGACGACCTCGTATCCTTCGTCTTCAAGGAATTCGCGGGCTTCTTCGGCTCTATCCATGTACTGTGTGACGCCGACCAGGCCGATTTTTTCTTCTTCGATTTCCTCGTAGTGTTCTTTCAGGGTTGGCATGATTTCCCGGTCTTCACGGTACGGAAGGTAGTAGACGTCTTCGTCGTCCATTTCCTGGCCTTCCGGATGGAGGAACCGTGTGTGGCCGACATGGATCAGTGCTTCCGCCCCCATTCTCGAGGCTTTTTCGTCTGCGATTCCGCAGGCTCCGAAGGTTGAAGCCCCGATCATAACCGGTTCTATTCTTTTTTCCCGGAGTCTATCAGCGTATTCTATTAGTTCAGGTTTGATGCCGTCAGGGCCTTGTAAGGCTACTTTCTCGTACTTTCCCTCTATTTCTTCGAGTATTTGGTCGAGGGTTTCGTAGTTCCACTGGCTGCGGTTTTCCTCTGTCATAGAGAAATTTTAGGCCTAAAGCTTTTTACCTAATCGAGTTGCCTCAGCTTCTCCAGAATAAAGCTTCTCTCGGCTTTTCCCAGGGCTTCTTCGAACTCCCCGATCCTGTGTTCAGGGACGCCGAGGGAGAAACCGTTTTCCACGACCGCTTTCAAGGCCTCTCTGTCCGGATGATCGAGTAAAACAGTTAGATCGCCTGAAACATAATCCAGGGATTCAGGCAAGGCCTCAGAGTCGAGCATCCTGCCATCCAGGATCGCTGAGTCGCCTTCAAAACTGAAGACTTCGGCGTAATCTTTGAGGTAGGCCTGGCCTGGTTCAAAACCAGACTCCAGTTCCGATATGCTGTATAAAGGCGTTGCCGCCCCGGAAACAGAGGCCTGAACCTCTTTCCTTCCCTGTTTTTCTTCACCGAAGCTGTCGCCTTCTTCAACGCTTTCACACGAAAACGCGGCGGCTTTCCCGGCTTCACGGGCTTTCCTGGCATCGTTTGAGGTATATCCTCCTTTCCGGGTTACAAGAGCGTTTCGGTACTCTTCCGGAGGCAGTGTCTCATCTGAAAGCTTTATGTCTTTTCCTACGGTGCCTTCGACTCTTTCAGGGGTTACCTGTACGTATTCGAGGCTCTGGGAGTAGCGTTCTGCTTCAAACCTGTCGACTATGTAGAATGATCCTCTCTTGTAGACGAACTTTACGGATTCATCGGTTTCCTGCGAAAGATTTTCAAGCTCTGAGGCCTCGAAAGGCCTCTCCGGCTCGATCCTTCTCTGCCTGAACTCGCCGGTCATCGGGTTTCTCGTGACTTTCAGCTGCCTCTCCGGTATCCGGGCCTCGATCTCTTCGCCGATCGAGAACATTGTCGGAACAGTAGTCCCCTCTTCCAGTGCGATTCCAAGGCCTTCAACCGCTTCAACATAGT
The DNA here is from genome assembly GCA_046539225.1 of Candidatus Nanohaloarchaea archaeon. Taxonomy (GTDB): domain Archaea; phylum Nanohalarchaeota; class Nanosalinia; order Nanosalinales; family Nanosalinaceae; genus B1-Br10-U2g21. The sequence goes on from JBKHHG010000020.1 coordinate 12,552, forward strand.
CTTCATCTCCTTTAATCAGCGCACCGGTATAGTCAGGCTCTATCATTTTCTGCACAAGCATATTGGGATAGTTTTCGCCGCCTTCTTCAAAGTAAGAGGCCGCAACTGTCTTCAATGCGTCTTCAATATCTGCCTTGCCGACGTCGAGCTCGAAATCGGCGTCTGACCTGTCTGAGATTCTTACAGATACTCGAGTGCTGTTTCTCTGGCCTCCAACCAGGTTTCTGGCTCTTGAAGACGCGTTCCTGACCTCTGAGCTCATGCCTACATCGTCGTAGGCCTCTTTCACGTTTTCAATATCTATGGATTTGTTGAGAACCTCTTGAGGGTCCCTGGAGTGAAATATCTGCTCTACCTCCTCAGAAGTTACGACGAAAAAGTTCGGTACCTCGAGGTTTGCGTTGTCAAGGTTGTAGGCCTTTTCCCCATGCCTTCTCTCTATCTCTCCTTTCCATACTACCATGTAGTAATGTTAGTTGAAGACAATAAAAGAATTTACTGCTCCATCTTGACCCTGCAGCTTACAGGCATCTTGTGAGTTGCGCGTTCCAAGGCCTTCCTGGCTTCCGGAACGTCGCCTTCATCGACTTCTACCCTGTAAACGGTCTGGTGGTCGTCGACAAGCGCTGCTCTCCCGATAGGCCTTCCAAACGGCTTCCTCATGCCTTCATAGTAACGGTCTGCCTGCGCGATTCCCGCTAACGGGTGGTAACGCAGAACGTGGTGCGGGTAAGGCCTGATTTCGAGGAAGTAGTCTTCTTCTACCTCGAGCTCTTTGCTGAGATAGGAGTTTGCCGCGATTCTTCCTGACTCCAGGGCTTCGCTTCTGATTCCGCAGCCTTCTTCAACTACAAGCTTTACCGCTGTGTCGAAGTCTCCGTCTTCCACGCCCATACGGTACTGTGTGACTCGTGGAGCTGGAGCTCCCTTGATAAAGTTATCGCTCTTCTTCTGGCTCTGCCTGGTGTAAGGCT
>JBKHHG010000021.1:0-13228 GCA_046539225.1 Candidatus Nanohaloarchaea archaeon
TTACTGGAAGAATACGCCGTCTTTGACCGCGGGCTTGAACTCGGATTCTCGTGTCTTGCTTTGCAGTGGTTCTTCGCCGTGGTATTTTCTGATGTACTGGAAGTAGTCGTAGAGTCTTTGTCTTGCGTATTCTCCGTCGTATTCTACCATTTCTTCTGCGATGAAAGACATGAAGGCCTTTTTGAACAGTTTGTTTAATGGGTAGGCGAGTATTCTTGGGAGGAGCTGTATGCCTGAGGGCATATCGTATTTTATGTCGAGGTCTACCTGGTACTCTACGAATGCGAAGTTGTTTTCGCCTCCTGGCGGGGCCTTGGTCTTAATTGAGGGTGTTATCCTGAGGCTGCCTTTGTCGCTGGGCAGGTCTTCGGAGTTGTCCATCACTGCTTCGAATTCGCCTGTGTCTCGGTGTTCGTAGTAGAATTTTTCGTAGGCCCGCCCCATGTCGATGTTACCGAAGACGTACTTGTGTTCTTTGTAGATTGTGGGGACGTTCGGGCTTTCGTACCATTCGAGCTTTGTCTGGATGGTAACCCAGTCGCCCTGGAACAGGTGTATATCGCTCCATAGGCTGTCCCTTTCCTTGAATCTTTCCTCGTCTTCTATTTTGTAGGTGCCGGGGAAGTGGAACCATGGCAGTATTTTCTTTTTCAGGAGTCCTGTCATTTTTATCCCCAGTTAGGCCTGTAGTGGGATCTTCCGCTTGCTCCAATGGTTTTCTCCACGCCGAACTTCTGCCTTAACAGGTCGTGAACCCTTAGAACTGTCTCCTCGGCCTCTTCCTCGTATCTGTGGATCTGTTTGGAGTAGAACTTGTCGTGCCAGATTGAGACCAAGACCTTGTAAAGCTTGGAGTTCTGGAAGGTGGAGGGGTCTTCCGCCATCAGGTTTGAGCCGCCTATACTGTTGTCCGTCACCGGGGCTGGCTCCCATGGAGTACTGTTTCTTCCAGGGTAATATGTCAGGATCTCGGCGCTTCCTGCAAACTTTGCCTTGAGTATGTCGTCAGGCCTCTCCATCGTGTAGATGGTCTTCGGGGGCTTCACTCTTAGCTGGAAGTCGTAGTGGATCAGTGTATGCGGGCTTTTCTCCTTGTAGGCGTGAAGCCTTACCTTGTCCTTGGGTTTTTGCACGTTGAACTCGTTGTGGCCTTCTTCCAGCCTGTCCATCTCGAACTCGTTTACAAGCAGGTCCTTTATGCCGCGGTAGATCCTTGCCGGGTCCTCCTTTACAAAGAGGTGGTCGTCCTTTGTAAAGCCGCCGTCCTTGAACTCCACCATTTTTTCAGGCCTCCATTGTCTCCCGGACACGGGTCATCAGGTTTTCAAGCTTCTCCTCAACCGCCGGCTCGTAGCCCTCTCTTACTCCTCCGTAGAGGAACTCGTCGTAGAGCGATCTATAGGCGTAGTACCATATAGTGTTCTGCCACGGCATATCACCTGGATACTCCGTGACAAGCTTCGCCTTTATCTGGAGATCAAGCTCGTTCTTCTCAGACTTTATAGTCAGGAAGATCTCAAGCTTCTCCACAGTATACTTGTCGAATGCCTCTACAGTATGTATCCGGGCCCTTATCCTGCCGGATTCCACGTCGTTAAAGTACTTGTCTTCATGGACATGGTCGAAAGACATCCTGGACTCGAGAAGCTCCCGGAGCTCGGAGTAAACATTCTCCGGCTCCTCAACCACTATGGTCTGGCGTCTCCGGGCGACTTCCTCGATAATCTCCATAAACTACCTATAGTTACAGGCCTAAAAAAAGCAAAGGGTTTAACGGCACTCCGGGCAGAGCAAAAGCCCGTTCACCTCTCTCAAATCCTCGGAGTAGTTCTCGCATTCTTCGCACGTCCCGGACTGCGACTCCGGCATAGGAGAGGCCTCAGCATTTAACTCGATTTCCTCGCCTATGATCTCGGCGTAGCCAGGCCACGCACGGAGAATATCGCTCTGTGTTACTATGCCTGTCAGCATGTCGCCCTCCACGATCGGCACCCGGGAGATACTGTTCTGGGTCATCGCCATCGCCACCTCGTCAAGGTACTCGTCAGCCTCGGCGACAATCAGATCTGTGCTCATAACTTCGCTTACCGGAGTCTCCCCAGGGTCAAGGCCTTCAGAAACTACTTCATAGACTATATCTCTGCAGACCACGACTCCAACCGCCTCGCCCTCATCGACCACTACAAGGCCTCTGATACCTTCCTCTTCAAGCAGTTCGGCGGCCTGTTTAACGGTTTCATCTTGTTCGACAGCGATAACGCCGTCCGTCATTACTTCCCGGATCTCAACATTGTTTTCCATAAAGAACGAAGAGGATCAAAACCTAATTAATGTTGTGATTCACTGAGTTCCTGGAAGAATATTGACTGCGTCGGATTGCTCGCCTTCCTCAACGACCTCGAAATTAAGGCCTGTCTTCTCAAGTAATTCCTGGGTTTCAGGGATTATGCGATAGTTTCCAGCCTTTACCTTAAGATCCATCATCTTGAGCCTTTGGCCTTTTATCTCCGGAGATAAATCTATAGGCCTGAACCCCTGACTGTAGAGTTCACGCGAGATAGGATATGCAACAGGTTCTGAAGTGTCAAGGTTTGCCTCTGTAGCCCAGAACTCTTCTGTGTTAAGAGAAGCGATTTCTTCTTCAATCTGATCCACAGTCGTTTCTCCTTCCCCAACTTCTAATGACATGAAGCCGGTCTCCTTGCCTCCTCCGCCTTCTATCTTTCCGGCCCCGAACGACCCTCTGATCTCGCTGTTTTCTGGCTTACGATAGTTGATTTCTCTGGCGTTACAGAGAGAGGCCTCAGTAAATTCCCTGAGTTCCTCAGGAATATACGCTTCTATTTCCTCGTCTATCTTCCAGAGATTAAGATTAAAACCTCCTCCGGCCTCTGATCGAACATCACTTACTACAGGGCCGGTATCAAAACCTGAGGCTTCAAAACCTCTGTCCTGTATCATGTGTTGAACTTTGCCATTCATCGAGGTGGCGTATGCGTAGAGCGTTTCAACGTCAGTGTTTTCCATCAGAAAATCCATCAGAGAACTCGCAACATCTCTGTCTTGGTATTCAGAAAAGACCTCTATGTATTCCAGGACGCCTGTCTCTTCACTCTCAGAGTATGCCGCCGCCCCAAGCACATTCCCAGCTTCCTCAGCTACGTATATGGCCGTGTTCTCGTCATCTCGGTACAGTTTCATCGATGGAGGTAAAGAACAGTCCTCTCCGGCAAAACCCACATTCATATTTATGACTCGCCAATAACAGATAAAAGTTTATGTGAACTGTTTCAAACCGCTCTGGCGTTGATCCTTTCCGAACAGGCTTTGCAGTGTCCTGTTCAAAACCAGCACCTGCTGCCTGAGGTAGGGCGTGACCTCGTACTCCTCGATTATATCCTTGCTGGGCTGCATATACTTCTTTATGGTTCCCTCGGAAATCGTCAGTAAGACCTTGCCGCCGCATTCAGGGCACTGCGCAGTGGTTTTTCCTGTAGGGGCGATGGTCTGGTTTGTCATAGGCACTCTTCTGAACTTTTCATTGCAGTCGACGCACCGCATCTCCTGGGAAGAGAAGGAGCGGAGATTTCCTCTTATATCCGGTAAAAAGTGTTTCTGCAGCAGCAGCTCCGCCACGTTGTCCACATCGCAGGCCTTGATCTTCTCACCGATCTCAAGCTGGGCAGATGTCTTCTCGCTCATCTCGTCGAGCGTAACGTACTCCGACTGCTCAGGCCCGTCATCTATATCGCTTGTTTCATGGGTGTAGCCATGAGTGAAAGGATCATCGCTGTGAACAATATCCTCTCCTAACTCGATCTCGCAGTCAAGCTCCCAGGGCTTCTTGTACTCCTGGGTCTCGTAGTAAAACTCAAGAGGATACTCGCTGACCGTTTCGATCGCCCAGGCCTCATCGTCGATCTCATCAGGATTCAAGACGTTTGAAAGAATCAACGGCGCATCCATGGTGTTGTGAGCGAAGATAGGATGTGGGCCGCACAGGAAATTTTGCTGTCCTGGAACCTCTAGATCATAGACATATTCGCTGCCGTAGTCGACTTCTTCTACTTCTCTCACCCTCTCAACATATATATCTCCTTCCACAGCTTTTTCAAGAGAGTAAAGGCCTTGGTTGTAAAGATCCTCGACTCTCTGCTTAGAGGCTGTCTTCATTCTTTTATTTTCTCTATCGTTGGAGAAGGCTTGTTTAATCTCTTCGTAGCTTTTTCCTTTCTCTCTCAGTGTTTCTCTTCCCTCTTCAAGAAGATTCCAGAGAGGCCAGTAAGGATCTTTATTCCCCCACTCTGAATAGAGGACCTCCCATGTTCCTCCATTCTGCCTTGTAGATGACTTGTAGCCAAGTTTCCGCACCAAAAGAGAAAGCTGTGCCGCCATCTCACCGCTTTTAGTGTAAAGCTTCGAGAAACCTTTTTCATCATAGACAGAGCCATCGCCGTCTCTATAGGCTTCTATAAATGCCTCTAATTTCTTCATATCGGCGCCAAAAACAAAGCTTGGAACCTTTTTCGAGTCGAAGTTTTCTCTCTCCAGTCCAAGCTCTTCCAAAGCCTTCATGAAAGTTGCTGGAACCCTAACCGCGTAGCAGGTTTTCCTGCCCTCTCTGACATCTTCCTTGATTTTGGGCCTCACACCTGTAAGCTTTTCTATACAGCGGACAGCATCATCTATAATCTCTCGATCTGTGTTGTAGATATCTCCTCTGTCCAGCGCACCCTCCGACAAGAGGTATCCAAGAAGCCTGTAAAGCTCCTCGCAGTCTTTAAACTTTCTCTCCACTGGTTCTGCGTTAGCCCTCAGCCTTACCTTACATGATGGAACGGTACCGACCGTCTTATAGAATTTTAGAGGCGCGTCCCTTCTGAAAGTCTTATACCTGTAAACATTGTTCTCTCCAAACTCTTCTTTTATCGTGGGCGTGACTTTCTGCTCTATCTCTTTCTTTAGCACTTCCTTCTCGTCTTCAGGAACAGAAACATAGCATTCCTCATCCGACAGCACTTCAAACAAGTCGATCTTCTCTCCAAGGCCCTCAACCCCAAGTTCTGGGTTAGAAGGAGCTACTATACAGTCTCCTGCCTCCAGTTCTCTAACAGGTTTAGCCTCTATTTCACGTCCTTCAGTCACGAATACGCTGTGATCTCCAGTGACGGAGATGCTTCCTCTCGATGTCTTGACTTTAAACACGTTCTTATCGTTTTCATGTCTTATCAGCGCAGATACATCTCTGAACTCGACTTCGCCCGATTCCCTGTCGAATGATACGGCCTTTATATCATCGCTGAAGCTTCTTGATACTTCAAAGCCGTCAGGCCTAGTTTCAAACCTTTCTTTCTCCAGAACTTCGTCTATAAGATCATCAGCTCTTGGAGCCTGAATATCTCCATTTCTCTTTACGACAATCCGAGTGTCTCCCGTGATACTTCTCGCGCCGGTCATGTCCGGTAAAAAGTCGCGTGAAAAGTTCAGCAACCCATCCATTAACAGTAGGATCGCGTCCTCGTCTCCGTCCGCGTTTCTGCGCTTCGCTGCATGCCAGTAGGGGTGAGCGTACATTCCCTTCGCCTTTGTGAAACCGATTATTCTTCCAACGGTTCCTCCGGATGTGTGGGGTGCGAGGCCTATCACGAGCTCGCCTATCAGGTCTTCTTTCGACTCCGCGTTGTAGAAACCCTCCAAACCGTAAAACTCTTCAAGCAGCTCGTCGACAAAGTTCGCCACATTTACAAAGTAGTCCGAGGCCGGAAGGGTCTTGTCGGACTCCGGAATAACGATATCCTGTGGCTTCAGCGCAACCACCTGGTCCTCTCTCTCCAATCTGTTTCCGTCAACATCTTCTTTGTAGCCCATTTCCCTGAGTTTTTCGACGGGTGCATTGATCTCTTTAGGCCTGAAATGAGTTAAGGGTATATCAAGCGCGTCGTACCTGACAGTCGCGTCCTTGTTGACGTATAGACCGTATTTCTGGCGTAGAAGGCCTTTTTCAATTGGCTCGACGTGTTTATGCTTTGAGGTCATGCCTCTGAACGATTTCAAAAGTTCTGGAGGCTCTCTCATCCCCAGGTTTTCAAGCGCATCGTCCATCATCGACTTTACATCGATACTTGCCTCTTTAAACCTCTGGAAGCTGTCGTTGCCGCAGCTGTCGCATTCATCGGGCTTTTCCTCGTGTTGTTGCTTGCAGCTGCTGCAGAACCAGATGGGATCGGCCGGAGCATCGCATTCGCGGCAGAAAGCGTAGTGCGTTATTTCCCCGCATTCTGTACATCTGTTATGTATTATTTCTTCTCTTACAAGGCCTTCTTTGCTGTGAAGCGTGTTGTTGTAGGATGCTGAAAGGTTTCTCATCCTTCCACCTTCTTTCTTGCCGCAGGGGAAGACAAGCTGTGGATCGCCGTTCAGGGTTCTTCTCTCGGCTTTTTCAGGCCTCCCCATTCTTGCGCCCATGTAATGCGTGACCTGTCGGCCGACTTCAAGGCCTGAAACCTTTTCAATAAACTCGGGGATGTCTTCTGAGGCCTGTACAGAGCCGAGTTTTTCGGTACTGTCTTCTTCAGCGTTTAACAAAATTTCGAGGGATTTTCTATCGTTTTCGCGTATTTCTCCGTCTTCATGCTGTACAAGGCCTTCCTCCATTGCGTTCAAGGCCTTTTCTTCGTCGTGTTCTTTTCCCAGAATCTTTCTGTAGAGATGTTTGAAGTCTTCCGGGTCGATGTCTCTGTAGTGGTGGGTCCATCTCGGATGCATTCTGATGTCTAAAGCTTGGGAGATCTTCTCTGCTTCTTCCGGCGTCGGTGTCCTGTCGGAGAAGTCTTTCCCGAGCTCCATATCTTTTTCTTCAAGAGCTTTTTCGAGCTCGAGCTCCCACCACTCATCGACAAAAGGGGAGGGCACGAGTTTCTTGCCGTTTTCAATGAACTCGCCGTAAGTTACAAGCATATCCCCCATGAACAGGATCTGGTCTATCCTGTCTTCTATCTCTTTGGCTTCCTGCCTTGTGTCGATTCTTCTGACCTCTCCGCTTTTGAGCCTGACAACAGGAGGCTCTATGCTGTCGCAGGGTGTTCCAACCGTTGCTTTCCCAGGATACTCTACTTTCAGCTGCGTACCGATAGCTATAAACCTCTGGGATATCTCCATTGTCGCAGGATGGAATGAAACCGCTGCTAAACCGTTGGTCCTTGAGTGGCCGTACCGCAGCCGGAAACCGCCTTTCCTGCCAGGATGGGCGAACACAGGCCGGCCAGCCGTAAGAGAGCCGAGGTACTTGTCGCTGGGAGTGTATTTCGATTCCTCTTCTTCCTCTTCCTCGTCTCCAGAGCTGTGGATCTCTTTCTGAAGCTTGAGGTAGTCCTCCACCCACTCCCAGTGTTCAAGTCCGAAGGCTTTACCCCATTTCTCGATACGTTTCTTGATCTTTGGAGCTTTCAAAGGTAATCCATCAAGATATACGAGGCACATCCCTCCCCTAATCCTGTTTGTCTTGACGCGGTCAAGATCCTTGTAGTTCGAGACATCAAGCTCTTCAGTCGGACTGCCCGTAACCTCCACAGGAACGTTGCTCGCGATCTTCTTGGTCTCCTCCCTGGTAGGATTATACTGTTTCGCCGTTACACGGTTATAGTAATCCTCTACCTCGGTTGCGTAACGGTTCAAAACAGTATCAGAAGGCTTGAACTCGTCAAGGCCTACACCTATCCTCACGTAGTCCGCGATCAAGACGCTCATAGCGCTTGCGGTTCCTCCAGCCGACCTGATAGGCCCAGAGTAGTACACCGCCAAGTAACTCGAACCATCATCGTTTTTACGAATCTTTACATCGCCTATTCCCTCGAGGGGTGCGGTCGTGATCCCTCCAGTCATGTAAGATACTCCGACACGGATACCTGCGTCACAGGCCCGCTCCCTCTCCTCAAAATCGTGAAACCTTCCCTCGGCGATCTCACGGGCGATCTGGAACGCCACACGTTCATCATTTTTTCCGTACTCCTCCTCTAACCCTCGGATTCTGTCCGCGACGCCTGAATCCTCGAGCTCAGGGAACTGGGCCGCAATCACAAGAGAAGAGGCCTTTTCCGGCAAGTCAGTCGCGACAGGGATATCCACACGTTGCTCAGGATCCTTTGACTGTTTTCGAGCATCTCTCGCGACTTCATAGGCCTTCTCCGTCTCTTCAGCTATCTTTTCAAAGTACTCCTCAGTTTTCATTCTGACACCTGCCCAATGTATTTGAAAGCGATGCCGTGAGGCATGGCTTCTGATGATGAAACTTTCAGAAGTTTCATTTAGAACTGTTTCACCTCTGTGTTCCTGGTTTTGTAGTTTACTATGGTGACTTTTCCCGGATCTGGTTCGTGGCCGACTCTTTTCTGGAAAGGTGTCTGGGCCTGGAATGTAGAGGAACAGATTACGTTGGTGCCTTTGTAGGATGAGTTGGCGTGGCTGTGGAAATGCCCTGCGACAAAGACGTCCGGTTCTTCTTCTATTATCAGTGGATCTTTTGAGTCGGGAGCTATAAGGTTGGATCCGAAAGTTGGTGCGAGGTGCCTTCTCTTCAGGAGATCTATCATAAGGTGTTCAGGCTGTTCGTAGGCCTTTTCCCGCAGTTCTTTTATCTGGTCGGCGTGCTGGTCGAAGGAGTAGCCGTGGTACATCAGGTTTTTGATGCCTTTTGACTCCACGGCGTGAAGCCTGACCATCTGAGGGTTCTGGACACGGTGAAAGTTGTTGTAGTCTGAGATACTTGGGAATACATTTTTGTCAAGCCTTGGCTGGGGCTCTGCTAAACGGGTTATATCGTGGTTTCCAGGCCCGGCTATAACCTGTATGTCTTCCGGGATCTTTTCGAACCACTGCTCGAAGGCCTGGTACTGTTTGTAGATGTCCGCGATCTCAAGCTCTTCGTCCTGTCCCGGGTAGACACCGACTCCTTCCACGAGGTCGCCAGAGATCACGAGATATCCAACGTCTTTGGCGTCCTCTGTTGAAAGCCAGTCCGCGAAACGGTCCAGCCTCTTGTGCAGCGTATCCTGGGAGCCGATATGAAGATCGGAGATGTACGCAGCTTTTACCTGCTGCTCCGTAGTCTTTGTACCCTGTGGGATCGGCAGGTCAGGCCTAACCACAGAATCAGCGTAGATTATGTCGCCTCCCATGGAGCCTTTGGCGCCGATAACCTCATCGGGAACGATCAGGTCGCCTTCTCTCTCCCCTACAAGAAGCTTGAAGGTTCCTGTCTTGTCCTCTATCTCTACAATGTATTTTCCGTTTCTCGTCGAGTACTTATCCTTTACAAGGCCTATAGTCGTCGCTTCTTCCCCCTCGCTTCTTCTTTCCAGTCTGTTGATGGTTGTAGCGGACTTCATCTCTCTGTGCCGCATCAGCATCTTCTTCATCCTGTCGTAACGGTCGTTGAAAGCACCGAGAAACTCGGGAACGTCTTTCTCGCCCTCTGTAATATCCCTGTCATCCAAAACTTCAACTTTCGTAGTCTTTCTGTCTCTACTACCTGAATCCTTGATCTTCACGGTTTTTGACCTGGAGAAATGGGAGCTCCTGTTCGAGTAGATCTCATCCGAGGCCTTTTCCTCTTCAGGTTCTTCCTTCTTTTGGGACTGCGTTTCCGGCTCTTCTTTTTTCTGTTTAGGCCGCTCCGGTTCGACCTCTGTCCCTGAAGCAGTCATAACCTGTTTCTGTTCAGGCCTTGCCTCGATCTTCTCCCTCAGTTTTTCAACCATGTTTTTGGAGACGTACATCGGAGTGGTCTCAAGGTTCTTGATCTGCTCGACATCGTCGCTGTTCAAGATCTCGGCGGCGTCTCTCTCAACCATGCAGCCCTGTTTCGTCAGCTCTTTTACCGCTTCTTCATTCATGTTTTCTCCCCCTTTTTCAAACCTCTAAATGTAGAACTTGTCCTCGACCATCTCACGCAGTTTCGCCCTGATGTTCTCCGACAGGTCTACGCTTATCTGCCGCGTTCTACCGTAACGGCCTTTCGAAATCACTTTGGCATTGACAACGCCCAGCATATCAAGCTCGGAGATAAGGCCTGAAACACGTCTCTGAGTCAGCTCCGAAATCTCCAGGTCTTCACATAGCTCCTTGTACTCGCTGTAGACATCGCCGGTCGCGATCTCATCCTCGTCCTCAGTCATCTCCAGTATAGTATACAGCACAAGCTTTGAATGTTTAGGCTGAGAACGCACTGTCTCAACCACTCTATCCCTCTCAATCTTGTCCTGAGCCCTGTCAACATGCTCCTTCTCTATAATATCCGACTCAGATCTCTCAGAGAGCTCGCCCGCCACACGCAGAAGATCCAATGCTCTTCTCGCGTCACCGTGCTCCTGAGCGGCGAGAGCAGAACACTTCGAGATAACACCGTCCTTCAACGTATCCTCTACAAAGGCCTTATCCGTCCTGTCCTTCAGAATCTTCCTGAGCTCTATAGCATTGTAAGGCGGAAAGATTATCTCCTCTTCCGACAGAGAAGACTTAACACGGGAATCCATGTAATCAGTAAAGTTCAAATCATTTGAAATACCCAGGATCGAGACCTTTGTCTCATGCAGGTCATCGTTAATCCTTGTAAGGTTGTAGAGAAACTCGTCGCCAACCTTTTTCACCAAGGCATCTATCTCATCCAGTGCAATCACTACAACGCCTTTCTGATCCTGCAGAGCACTGAAAAACCTGTTGTAGATCTCATCGGTCGGAAGGCCTGTCGAAGGAACCTCTTCGCCCAGCTGGCGGGCGAGTTTAGCAAGTAAACGGTACTCAGTATCAGCCACTTTCTTCATCTTGCAGTTAATATATATTATATCGACATCGATATCCTTGTCGTCCGCCACGCTCTTCAGCTGATCCGTAACATGTTTTACAACCAGCGTCTTCCCTGTGCCGACGCTGCCATAGACAAAAACGTTGCTGGGATCATTTCCCTTCAAGCTGGGCGCGAGGATAGAAGCAAGCTCGTCTATCTGGTCATCCCTGTGCAGAATGTTGTCAGGCCTGTAGTTCGTGGTTAAAGCATCCTTGTTTTTGAAGACTGAGTCCTTGTCGACGTAACTTGAGAACATCGACTGCAGACCTTCCTTACTCATCGACACCCCTCCTCTAATACAATCATCTTAACCCCTGTAAAGTTCTACTTGAAATAAAGGCTTATATTTGCTTCCATCTGAAGGCCCAACCCCCACCCCCTTATTTCGTATGGAAAATTCTGTGAGCCGAATCTCCGAGATATAACGGTGTTATAATAGTATTAGTTTGTTATACAGATATACGCCTGTTATATCTTCTAACCGCGACCTGGAAAAACAAAACTCCACTCGAAATCAAGGGGGTGGCTGCTTCAGGCCTCGAGAACTCGAATCAGTAAACGCACAGAAACTCGCATATAAATTCTTGCATACAAAGTTCGACTCTCTTACCACAAAAGTATAGACCTGTAGAACACTATTAAAAACCATATACTAACTTCTAAGATCTTTAAAATACCAGAAATATTTTTCAAACCTTTTATTCTTGTATCAAGCCTGTAATAAACCTCTGTTTCTGTATCAGGAGCTTCTAAGGCCTCAGAACACCCCTTTGTTTCAAGTGGAGATAGGCCTGTATATGGTTTAATAGAGTCGGGTCTATAGTTTTTTCAGATGAGTAATTCTTCCAGGGAAGACGGCAGGGACCAGGCCGGAGAAGTTGCAAAGACAGCAGCCTCCCTGGTTTCAGGTGCAGTAATTATGTGTTTCAGACTTTTACAGTCGGTGCTTTCAACCGCGTTCAGAATCCTGGCTACTCTGGCATAAAAAATGGAAAACATGTAATCTTTTGCAACATATTTGAGTACAGGAAAACTCTGTATAACACTGTTATACAAACCGGTTGGAAGAGATTTTAAGCATCGAGCAGAATACAGGATTAGAGGCCTGATGAATAGAGACGATACCGTGTTTGTATACACATTAAGCAGCAGAAAGAAGATGGCGCAGCAAGCGCTCCGCTCAATCGCCACATTGAAACACTACGTGGAAGAGGAAAAGATCAAAATCTTCTACACCCTGCCCTACAGTGAAGAAGATGAAAAGGCCTTGAAAGCTACAGGAGCCGAACTAATCAAGAAAGAAAACCAGACAGAGGCCTTCAACGTATCAAGATCTCTTCCGGAAAGCCACTACGGAGAAAAAATCAATTTATGCAGTATTGATGCGGAGAACGTGGTCTTCCTCGACTGCGACACTATTATAGGAAACAACATATGGGAGGTACTGGAAGGCGATTTCGAATTTAAAGCGAGGCCTTCGGAAGAGATAGATAGTGATAATAGAGAGTGGCAGGCCTTATTCGGCCGAAACAACGAAGAATATCTGCCCTGGATGCCCAATGCAGGTTTTCTAGTGTTCAAGAACGGTTTTCACAGAGAAATAAAGAATAAATGGGTTAAGTATGTCAACAAGGATCTGGATTTCCAGGTGGACAAAGTCAGCCACGATGAGCAATACGCATTGGCGTTAGCAGTATCAGGAGCGGATATAGAAGAGATGAATCCAAAAGAGCATGTGTTTGAATACTTGGGTGAAAAGACAGCAAACGCTTATGTGTACCACGTAGATCACGCGGCAGGGAGCAACATGATAAACCTGGTCAAGAACTACGCCAAGAGGCTGAAAAAATGGTAAAAATTTTACTGGCCTCAAGACATGGAGGCCATGCAACCAGAACACATCTGGTAAAAGAAGTACTGGAGGAAGAATACGAAGATCCAGAATATGTAGTGGCCACAGACTACAAAGATGACTACGAATATGGAGAGAAAAAGTACAGGGTAGACAGCTTCAGAGCTACAAATGGAAACTTTTACAGGCCTGTAAAAGCACTGAAAAACCTGTTTAAATCAGGACACATCTTGAGAAAAGAGAGGCCTGACGTCGTTGTATGCTATGGAGCAAACACATCGCTAATTTTAGGATTTTTGTCCACTTTTACATCCTCTAAAGTGATAGCGGTCGAGTCAGAGAACAGGACCCAACAACCCAGCATGTCGCCCAAGATACTCAACAGGTTCGGAGCAGAAGTATGGGCGTCCTACAATGATATAATGGACAAGTACCCCAGAGACAATATAGTGAACAAGGGCCTAATCCAGAGAAGAAGCTACGAAGAATACCGGTCAGAAGAAAAAGAAGGAACACTGGTAATCCCATCTTCAACA
>JBKHHG010000022.1:0-12981 GCA_046539225.1 Candidatus Nanohaloarchaea archaeon
TCATTTTCTGGAAAGTTTTTTGAGTTGAATCTTTCAATAAAGTTTTTGTGCAGGTTTTTTCGTCTACTCGGAGGACATGGGAAGCTTTTTTATTGATTTTTCTAATGTAGCTACAGTAGGTTAAGCTTTGCGTCCAAAAAATAAATCAGTATGAAGAAGTACCAGGAGGCAGGGCTGACACTTCTTGACAACGATATCACGTTTCAGAACGGCCGGTTGATAGACGAAGAAGTCCTTCTTGATGAGGGCCTGGTTGGGAACAGGAGCTACCGGTCAGCGGAGGATGTGCAGGAAGGAAGACCCCGCAACCTGATGTATCTGGGTGAGGGCCTTATCACGTTCAACGATACTTCTTTCCCATTCCCGTACAGGCCTGAGTTCTTCCGTGAGGACGGCGAACTGATGGGGCCGGAGAGGATCCTGCATACGGCCTACGAGACCGTTGAAGAGATAGTTGAAGCTCTGGAGGAGAGAGATGAGAGACTTGAACAGGTCGAGGAGATCTCTGATATCGGTGAATGGAACAGGAAAGGGAACGAGGTAAAGGAAGAGTTCAGGGAAAGGTACGCAGACATCTTCGTTGAAGGATACGAACCCAGGGATGTCTGGTATGATCCGTTCCCGCACCCGGACAACCTGGAAGAAAGTTATGACGCTTTCTGGGATGAAGGTTCTCTTGATTCAAGGCCTGATCTCTCAAGCTCCGAGGAACTGGAACGATTTTTCGAGGAAGGCGGAGAATTCGAAGATTTCGGACTTGGAAGCATGTGGGCCAAGACCGAGGGAGGCATACTGTTTCCGTTTTACCCCGGGATGACCTTGGACAGGTTTGGAAGAAACAGTCTTAACGCATACTCCGATGACGAGGACTACTTCAAAGTCCCCAAGGTCTACCACGCCGTAGGCCTCACTCTGGCGGAAAACGACATCACGTTCAGAGACGGTGTCTACATAACTGATGAGGACCTCAAGGAGGCAGGAGTGATCGAAAGCACCAACTACAAGAATGCGTGGGACGTCAAGATGGGAAGGCCTGACACCGTCTTACCTCTTGGAGACGGCAAGGTCACTTTCAACAACACAGGCTTCTCACTTCCTTGGGCGAAAGACATATTCAGAGAACCGGTGAGATATGGGGATATCACAAGTTACAGCGGAGAACCTGAAACAGTGACAGTGGAACCCGGAGAGGAGATATCCGAAGATTCAGCTGTTCTGCGAGGCCCGGCAGATATACTCAGAGCCTCACACCAGGCATGGCAGGAAGCCAGAGAGATATCAGAGGAAGAGGCTCTCGAGGCCTTAACCGCAGCAGGAGTAAACATCGAAAACCTGGATGATGAGCACCACGTTGATCCAGAGGAAATCAATCACAGCTATACCGAGGAGTGGAGAAAAGGTTCTATAGAAGGCCTCCCGGATTTCTCAGATCCTGAAGCCCTACTGAGAACGATCGACAACGTCACGGAGATCGATGACGTGGTCAGAAAGTATGTAAGACACCTAAAAAGCTCCCAGACTTTCAGAGTAGAGGAATCAGAAGATCCTGTCCACAGACAGGAAGATTTAGAAGAAATGGATGAAAGGAGAAGGCTTAGAGAGTAAGGCCTTACTCTTCCCGGGCTTCTTTCTCTTTTTCGAATATTTCCGGCAGTTTTTCCACGATGTGGTCCACTGCTTTTTCGTCGGTTGGGACGGTGAATCTCTTGTTGTAGTTGACGGATTCGTCTTCGTTGTAGTACCCTGTCGCGATCTGGATGAAGCTGTTTTCACTGCCGTCGTCCTGAATCGCCTTGTTCCTGCTTACCTCGATAAACTTTTCTCCCGGAAAGTTTCCATAGTCACGCCGCTCCTTCTCAATAGTCTCAAATTTTACCATAGTAAAATTTGGTCGAAGCATATCTTATAGATATGCGGGTCTCGAATTCTACCATGATTAATCACGTAGAAGTTTGGTGGAGTTTAATTTAAGCAGCTTCCCCTTTTGAGAAGCTGCGAGTCTCGAGTCTTGAACTGGAGAGGCCTGAAGGGTTTACCGGGTTTCAAGCCATTTTTCTGCCCAGGCGTTGATTTCTTTGAATACCGGTTTCAGGGAGAGGCCTTTCTCTGTCAGTGAGTAGTAGGTTGCGATCGGGTTGCCGTTGCCTTCCCGTTTTTCCACGAGGCCGTCTTCTTGAAGGTCTTTCAGGGTTCTTGAAAGGGTTCTTGAGGAGGCCTCGGTGGATCTCTTGAGTTGGTTGAATCTTTTTTCTCCGGCGGCGAGGTCGTTAAGGATTATCAGCTTCCATTTTGAGCCTATCATGTCGAATGATTCCACGATGGAGCATATTCCGTCTGTCATGGAGGATTTTTGAGGCCTGAACCTTTAAACAGGTTGTGTTTTTGAACCTGGTGTGGTTATACAACCTTTAATTTATTTATTCTGTGCCGGGAATACTGGGTTATGTCTTTTATCCGGGCTGTAACGTTGACGGTTATCCTGAGCTTTGTGTTAGTGGCCTCGGCCTTTGGGACGTTTGTCTATCTTTTATCAGGTTATCCAAGCCCTGAAGTCGATAACTTTCGCGTGAACTCGACTGATACAGGAGACCGGCTGATAGCTGATGTAGAGGCCTCTGTCAGAAATATCGGTGGAGAGGGAGAAGTCAGAGTCGAGGTAAGATCGCTGGATGAGCAGGACAGGGTGATCGACTCCCGTTCGCAGACAGCTTTCATGGCTTACAATGAGACCCGAGTGTTCAACGAGAGCTTTAACGCTGAGGAAGCGGATGATATAGGTCTTGCTGTGTTCGCGCCTGAAAGGCCTGACCTGATTAGGGATGAGTCCGAGATTGTTGAAAGGATTCCTATGCCTTGAAGGTTTCAGGCCACCGGGAAGGATTTAACTCTGTCTTTCAAATTATAGGCTGGAGGGGTTTTCTTGGAGAACACTGTAATCGGAGACGCCAGGGTTTTGACAGCGGATTATCTCCCCAACAGAATGGTTCATCGGGACAGTGAAAGAGAGGCGATCGCCGCCAACCTGAGGCCTATACTTGAGGACGAGCCGCCGATCGACATGCTGATTTACGGGCCTCCAGGAACTGGAAAGACAGCGATGGCAGAATACGTTGTAAACGAACTGGAGAAACATTCTCCCGAGGTCCAGTCCGGTTTCGTCGACGGTTTCGGCCAGCCATCCCGGTTCGAGGTCTACTACAAGCTTTTACGGGATATGAACGAGTTTATAACCCGTGGAGGCACTTCGACAGAAGAGCTTGTCGACAAGTTCGAGCAAAAGGCCCGCAACAGTCCGATGGTGGTGGTGCTGGATGAAGCAGATCAGATAAAGGATGAAAACGTTCTATACGATCTTTCCCGTTTCCAGAACGCTGCAATAATTTTGATAGCGAACAGGCCTGACGTATTCGTGGATATAGACGACAGAATACGCTCATCTTTCTCCAGTCTGGAGGAGATAAGGTTCAAGGCCTACACGGATTCCCAGCTGTTTGATATACTTGATGACCGGAGGAAATACGGTTTGAGAGAGGATGCGGCGAGTGACTCGCTTCTGAAGCTTATATCTTCGAAGTCGAACGGCGATGCCCGGGTTGCGATATCGACGTTGAGAAAATCGGCTCAAAAAACCGAGAAAAAAGGCCTCGAGCAGATTCCGCGTGAGTTTGTCGAGGAAAGTTTTTCGGACGCGGTGGAGGAGGATCGATCCGTCTCGCTTCAGAAACTGAATGAACATCAGAGAGAGCTTTACAGCATCCTGAAAGAGGAGGAGAGCCTGGGCTCCGGGGGGCTATTTGAGAGGTACCGGGATAGGGTTGAGGACGGGCCTACGGACAGGACTCTGCGGCGTTACATGAAGAAGATGGAGAGTTACGGCCTTGTAGAGTCCAGAGGCTCGACAAGGGACAGGGAGTACCTTTTGAAGGGTTAGGCCTTGCAGGAAATCTTTAATAGAGAGACAAACAAGTTTACATATGGATTTCGAGGTCGAAAACCGGACCCTGCTGACTTTCTGGGGATTCTCCGTTCTTGTGGGCTGGGTCGTATCCTACTATCTCAACAGTTTTTTCCAGCCGGTTTCCATGATAGCGTTCTGGACTATCTTGATGTCCGTACCTATGATCGCAGCCATCAAATGGATGGGGCAGCAGTCCAGCGATACCCTCCCGCTTCCATGGGTTCTGACGACAGGCCTCGCACTGGTGCTTGGATTTGCTGTGGTCGAAGGACATATTCATGTCCCGGAGATAGAGAGTTACGCAGTCTTCTGGTTTTTCCTACCGGCTCTGGCGTTCTCCGCCACAACATACTACACCAAGGGATTCCTCACCCATCTCTACACCAGTGCATCCCTCGCAAACTTTATGGTGGCGGCCCTGCTGCTTTTCCAGCCTAACGTGATGCAGCAGCACTATATACTTGCAGCTGTGTTCCAAGCCTTCCCCCTGCTCTACCACGCATACTACGAATTCTAAAGATAATCCGGACATCCGGAAACCCGCGAATCGGTTTAAATAGGCCTCGCCGGTAAACAAGTTCTTGAAAAGCTCCCGGAGGCCTAACCCAGGGGGGGAGGGGTTGCCTATTTCTCAAAGAGTCAAAAGTATCCACACACTGAAGACAGTAGAAGGCTGGAACCTGGTCAAGACAGATACAGCGGCTGCCTTCCCGGCACTGATCAAGTATCTGGCATCAAACCACGACAAGATACTCTGGATCGACTCATCCAACCAGGCCTCCACACATTTCCTCGAGTCAAGGCCTCAAGCCCTGGAAAAACTTTACATCGCAAGGGCTTTCACCGCGCTGCAGCACCACCAGCTCTGCAGAAACACAGAGGGATTCGACCTCCTGATCTTGCCGGAGATCGACAGGCTCTACACCGAAGACTCGATGCGCAGGAAAGAGGCAGTAGAGCTCTTCGAAGACGCGGTTGAAGGCCTCGAGGGGAAGATACTGTACTCGGTCTCCGGAGAGATAGAAGACTGGGAAAAGAACGAAAACGTTATAGAAGTTGAACAGACGGGTCAAGGCCTGAAGTTCTCGCAGAAAGACCGGCAGACACGAGCATATTCCGACAGAACCGGTGTCCAGACGACCGTACCGCTTTACAGGGAGGTGAAGACTCAATGGGAAGAACCAATCAAACCTACCGAAACCGGCTGGAGAAACTGAAGGAAAGCTTCAAACCCTTCAGACAGGCCCTGAGAAGAGAGGACAGGAAGCACTTGGACGCGCTCTGGGAGAAGGCCTTCTACCATGCATCCGCCTCAAGCTACATGAACCCGAGAAACCCGGCTGAAACCGCTTTGATCTCGATCCAGGTCGAACAGGAGAAAGAGATCCACAGACTGAAACAGAGAATGGGCAAACTGGAAGAACAGATGGAATGTTCAAGGTAGACTTTCAGGGAGAGAAAGCCGTTGAATGGAGCAGAAACGGCGAACTAAAACGAAGAGAGAAGGTTTACAGGCCTAAACTCTATATAAAAGCCGGGAAAGAGTTGCTGAGGAGGATCCGGGCCGAAACCGCCTCGAAAACTTGGGCTTCAAGCTTTGAAGAGTGGCGTACTTCGCCTGGAAAAAGGCCTGAAAAAGTCCTGAGGCTTGACCTGAAAAGACAGGAGGACTTCAATTCTTTCCGGGATTTTTTACTTAGAAAGTATCCAAGGCCTGAAATCAGGTTTTTCCATGCCGGTTTAAGCCCGCAGTTCAAGTACTGTATAGAACAAGACAGGAGCCCCGGCATTGAAGCCGGGCTGGATTCGCTGAGGCTTGAACTTTCAAGACCCCGGATCGCCCAGGCCTCGCTGAAAGGCCTGAAAATCAACGGGGGAAAACACCGGTCGGAGCCTCAGGCCTTGAAAGCCCTGGAAGAAGAGTTCAGCGGCGAAGGACCTGATGTCTTGAGAATAAACAGGTCTCAGGTTTTATCTTTGATTGATGAGAAAACATTTTTCTCGTTGGGTCGAGACTCGGGAATGAAAAAACTGGCGGGAGAGAACACCGTCACGTCTTATGGAAGGAAGATGCATTCTCCGTCGCGGTACAGCGTCTCCGGACGCGCTGTGATCGATGAATCATCCAGCTTCATGCTTTCAGAGGCGGGGATGGAAGGCCTCTATGACCTGGTGGAGCGAACATGGAAGCCTTTGCAGGAAGTAGCATGGGCAAGTATCGGGAATATCCTGACAGCGATAGAAATCCGCCGAGCATATGACAACAATGTCTTGACGCCCTGGAAGAACTGGACTCCGGAAGAGCCGAAAAAAGCAAGTACAATGAGGAAAGCTGATCGCGGAGGCTTCATATTCAGTCCGATGCCCGGGGTCTATGAAGATGTGCATGAACTGGATTTTGCCTCGCTTTTCCCGAACATAATGGTGAGAAAAAATATTTCCCCCGAGACGGTTAACTGCAGCTGCTGCAACAACTCTCGAGTACCTGAACTTGACTACTCTATATGCGAGAAACAGATAGGCTTTATACCCCATGTTTTAGGGCCTATAATCCGTGATCGATCCCGGTACAAGCAAAAAGACACGGATTACAGCGGGAAGGCCTCATCAGCATTAAAATGGATCTTGGTCTCCTGCTTCGGCTACATGGGACATGCGCACGCATCCTACGGCGCTATTGAATGCCACCAGGCGATCCAGGCCTTCGACAGGAAGATAATGGTGGAAACCAAGGACATGCTGGAGGATGAAGGCCTCGAGATCAAGCACGGTATCATTGACAGTATCTGGGCCTCCGGCTCAAACGTGGAAAAGGCCTGTGAAAAAGTCTCGGAGGAGATAGGAATCGAACTGGAGCACGAGCACAGCTTTGACTGGATAGCCTTCGTCCCGAGAAAAAACTCGAACATTTCAACGTTGAACCGTTACTTTGGCAAAACCGTGGAAGGCGAAACCGTAACCGCTGGAATAGAGATGAGGCAGTCCTCCACACCTGACATAGTAAAGAACTGTCAGAGCGAAATGATAGAGAAAATCCACGAAGACAGGGAAGAAGCCCTGAAAATCCTGGAAAAATATATTTCCAGGGTTAGAAACGGAGAAGTCGACTTTGAGAATCTTGTAATCGAAAAAAAGATCAGCCAGAACCCAGAGGCCTATAAATCCGTTAACAAAAGCGCAGAAGCCGCGAAAAGAATGAAGCGGAAAGGCATAGATGTTAAAGCCGGTCAAAAATTAAGATACGTTGTCAGGGACTCAGCTTCAAGGCCTCGAGTCCTGCTCGACTTTGAAGAAATAGACAGATACGATAAAGATTTCTACGTTGAGCGGCTTGAAAATGCGGCGAAATCAGTTCTCAAGCCTTTCGGGTCTGCGCATCGTTTTGAGGCCGCTGAGCCCTCTATTTCTGAATGGTTATCTGAATAATTAAATAGAGAAGGAAGTTACAGGTCTTTAGCCCATTCGTAGCCTTCGTCTTCCAGTTTTTCAGCAAGCTCCGGGCCTCCGCTTTCTGCGATTTCTCCATCGATCATTACGTGTACTCTGTCAGGCTCAACGTAGTCAAGTATCCGCTGGTAATGCGTGACCATCAGGAAGCCGCGGTCTTCTTCCGCCAGATTGTTGATGCCGTCGGCCACGACCTTCAATGCGTCTATGTCAAGGCCTGAATCGATTTCATCCAGGACAGCGTACTTCGGCTGTAGCACGGCGAGCTGCAGGATTTCGTTCCTCTTTTTTTCTCCTCCTGAGAATCCCTCGTTCAAATATCTGCGGGCGTACTCTTCGTCCATGTCAAGCATGTTGAGCGCTTCTTTTACTCTGTCTCGGAACTCCTCCTGTTTAAGCGGTTCCTCGCCTTCTGCCTCTCTACTTGCGTTCAAGGCCTCTCTAAGGAACTCCGCCACCGAGATCCCTGAAATCTCTGCAGGGTACTGGAATCCGAGGAAGAGGCCTTTCCTGGCTCTTTCATCGGTCTCGTCTCCTGTCATGTCTTCCCCGTCGATCAGGATTTTTCCGGTGTCTACAGAGTACTCCGGGTTTCCCATCAGGGCCTTGCACAGCGTTGATTTTCCTGAGCCGTTGGGCCCCATGATGGCGTGGATTTCGCCTTTCTCTACTTCAAGCGAGACTCCTTTAACGATTTTTTCTTCAGGTACTGATACCCTAAGATCTTCTATCTTCAAAGTCATGTAAAATGTACGGGCACAAACTTTCTTAATTAGAATGCTTTACCAGCGATCAAGTCCCTGCTCCAGAACAGGCCTCGACTTTAGGGAGTTAAAGACAGCTATCTATTTACGAGCCGGATCGCATCCTCCGCAGCGTCGACGATCTTCTCCGACTCCATCTTCTCCAGTGAGGCCTCCATCTGGCTTGGGGTCCAGAACCTTGCTTCTTCTGCGTCGCTTCCCGCTTCTACCTCCCCTTCAACGTGTTCATACGAGATGGTGTAGGCGTTTCCAACGACGTACTTGTCAGGATGCTCCAGATGGATCGTCGCCACCAGCTCCAGTTTCTCTGGGTCGGCTGTCAGGCCTGCCTCCTCCTCAAGTTCCCGGACCGCGCCGTGCTCAGGCTTTTCATCGTATTCGAGATAGCCGGCTGGGAAGCTCCAGAGGCCTTTGTTCGGTGTCCCGCCTCTCTTGATCAGCAGGACCTCTCCACCTTTGATTACGAAGACTCCTGCGACCGGCACCGAGTTCCTGTAGACAAACTTTCCGCAGCTTGTGCAGAAGTATCTCTCCATACCTTCCTCCCGCTTTTTCACGAGTTCGGTGCCGCATCTGTAACAGTAGTTAAGCTGTTTCATTCTTCACACCTTTCTGCAAAGTTTTCAGGCTTAGCAACGCGCATTTCATTCTCATCGGCGAAACCTCGACACCCAACTTTTCCAGCATCCAGTCCCTGTCCAGGCCTTTCACTTCCTCTAAGTCCAGGCCTTTCACTTCTTCTGTCAGGATGCTTGTGGATGCGGTGCAGATAGCGCAGGCCTCGGTCTCGTGCAAGATCTCCGAGATCTTCCCTTCTTCAAGATCTGCGTAAATAGTCAGGCTGTCTCCACAGCTCGGGTTCTCGCCTTCCCCGACTATATCCGCGTCTTCGATGCTCCCTGCGTTCCACGGGTTCTTGTAGAGATCGAGTATCTCATCCCTGTACATCAAGAACACCTTCTTTTTCCTGAGAGAAGGTTTTCAGTTTTCGTCTCACCGGAACACCTCCACGGCTTCCTCCACAGCTTCGATAAAGGCCTCGACTTCTTCCCCGGTATTATAGATATAGGGGGACATTCTTGTCGTTCCTGACGCAATTTTTTCCTCCATCAATGGCTGGGCGCAGTGGTGGCCCGCTCTAACCGCAACACCTTTCTGGCCGAGAACCTCGGCTATATCATGCGGGTGAGCATTTTTGACCGTGAAAGACGTGACCACAGCATCCTCTGGAGATACCATGTCTACACCTTCTATTTTTTCAAGGCCTTTTCTCGCATTGTTACAAAGTTTTCGATCGTGGCGAAAGACTTTATCCGTGTCGAACTGTTCAAGGTAGTCAAGAGCTGCTTTCAAACCCGCGGCTCCTGCGACGTTTGGAGTCCCTGCTTCAAATCTCTGAGGTGGGTCCTCGTAACGCGTCCCTTTCTTTGTCACGGATTTAACCATCCCGCCGCCGACCTGGTAAGGCCTCAAATCTTCCAGGTATTCTTTCCTGCCGTATAGAACTCCGATGCCTGTAGGACCCATCATTTTGTGCCCGGAGAAAGCCAAGAAGTCCACGTCAAGCTCTTTCACATCAATACTTTTTCTCGGGGCTGACTGGGCCGCATCCATGAAAACCTTCGCACCGTTCTCGTGGGCGATCTCCACCACTTCCTCGACAGGGTTTTCAACTCCGTGAACATTCGTAACCTGGGAAAAAGCAACCATCGAGGCCTCCTCAACCCTGGATTCAAGGTCTTCCAGGTCTATCCTGCCGTTCTCGGTCTCTACGAACTCCAGTTCGTTATTTTCTCGCCAAGGAAGAAGGTTTGAATGATGCGCGGTCTCGGGCACCAAAACCTTTCCCTCCAGCTCGATCCTTGAAGCCAAAAGATTGACAGCTTCCGTCGTATTCCTTACAAACACTGCTTCCTTTCTTTCAGCGCCGATGAACTCCGCTGCTTTTCTCCGTGAAGCTTCAAAGGCCTGCGTCGCATCGTTCGCCAATGGGTAGAGGCCTCTACCGATGTTCGCATTTTTTTCCCGGTAAAAGTTTTCTACAGCTTCGATTACGGCTTCAGGTTTCTGGCTGGTGGCGGCGTTGTCCAGATAGACGAGTTCAGGCCTTTCACTGAAGATTGGAAAGTCTTTCCTGATTTTCTCCGGGTTCATGCATACTTTATGGGGGGTCAATTCTTTTTTAGTTGGAGCTATCAAGAATAGAAGAGAAAAAAGGTTTTAAGGCGCTCCAACAAGCACCAGCTTCGAGGCCTCATGCGTTCTCAGAGTCCTGCTGTCTCCCGGAGAAATCCTGAGTGCGTCTCCTTCACTCATCTCAACAGAATCTCCTTCAATCTCCACCTCCGCTTCGCCTTCAACCAAAAAGTAGATCTCTTCCTGTTCTTCCTCGGCGTGGTCATGCTCCATTCCTTCAAACCCGGCTTCAGTCTCCAGAACCGTGAAGCCCTGTTTCTCCGCGTTTAAAGAGGAAATGTTAAATCCCTGAGGCCTACTTCAGACTATAGAGGAGACTGAAAAACCTGTCGCTGATCTGCTCCGTAATAGTCTCCCCGAACTCGCTGGTTTCTTCAGCGACCTCTCCTTGAATCTTTCCCTCCTCCGTGATGGTCTGCCTCCAGGTTCCTCGCTGGTACCAGAGATATGCGAGGGAAGCTCCCGCAACGTTTGATACGAAGAACGCGATCCAGACTCCTTTCGTCCCGATCTCTAATGCACCAAAGTACCCCACCGGAAGCCGGATAAGGCCTAAAGTCGCGATAGAGATTACACCAGCGGTCAAAGTTTTTCCAGCGCCTCTGAAGCTTCCATTATAGCTTCTAAGGACTCCTATGAATCCGAAGCTTAAGGATACGTAGCGCAGGAACTCTGCCGAAACTGCCGCAATCTCAGGGCTTTTTGTGAAGACGGAAGAGATCGGCCTGGCGAAGATAAACGTGAAGACTCCAAGGCCTGTCAGTATAAGGAAAGTCCACTTTGCTCCGAACCTGGCAGTCTCCGCAGCTCGATCATAGTTCCCTGCACCTAAATTCTGGCCAGTCATGGACTCAACTCCTCTTCCTACCGCTGCAGCTGGCAGGAAGATCATGGAGAAGATTCTTACCGCGATGCCGTAGCCTGAGACGACTGTTCCAGCAAAGATTGTGCCAACGACCGCTACCAGCAGGTTAACTGATACAGATCTCCCTGTCTGCTCCGCTGAAGCAGGAACTCCGATCGAAAGCATCTTCTTGAAGAAGCTGAAATCTGGTTTCATCTGTACCAGCGATATCTCTATCCCTCTTCTACCTGTGAAGAGTATCCAGATTCCTGCAAGCAGTGAAAGCGCTCTCGCGAAGACAGTGGCGATCGCAGCTCCCTGGACTCCCATCTCGGGAATAATCCACCAGCCGAAGATGAACAACGGATCAATTATTATGTTCAAGACTACTGTACCGAACATCAGTATCATAGGAGTCACTGTATCGCCGTAACCCCGCATAAGCGACTGGAAAACCAGGAAACCGAACATCGAGAACAGGCCTATCGATATGACTTCAAGATAACTCGCCGCAGCCGCCGCTATATTCCCGGATGCTCCAAGAAGCGGTACAAGATCGCTGACAAACATTAAACCTGCTGCCCCTATCACAACAGAGGCTAAAGCACTGAAGGCAACTGTCTGGGAAGCAGCATAATTCCTCCTCTTTTTGTTGCCTGATCCTTCGTTTTGCGCAACAAGAACGCTGCCAGCAACCGCCAAACCCATTCCCAGCGAGATCAGAAAGAATACAAGCGGGAAAGCATAGGTAACCGCCTCGAGAGCTGCGTCGCTGTACTGGCCAAGCCAGAAAGTATCAGCAAGGTTGTACGTAGTCTGAAGAAGATTGATAACGATGACAGGCAGCGAAAGATAGAACAGGTTTTTCCCTACAGGGCCGTTCAACAGGTCAAGCTCCTCTTTCGACTTGAACTGGCGCTTAAACCATTCAAAAACATTGGACATATTTCTCCTGATTTTTGATAGAACCATGAAGAAAATTATTTAGGAAATTCTTTTAATGCCAAAACACGTATCTACTTTTGATCCAATTTCCGCTGAACTTCTTCCCTGATCGATTCCTTGACCCTTGGAACCTCGATCTCACGCATCACCGGCTCAAAGAAACCTTTCACAACCAATCTCTCCGCTTCATCTTCATTCAGGCCTCTTGACTCAAGGTAGTGCTGTTTCTCTTCCTCAACCGTTCCAGCAGCCGCTGCATGCGAAGCTTCGACGTTAGGATCTTCTATCATAAGCTTCGGCGACGCATCGCTTTCTGCTTTGTCGGAAAGCATCAGCGTTTCCTGATCCTGAAAACTGGACGTGTCTACAGCCTTCTCCTCGACTTTCTGGAGGCCTTCATACAGGCTTCTCGCCTTATTATCTGCTACGCTTCTCGAATCCATGTCACACTTCGTGTTGTCGCCTATATGCCTGACATGGAGAGAAATGTCGTGATGCTGTTCTCTGGTAGGATACCAGACGCCTGTCATCTCCGTCTCCGAGCTATCTCCTTTCAAGACAGTTTCAATCTTTGTCCTGTTCAGATCACCCTTGAAAATACCGTTCAGCCAGTTAATCGAACCGTACTTATCCATTATCGCTTTTCTCCGAGAATAGGAAAACCCACCTGGTTTTTCAACTGCTCCGTACTCTACCGAGGCATTTTCTCCGACGTATATCTCGGTGAAAGAAGTGTTGAACTCTTCGCTCTCCGTCTCTTCTGTTACCGTTACGTTCGAGTTTCTCTCCGCGTCGATTATCAGGTGGCTTATCACAGGATTTTTCTC
>JBKHHG010000023.1:0-10042 GCA_046539225.1 Candidatus Nanohaloarchaea archaeon
ACGACAGTGATGGTGGGTGAGAAGCCAAATGTTGCGAGTAAACTTGCTCAGGCCCTGGGTAATTACAGTGTTGAGGAGAACCGAGGGGTCAAGAACTATATTCTTGAGAAGAACGGTGAGAAGATTATTATTGCTCCGGCCGTTGGACATATCTTTAATCTTGAGGATCAGAGCGGGGACTGGGATTATCCTACTTTTGATGTGGAGTGGGTTCCAACCTTTGAGACGAATGACTCTGCGGACTACATGAAAAAATATTACAACAATTTGAAGGACCAGCTTGAGAAGGCGGATGAGTACATCAACGCGTGCGACTACGACCTGGAAGGCTCGGTCATCGGAAGCAACGTTATCAAGCATCTTGCTGAGGCCTCGGATGACAGGATCAAGAGGATGAAGTTTTCCACATTGACCGCGAGCGATTTAGAGGAGGCCTTTGACGACCTTGAAAGCTTTGATAAGGGTATGACCGAAGCAGGGTTAACTCGGCATGTTCTTGATTTCTATTATGGTATAAATGTTTCCCGGGCATTGATGAAAGCAGTACGGGAGAACGACCGGTACAAGACGTTGAGTACGGGAAGGGTTCAGGGCCCGGCCTTATCTATGCTTGCGGAGAAGGAGAAGTCGATCATGGAGTTTGAGCCGGATCCTTACTGGGAGATCTACCTGAAGAACTCCGAGGTTGAGGCCCAGCTGGAGCACGAGGATGAGGACCGGATCTGGGAGGAAGAGGTCGCAGAGCAGATCTACCTGACTGTTGAGGGCGAGAAAGATGCGAAGGTTTCCGATGTTGATACCAGGAACTACAAGCACAAGGTACCCGTGCCTTTCAACCTGACCGATCTCCAGAGCGAGGCCTCAAGCCAGTTTAACATTAATCCGAAGAAGACCCAGTCGATCGCCCAGACTCTGTATGAAAACGGTTTGATCTCGTATCCGCGTACCGAGTCCCAGAAGCTTCCTGCGAAGATTGGCTACAAGAACCTGCTGAAGAGGATTAAGAACCAGGGTAGTTACACGGATCTCGCGGAGAAAGTTCTGGACAAGGATGAGATCTACCCGAAGCAGGGTAAGAAAGAGGACGATGCCCATCCCGCGATCTATCCAACAGGGGAGCAGCCCGGAAACTTATCGAAGAAGGAGAGAAATGTGTATGACCTGATTGTGAAGCGTTTTCTGGCCGTGTTTGGAGAGGCGGCGCAGAGGCAGAGCATTACAATGACTCTTGAAGTTCTGGGATACGAGTTCAAGGCCAAGTCAAAGATCACGCTGGAGAGGAACTGGTTTGATCTCTACGATCCCTATGTACGGGTGGAGGAGGCCGAGCTCCCTGAGCTTGAGGAGGGCCAGGTCCTGGACGTGGAAGAGTTTGAAAAGGTTGAGAAGGAGACCAAGCCGCCGAGAAGGTACTCACAGTCAGGTATCGTCTCCGAACTTGAGAAGAGAAACCTTGGGACAAAAGCCACGAGAGCGCAGATCGTCGACAGGCTTTACAACCGTGATTACATCGAAGGCGATCCGATCGAGGTAACGGATTTAGGCCTTTCAATCGTCGACACACTCCAGAAGTACTGCCCTGAGGTCGTCTCCGAGGACCTGACACGCGAGTTCGAGCAGAAGATGGAGGAAATCAGAGATGGAGAAATAACAAGGCCTGAAGTTCTGAACGACGCAGAGAAAAACCTGGGAGAAGTGCTTAGAGAGTTCAAAAAGCAGCAGAAGGATATAGGAGCTGAGCTCGTCCAGACTATAGACGCGGAGAGGAATAGGAAGAGAAAGTTAGGGCCTTGCGAGAGATGCGAAGACAGCGATAGAGATGGAGGGGTCTTGCAGATTATAAAGGCGAACGGCAGTCGTTTCGTGGGCTGCACCAACTATCCCGACTGTGAAAACACTTACCCGCTTCCAAACAATGGCAACATCAACTCTACCGATAAAGAATGTGATGAATGTGGTAAGCCGGTGATCTACGTGGAGAGGAAGAACAATAAGGATTACTCCATGTGTATAGACCCTGACTGCCCCTCTAAAGACGACTGGTAAGGCCTAACTCGAGCCTATCTCCTCTCTTTCAAGGTCGATGGCTGTATCGATCAACAGTCTTCCGAGCTGGCGGCCTCTCTCCCTTGGAAGATCTTTCTCATCGAAGCGGTCGGCGAACTGGCGCATGACTTCTTCCTCCCGGTCCTCGTCCTTCACATCCATATCGTTTTTCTCCTTGTACTCAACGATCCTGAGGACTTCAGCCATTCTCTCATCTACTTTTTCAACTATCTCCTCGTTTATCTCATCTATGTTCTGTCTTGCGTCTTCAAGCGCGTTACCCATAACAGTAAAGAACTGCACAAGGCCTTAAAAACTATCTTACCTCATCCGAGAGAAACTCGATAACCATGTCTGTTCTCTGCTGTGCACCTTCAAGATCAAACTCCTCTCCAAGCTCCTTGAACTTCTCGGCGAAGGCCTCTTCATCGCCTACAACTTCCTGAAGGGTTTCAGCCGACTCCATAAAGCTTTGCCGGATCTCCTCGTTTTCAGGGTTTTCAGCCTGTATAGAACCGTAGAGGCCTGGCTTCTGGTTCAGCATTCGCGCGGTCAAATCGGTTATCATCTGGTAGACCGGGGAAGAATACTCCGCCATGTCTTCACCGGTCAGATCCGTTTTCCTGATGGTTTCAGCAACCACAAGCTCCGAAAAATGCATAAGACCCTGTACAAGACTCATAGCCCTGTCATGGCTCTCAGGATCAGTAACATGTATCTCTGCACCTCTCTCTTTCCAGAACTCTTCCATCTCAGTCCATAGAGAACCTTTCTCAGGCGTCAAGACAATTTTCTGGCCTTTAATCGAGTTGCTTGGCGCATACATGGGATGCATTCCCAGGACTTCGTTCGAATACTTTTTCATGGCATCAACAGGTTTCTTCTTGACAGATGTTATATCACAGAGCAGTGAATCCTCAGAGACATGAGGCCCAACCTCTTCAATAACCTCAACAGTTACAGAGATCGGGACAGCGATGATTACAACATCAGCATCTTCTACAATCTCAGTATTTTTTCCATAATGCCAGCCATGATTTTCAGCGACCTCTGAGGCCTTTTCAACGTTCTTGCCGGATATAACTATTTCATTGTCGTCTTCCAGGGCTTCTCCAAGGTGCTGGCCGAACTTTCCCGTCCCTCCGACAATCGCAACCCTTCTATCAATCACTTTGAACCATCTCCGATTCCAGCCGGTCAAAGGCCTTCTCGATTTCGTCTTTTGTGGTGGATCCGAAGCAGATCCTCACGTTTTCATCGCTTTCAGGTCCCATCGGCTCGCCAGGTACCATTGCAACACCTTCCTTAATCATATCCATGCAGAAACTCCAGGAATCTTCTCCAACCTCTGGGAAAGCGTAGATTGCGCCTTCAGGAGCGACAAAGCTCCAGCCAAGCCGCTTCATTCTTTCAACAAGAAGGTCACGTCGCTCATGATAGGTTTCACGCATTTCTTCCACGTGAGAATCGTTTTGAAGCGCTTCAATCGCGGCGTACTGTGAGATTCTTGGCGGACACGCGGTAGAGGCCCGGGAAACCTTTGCGTACTCCTCAATGTTTCCAGGTTCGTCGACCAGCCAGCCGACCCGCCAGCCTGTCATGGCATGGTGCTTGGAGGTCGAGCCTATTACTGCAGCGTTTTCAGTGTAGGCTGCTGGTGAAAAGTGTTTTCTGCCGAAAGTCAATCTGTGGTAGACCTCGTCCGATAGAAGGAAAGTATCGTGTTTATCTGCAAACTCTGCGATTTCTTTTGCCTGTTCTTCGCTGAGGACGTAGCCTGTCGGGTTTCCAGGCGTGTTAACAACCACCATGTCCGCATCCTTGATTTCCTCTTTTGCTTCAGGCCTCAGGTTTCTATCACTATCCCAGTACTGTACCTGCGTCCATTTGTTTTCCGAGACCTCGCTTATCATTTTGTACGGCCCCCAGCATGGATCATTGAACACTGCTTTGTCGTTTCTTCCAAGTCTTGCGGCGAAAACTGCGTAGAGCGCTCCCATTCCTCCTGTCGTTACCATGACTTCTTCTCTGGAAACTTCAAGGCCTTTTTTCATTGATTCTTCCTCTGCGATTTCTTCTCTTAGTTCTTCAAGACCGAGCATCGGAGAATAGCCTTGCTTGTTTTCCAGGCCTTTTTTAGCGGCTTCTTTCACGTGTTGCGGCGTGTCGAAGCTGGGCTGGCCTATGTCAAATCTGACGATTTCATCCTGTTCCGCGGCTTTTTCTGAAATCTTTCTTATTGAGAGGCTGATGTTTTCGATTCTTTCCCTCATTTTTCATCACCTGCTATCTTGAAGCTGCCGAGATCCTGGACTTTTCCATAGGTTTCAAGGCATTTTTTTGCGTTCTCAAGTTTTTCGCCGGCAGCGTTTGCCTCGACGTAGAAGTAGTACTCTCCAAGTTTTCTCTTGGTGGGCCGTGACTGGAGATGGCTCAGGTTGATCTGATGACCGGCGAAACACGAAAGCATTGCATGAAGCAGTCCTGGCCGGTCCTCACCCGGATCCAGGATCAACGCAGTCTTTTCCTCAGCCTCTGCTTCTCCGTTAAGCACGAAGAAACGAGTAATGTTTGTCTCGACGTCCTGGACAGAAGTCTCCAGTATATTCTTCCCGTTGATTTCTGCGGCAATCTCCGAAGCCAGTGCCGCTTCACCGCTTCCAAGATTTTCTACAGCAGCTGCGGTTGATCCGGTCTCTTCTTTACTCCATTCATGCCTCTGTATAATTTCCTTTGACTGTGAAAGAGCCTGTGGATGTGACTTCACCTTTTCAATGTCTTCAATTGATTCTTCCTCCGAAATCAGAGCATGCTGGATCCTGAGATGGATTTCAGCAGTTATTGTATCGTCTCCTTCTCTTAGAAGCTCTACTGTATCTGATACCCCGCCTCCGAGCGAGTTCTCGACCGGGACAAACTTTGTCTCGATTTCTGACTCGAAAACTTCTCTGATGGTCGAGCAGAAAACCGGTTCCAGGTTTTCAAAGTATTTATCCGCTGCCTGATGAGTATAGGTTCCCTCAGGGCCGAGCAATGCTACTTTCATTTAAGGCCTCAACTCCTTCATACATTACCGGTGTGATTTGAATCCTTTAATATCTCTGCTTGAGGCCTTACCTGTTCTTATTCTCTGCCCCAGTAGCCGGGGAGGCCGTCCCATTCCGAGAACTCTGTCGGCGGGAAATTCGTGTCCTCTTCTTCAATGTACCGGGCGATCTGCTTCGACTGCTGCGGGTGAAGATCGCTGTCTTCAACGTCTTTCCTGAAGATTTCTGTCGCTCCTACTTTCTCATCCGGGTAGAGATGCTTGGCGATATCCTCGACTGTTTCAAGCTCGTCTTCGTCAAAGGCGAGGCCTGGGTCAAGCATCTCCCTTTCTCTTCCGCGGACGTATTCCACCCCGGCGCAGTCGAGAACCGTGTAGACTATATCGATCTCTGAATATCCCTCGGCTTCTTCCCACCATGAACGTTTCCAGCCCTCTACCTCATATAAATCGGGCTGGCGCTGCCTCTGGACAAGGCCTCCATCAGCCACTTTTTCAGGGCTGTATTCAGAGGGCATAGAAATCACTGTATCTATTTGTAGGGGTTTTGCGGGTTGCGTTGCATGGTGTGTTGTGTGTTTTGAGTTTCATTTTTGAGAGCACATCAGAAAAAGGCCTTTCACCGGTTAGAGCAGAAAGGCCTAAAGTTTACAGTAAAAGCAGCAGTAGAAGATCAGCGGTTAAAATTCTCGAGTCAGAAAATGCAGTGCAGAATCTATTTTTGTAGAACGTAGAATTCAAAGATTTCTGCTCAAGTAATGTTCTCTTTCGAGAGACATTGCAGAACGCGTCCACCTTTAGTTCGGGCGGAAGTACTCATCGTATCCTAAAATGAGAGACAGGCCTTTAAAAACTCTTTGTTGAGGGGTAGCTACAGTTGTGTTCTATAGCAGGCCTCTGGTTTCCTTTTCCTCGACTATTCCCTCGTTGGCTATTGAAAACTTTCTTGACCTGCCTTTAGGTATTGAACGGTGCTTGGAGACCTCCATTTTTCTGCTGGAGTTTTCTGAAAGCTTTATCAGGCATTTCGACCAGTACTTTGGTACGTCTCGGCCTACAAGCTCCAGGTCTTCTTCATCGAAGCTTGTGTAGACCTGGTTGGTGATCATAATCGGTATGCTGTGTTTACGGGCGATTTTTGAAAGCTCGGAGAGCTGCTGGGATAGCCGCTGGTTTACCTCGGAGGCGTTTTCCCCGTCGACTTTCAGACGGTAGAGGGAGACCGCGGAGTCCACCACGATCAGGTCGATCTCCTCGGATTCCACCATGGCCTCGAGTTCCTCGACTGTCTCCTCCTGCTGGCTGAACTCGACCGGGTTCTTGATTACAATGTTTTCCAGCGAGGTCTCTCCTCCTATCTGTTTCATTCTTTCCGGTGAAAATCCTCCTTCTGTATCTATGTATGCTACTTTTCCTCCGTTGGCCGCGACTTCTGCCGAGGCCTGGATGCAGAAAGCCGTCTTTCCTGTTCCTGACTCTCCGTAAATGTTTGTGATTACTCCTTTCTCGATTCCGCCTTCGAGCAGCTCGTCTATGGGTTCTGAACCGGTTGGGACTCTTTCTACTTCCACAGTGATTATTGCTTCACAATCCTTAAATCGGTGCACAGAATTTTTTTACTCACGTCAATAAAAAAACTTATAATAGTTGCATACTCTGAGTCTTATTATGGAAGAACGTCCGGCCTCTCTGCTGACCTACAAGACCCACAGGGAGAAGTTCAAATCTATGTATGAACGGAACCAGTTCTACAGAGGCCTCTTCGGCTACAAGCAGACGGTCAAGAAAAACGGTAAGAAGTACGAGTACGAGAAAGACGGGTTGATGGACGAGGTTCCGAACGTCAGGATCGACGACTCGGTGTTTATAGTTGCGAAGGAGGCCTGCGAAAAGGTGGACGTATACTTCCAGGAATGGGGAGAAAAAGTCACACATCACATCTTCAAAGTTATAATAGACAAGCCGGATCTTATCGAGGCGCTCGAGAAAGGTGAGAAAGCATGACAAATGAAAACGAAGACAATGTCAGGCTGCGTGTAGGCGAAGTACCTCCGAACGCGCAGCAGGACGTCGGCAAGGGAATAGTAAGAATAGACTCCAAAATCATGGAAGAACTCGGCATAAAGGAAGGCGACGCTGTAACGGTCGAGGGCGACCGGAAAACAGTTGGGATCGCCGCAAGAAGCTATCCCGCGGATAAAGGCCTTGGAATCGCCAGGATGGACGGCTACATGAGGAAGAACGCGGGAACCTCTCTCGGAGAGCATATAGAAGTCGAAAAAGCCGAGTTAAAGGAGGCCAAGAAGATTACGCTGGCTCCTGCCGAGGAAGGCGTCATGATGCAGGTCAGCGACCCCAATATTTTCAAGAGGAGTCTGGCCGGAAGGCCTGTAATGCAGGGTGATATTATCTCGCCCGGAAACCAGGATAAGCCTCGCTCATTCTTTGACGACATGTTTGAAAGTGCAGCGGACAACTTCTCGTTCTCGTTCGGCGACACAAAGCTGAGCGTAGTAAAGACCAAGCCTAAAGGAGCTGTAAAGGTAACCCAGCATACAGAGATCGAGATGAAGGAACGAGCCATAAAAGAACCGAAGCAACAGGTGAAAGTTCCGGAAGTAACTTACGAAGACATTGGAGGCCTCGACCAGGAAGTCCAGCAGGTAAGAGAGATGATCGAACTCCCATTGAAACATCCCGAGGTCTTCCAGCAGCTTGGAATCGATGCGCCCTCCGGGGTGCTTCTACAGGGTCCTCCAGGCACAGGAAAAACATTGCTTGCGAAAGCAGTTGCGAACGAGGCCGACGCAGAGTTCCTCTCCATCAACGGGCCGGAGATAATGAGCAAGTACTACGGAGAATCAGAGAAACAGCTTAGAGAAAAGTTTGAAGAGGCGCGTGAAGGAGAGCCAGCGATCGTGTTCATCGACGAGATCGACGCCATCGCTCCAAAGAGAGGCGACGCTGGAGGAGAAGTAGAGAGACGGGTCGTCGCCACCCTACTTTCCGAGATGGACGGTCTGGAGTCACGGGAAAACGTTATTGTGATCGCAGCAACGAACCGGGCCGAGGCCATCGACCCAGCATTGAGAAGAGGTGGAAGGTTCGACCGTGAAATTGAAATCGGAGTACCGAACAGGGAAGGCAGAAAAGAGATCCTCCAGATCCACACCAGGAACATGCCTCTCGCCGACAACGTAGAACTCGAGGAAATGGCGGAACTCACCCACGGCTATGTTGGAGCCGATCTCGAGGCCTTGTGCAAGGAGGCCGCTATGGCCACGCTGAGAGATATTCTTCCAGAGATCGATATGGATGAGGAGATCCCGAGCGATGTACTGGAGAAACTGGTGGTCGACCGCGACGCGATGATGGAAGGCCTTAGAAACGTCGAGCCAAGCCAGATGAGAGAGGTAATGGTAGAAGTTCCACAGGTGAGCTGGGAAGACGTTGGAGGCCTCGACCAGACCAAGGACCGGTTAAAGGAGATGGTCGAATGGCCTCAGAAATACCCTGAAAGATTCGAGAAAATGGGTATTGAAGTACCGAAAGGTATCATGCTTTACGGAATGCCGGGAACAGGCAAAACCCTCTTAGCAAAAGCAATCGCAAACGAGGCCAACGCCAACTTCATCTCAATCAAAGGCCCGGAAGTATTCTCCAAATACGTAGGAGAATCAGAAGAAGCAGTAAGAGAAATCTTCAAGAAGGCAAGACAGGTAGCACCCTGCATCCTATTCATAGACGAAATCGATGCGATAGCACCGAGAAGAGGAGGCGGCAGCAGTGACTCCGGAGTAGGAGACCGGGTAGTAAACCAGCTGCTCACAGAACTGGACGGCATCGAATCCCTTGAAGGCGTAACAGTTATCGCAGCAACAAACAGGCCTGACATGATCGATCCAGCGATCACAAGGCCTGGAAGAATCGATAGAAGCGTCGAAGTAGAAGTACCGGACAGGGACGCAAGAAGAAAGATCTTAGAGGTCCACACTCGGGATATGCCTCTTGCTGACGATGTAGATCTCGACGAACTGGCTGAAAAAACAGAGAACTTTGTCGGCAGCGACATAGAGGCTATGTGCAGAGAGGCAGCGATGATATCACTGCGTAACAACCCTGAAGACGAAGAAGTGTCTATGCAAGAGTTCGAAGAGGCTTTGAAGGATACCAATCCTACAGCAAACGAGGAAAACCAACAGCTTTACAGGCAGATGACCCAGAAAATGAAGGATATAGACCAGGACGAAGC
The DNA here is from genome assembly GCA_046539225.1 of Candidatus Nanohaloarchaea archaeon. GTDB lineage: Archaea > Nanohalarchaeota > Nanosalinia > Nanosalinales > Nanosalinaceae > B1-Br10-U2g21. Next base: position 9,345 of record JBKHHG010000023.1, read on the forward strand.
AACGCCCGACTACCTTGGATAGGCTATGAGAAAAGTAACGAGAGATGAGATGACCCGGTTAGAGGATAAGGCCTTCAGGGATTACGGTTTAAAGCCTTCAAAGCTGATGGAGAACGCCGGCTACCAAATAGCGGACTTTATCAGGAAGAATCTGGAGGCCTCAGGCATAACGGTTTACGCAGGGAGAGGTAACAACGGTGGAGATGCGTTTGTCGCGGCGAGAAGGCTTCACAACTGGGGATTCGACGTTGAAGTCGTGACAGCGGGAAAGGTAGAAGGCCTTCCGGCCGAGGAGCTCCGGATTCTAGAAAAACTTGGAATTATGCCTCGGGAGGAACCTGAGAAGGATTTTTCCGTTGCTCTTGACGGGGTTATAGGCTCGGGCCTGAAAGGAGATCCAAGGCCTCCGCTCGACTCCATGATACGGGATGTGAACAGTCATGACACTGTTGTCTCCATCGATATAGCTTCGGGCGTTGACCCGGATACAGGGGAGGAAAAGGATCCATGTGTCAGACCTGATTACACGTTGACGCTGGGATTCCCGTTTGAAGGCCTTGATGCTGGAGGGGTTTACGTCGTTGACATCTCTCTTCCCCGTGAATTTTATGAGGAGGCCTTGACCGGTGCGATACCCTACGAAGAGTTCCAGTCCGATATTCAATAAAAAACAGAACATAGCCCGGGCATTCAGGAAC
>JBKHHG010000024.1:0-9610 GCA_046539225.1 Candidatus Nanohaloarchaea archaeon
TTGGAATTAAACCTTCAGAAAAACCTCATAAGGAGATACCGGAGATTTTCCATGGTCTTGTAGGGAGGAAGGAGTACAGGATTAGAGAGGAACTGTTCGACAAAGAATGGTTGAAAGAGAAAGGGGTGTTGGAAAATGTTAGGGACTATTGATACTTGCTGTATCTCCGTCGAGTTATTCTGTTAATTTTGTGTAGGGGGTGCCGGTTTTTTCTTCCATTTCTTTGGGTTTAAAGATCATGTTATTTTTATCTGAGGCGGGTTGGTCTATAGAAGTGAAAGGTAGCCAAGGACATGGAAATGTTCTTCTATCGATTTCTGATGTCTGGCCCTGTTCAAGTTCTATTTTCCCTCCATTGCCTTTGTAAGTTCCGTGCCTGTACTTTCTTCCGAACCTGTCCTGCAGTATGGTGTCGGATTTCGGAGTTGCGCTTACGCGATTGAGGTTGTCTATGAGTTCTTCTTTATTTTTTCCTTTTTTATGTATCTTTGATTCACCGAATACTTCGTTATATTCGCTCTCTGAGGTTTCTTGAACGATCTTTTTTGCCTTCTCTTCTCCTACAGTATCTTCCAGCATCTTGTATCGTGCATCATTCTCTTTTGCAAGCCATTTTGCATGCCTTGCTCTGTGACTCGCCTTATCTCGGGGAGTGCTCAAATGGATGAAATAAAGCTCTGTCTGGTACTCTGGCGGCGCATAGTTTCGTCCGTAGTCCCAGCTTTCAGGCCTTGGTTTCTTTGAAGATAAACTGAAGCTATCTCCCCCTGCACTCGTATTCAGATCCGGTAGATTCCTGACAAGTCGAACTGCCAAGAAATTAAAGCCGTTAGGTGTATGGCAGTGAATCCGAGGCATTCTGATTGAGTTTGCGCCAGAGGAGTCAGCTTTATTGATTAAACGCGTAAGTGCCGGAAGCCTAAAAGTGTCCCAGACTTCGTCTGCCTGTATTTCCATCACCCAGTCTGTATCTAACATTTCTATAGCATACATAACCTGACTGTCAATATGGTCGTGTCCGGTTGTCGGATTCAACTCTTCTCTCTCAACTACTGTGATGATTGGGTAAGTATCAGCCAGCTTCTCAAGTAAATCAAGTGTGCCGTCGTCACTTCCGCCGTCCACAACTACAAGTTCGTCCATTATAGGAATTGCAGAAACCAGAGACTCCAAAAAAGGGTAGCCCACATCTAACGCATTTCTAACCGTAAAAACCCCTCCTATCGTCGGTTTGGGCGTTACTTCATCGATAGATACACTCTCCATGAATCCTAACTAAAGGCGATCTAATAAGAAAGTAGCGGAACTGCTGATATCCCCCCAATCTATTTCGGAGGGAAAAACATAGTTTAATGAAGGAGAAGTCAGATTTTACTGATAGATGGTCTGACTGCTGTAAAGGTTTGTCTTTTAAGGCCTGAAGTTGATTAATCTCTTTATTTTGTCCTTTCTTAGTTTTAGGATTGTAAAAACCCTTTTTACGATCATCTGAGCCCATCTAAGCAGATCTATTGGAGCTTGGAACGGTTTCTTGATTTTATCTTTCTGTAAAGATTTTTAACATGTTCAGATTAATTTTTTGTTGTGGTTAATTTTGGAGACCAATAATTCTCTTTACGAAGATCTCTTGGATATATTTGGCGGGAAGAAAGGAGAATCTCTGGAAGAGTTTAGTGGAGGGAGAACAAATGTTTTCCAGATCTTGCTATCGTTGCATGATGTTAAGAAAGCGGTTAGGATTACTGTGTCGGAAAGTCAGCAGGAACGGTTGCAGAGTTTGGAAGATGTAAAGGTTTCAGTAGGAAGCAAGAAAGATTTTAAAGATTTTAGAAGAGTATATGTCTCGGATAAGCTGAGAAAAGCGGAGGAGGTTAGAAAAGCAGAATCTGAGAGTGATCAAAGAAGAGGTGAAGAACTAGGCTATCCTGATTGCTGTATTGAAAACTATCAATTAAGTGAGGCTTCTGTTCCTGAGCTGAGACCTGTTCAGAACTCATTCGGGCCTTTCCCTTGGCAGAACAATCTTTTACTGAAGTTTCATAACTGGAGTTGGCGTGTTATCTATCACTTCCCATGCAGTTACAGCTGTGAAAAATCTGTTAAACTTGCAGAAAGGTATCTCGACGTGCTTGAAAAGTATGAGCCAGGTTTAGGAGACAAGTGCAGGGAAAAACTTTCTTCCCTGGTAATCCTTAATGAGGATCAAGAAATACTTTTTACGCCGGAATTTAAGAGAGATGGTAGAACTTTCGAAGTGGAAAACCTTATTTTTTCTGGTTCAGATACCTCAAAGTTTTCAGATGCGGAAGAAGTTAGAGTTGAAAGCTACGATAAAGTTAATGTAGATGGCGAAATGCTTGAGAACGGTCATCGAGCCTTCCTTTTCAACTAAGCTGTTTTTGGGTTTGTCTTTTAAGTTCTGGAATCAAATGATTTGGTATGACTATTCATGTTTCTGCGACGACTCAGTGCAATCTTGGCTGTTCTTACTGTTATGAGGAGCCTGACAGGGAAGTAGATGATGTTGACAGCGATTATGATATTGACGCGATTATGGAGCGGTTGAGAGAGTGGAAGGAGAAACATCCGCGGAATGCTCCAGGCATGCACGGCGGCGAGCCTCTCCTGGTGAGGCTGGAGGATCTGGAGAAAGTGTTTTCGTTTGCACATGAGCACTGGGGTAAATCCCATATCCAGACCAACGGGACTCTGATGACTGAGGAGCATGTTGAGATGTTTGAAAAGTACAATGTCCATGTAGGCGTGTCAAAAGACGGGCCTAAAGAGTTGAACCGGCGAAGGTTGGCCCGTTCAGGTGGAGAAGATACTACGGATTTAATGAGCGAGAAGACTCAGGATGCGATTGAAACACTGGTTGAATCAAATGCCCCCGTAGGAATAATTGTTGTTTTACACAAGTATAATGCGGGGGATGATGAGAAGCTGGAGAAACTCTTGGATTGGATGGACTATCTTAACAGGAACGGTGTCTCAGGCCACTACAACCCAGCGATCCCCTATGAGGATGTCCAGGCCGATGAATCTCTTTCTCCGGAGAGATTGAAAGAGGTGTACCTGAGAACTTGGGAGTGGATGAAGGAGGAGGATTACAGGGAATGGAATCCGATGAGACAGTATCAGGACAACCTTCTTGGTAACGATCTCGGTAACTGCGTCAACAATGAATGCGATGTATTCAATGCGAAGGCTGCACAAATCGTCAAAGGGGATGGCTCAACCACGGGATGTGGAAAGACTTGGTCAGCTGCAGGAGATGGAAACGCCTTCCTTCAAGGCGACTCCACAGGGAATCAGTATGAGGAGACAAGGGAGAGATACGAGATGCTGAAGCAGACGCCAGGCGTTCACGGCGATGAACCTGATCAGGGAGGATGCAAGGGATGCAAGTTCTGGAATATATGCAGAGGAGGCTGCCCTTCCTCAGGCCTCGACTTCGACTACCGGAACAGAACCAGGTGGTGTAAGGCAAAGTACGCGCTATATGAGAGAATAGAAAAAGATATGAAGGCCTTGTTCCCGGGTATCAGACTGGTTTCAGATCTGCCCGAGGAAGCAGATGTCGAGAGAGACCTAAAGTATGGACAACTTGATATCAAACCGTTTGCAGGAATGTCAAGGACCACGAGCTCCAATCCCTCGGTTAAAGGCGGGCCTCATGATGAAAAAGAACTCTGGCAGTTCAAGGTAGAAGGTAAAACGTTTGAAGAAAAGGTAAAGGCCTACGAAGAGAGATTCGGGGAAGAAAACGTTACCTATAACAAAGAGACAGGAAACATACACGCTGATTCCGGCGGCAGAAAACAAGGCGGCGATACCAAAAGAAGCGGGAAACAAAATAAAGCTTCTGAAGCTCTTTCCGAGGAAGAATTCCTGGAGAAAGTAGAGGGAAAGCCTTTGGAAGAGAAAGAAAAACTATTCAAACAGAGATTCGATGAGGAAAACATAACTGTAAACAGAGACACGGGAGAAATACACGCAGATTCATCTGGCAGTAATAAAACTGCTTCTGGAACAGGCGGTATGAAGCCTCTTGTTGAAGTAGATGATGAGGTTGAGAGTATGAGCTTCGATGAAAGAATCAGCTACGTCAAGAACAGGTATAAGCCGGAAGAGATCTCGATCAACCCGGTGGAAGAGGATATAATGGTTGAAGCCTCAGCTTCACCGTCAAAGAATGGCTGTGCCTGCGGAGGAAGCTGTGATGAAGGCTCGGGATGCGGCCCAGACTGTGATGACTGTTGACGTTCACATCTTCAGGTTTTCGTGCTCTTCCATCCAGATGACTATCTTCTCTGACCATCTATCGTCTGTGGTGTACTCTCCTATGCTGAAACCGTTTTTTACGTGTGCGAGCCCGTGGTAGCCTGACCAGCTCATTGGCGAGTTCAGAAATCCTGCGACCTGTTCCGCTAACTCTTTGTCGCCGTTTTCCTTCATCATTTCTGCGTTTTTCTTAGCTAATTCCTGGCTTTCATCACATTCAAAGCTGCAGGGATAGTGCTCTACAAATCTTACTCCTCTGTAGGCCCACATTTTGTTCAGGAGAGGGTGAGGATCTTCGACCTGGACTTCTTCCCCGTTTTCATCCAAGGATTTGGCGCTTTCCGAGTTACAGGCAACTTCATAGATAGGATCTTCTATACCTCTCTCCAGAGTGCTCTGTCTCTCTTCAACACAGCACTCAGGAACACCCTTCAACTTAAGTATTTTCCCGGTTTCTCCCTCCTCTCTTGCATCTCGGAAATCTTCAATTACCTCTCTTTCTCTTGCGAGAACAACTTTATCTTCATCACTCATCTTCCAGAACTCGAGACCCTGTTCCTGAGACTTCTCCACAAGTTCTTCAAGCGACTCTTCCGAGAGACTCTTCACAAGAACCTTACGCGGGTGCTCCTCGTCTCTTACGGCCTGAAGCTTTGCCTCTTCAAACTTATCCGGAAACTCTTTCAGATAACTGTCCCAGAAGTCTCTGGACATCGTTGACTTCCAGTTAAACTTGTTTACCTCGCTAATATCAAGACTTTGATCGGTCTCCTCCTCGTAATCAGAGTAGAAAGGATCTACAGACATTAAGACTTTATTGTTATCTGAAATTTATAAGCACAATCAACAACAACTTGTATATGAACAAGGCCTCTGCATTATGCCTTTTAATCCTGTTCTCAGGTCTTGCTGCAGCCCAGCAAATACCAGAATTTGAAGGAGAAAATATCTCAACCAATAACATGGAATTAATTAACTCCTCATTCTACGTAGAAAACAATTCCGAGAAAGGCATAGCCGTAGTATACCTCGGAGAAAAAGTAAACTCCTCAATAACTCTTGAAGCAGATTACGAAGTAAAAGAAAACTCCAGCATCCAGGTCTCCAGCTTTCTGGACAGGCCTAACAGCAGTCAGGAAGGCATCAAAGACGAAAGAATAGAAACTATCGACTTAAAAAACCAGAAGCTATTAAGATTCAATGAAACAGGTTACAACGCATTTATGATAGAAATAAGCGCAAGCGAAAATCAAGAACCGGTTCTAAAGTCGTTAAAGGTGGTGGAAGATCCTGAAAACCGGCAAACTTCTCCAAAGCAGGATAAAAAAAGTTTTCCTGTCGAGTTAATCGCCGCAATTACAGGTGCAATAATTCTTGCCGGGACAGGGTATCTACTTTACAGGCAGCTCTAGGCCAGCACCGCTTGTTCCATGGAGACAGATTTTCGCTTTTATCTGTTAACTGACTACTATCTGTCCTGAGCTTCTGCCTACAGGGCCTCCCTAGCACATCATCCTCGTTAGACAGAATCTTTTCATCTGTATCCGGGGTATTATCCAGAGAGAAACCGCTAAAGTCTTCAATCATGTCTCTAAACCTATCGAAAGAAAGTTTTCCTGCAAACCAGTTCTAACCCTTATTGACCTCTATTTAAACTAATACTATCTTCAAATAAAACAGCTTTTCAGGCCTGTACAACGTTTTCTGCATAGTTGAAGACACTCTTTTAACTGTGGATCTCTAACTTGTTACTGATAATATGTCATTGATTGGACCGGCTGAACTGGTACTTGTAGGCGCTGCAATTATAGCCTTGATCTTTGGGCCCAAGAAGCTTCCTGAACTTGCGAGAAGCCTGGGAGAGTCTAAGAAAGAGTTCAAGAAGTCGATGCAGGAGGCCGATGAGATAGCCGAGGAGGCGACGCCTGACGTAGAGGGAGAGATGGAAGACCTTAAAGAAGATGAGGCCTGATTTCTCTGTATGCAGGGTCTGGACGCCCACCTGATAGAGCTGAAGAAGAGATTCAGACTTGTTGCTCTATTCTTTTTGTTTTCTGTAGGCCTTTCGTTCTACTTCTCCTCTAACGTGCTTGAATGGGTTCAGTCCGACCTGGGTTTCTCGCTTCACGCTTTGACAGCCTATGAAGTTCTCTACACTCAGTTACTGATAGCTTTTCTGCTGGGTTTGCTTTTAAGCCTTCCATTTATCTTCTACGAGGCCCTGGAGTTTATGAGGCCTGGCTTGAAGGAGGAGGAGTACAGAGCCTTACGTAACTATCTTCCCTTTTCTGTAGTACTGTTTTTGATGGGGGCAGCGTTTTCCTACAACTATATTGTCAAGTTCAGCCTCGGATTTCTTCAGTCGACGACTGATGCGTCCAGTGTACCGGCCATCTGGGGTTTGCAGAATACTGTAGGCTTTGCACTGCGTCTATCCGCCTTGACAGGTATTATTTTCCAGCTGCCGATCTTCTCGCTGATTTTAGCCCGGGCAGGCCTTTTGAATAGAGAGATGATGGTCGAGTACAGGCCTTACTTTTTCATTGTTATCCTGGTTGTTTCCGCGGTCGCCACTCCTCCAGATGTTATCTCTCAGGTTCTTGTGACCGGGCCTGTATTGCTGCTTTACCAGCTGAGTATTTTTCTGGTCGGCAGGGTGGAGTAGGAAAGCTTTTTCACCGCCGCGGCTAAAGCCTTTGTATGAAGGCTCAGTCCGCCATTGAGTACCTGATAACCTATGGATGGGTGCTCGTGGTTACAGCCATTGTTTCAGGCATCGCGTTCCAGTACACCGATTTCCAGGGATGTAACCCGCAGGTTGAAGGATTCCAGGGCGAGGATTTGAAGGTGGAGCAGGTAGGCCTCAGCTCTGAGGACGATGTCAGGCTAGTTTTCTCCAACGAGGACTTTGAGGTTATCAACGTGAAAAACGTGGAGATCTCTGCAGGATCCAACTTTTTCCAGGGCAGCAGCGCCAAGGTCTCGCCGCAGGAGAACACGGTCTACAACCTGGCGGAGACCGATGGAGGCGGCACATGTACACAGGCAACTATCAATATCTCCTACGAGTACTCAAACCTTAGCCGTGACTTCAACAGTCAAGTCGAGCTCACATTCCCGGGGAATATTGTCAGAACCCTGATAAAACGGCTGGAGGCCGGCGGAGACAGCTTCGACTACCTTATCGTGAACTCCGCGCTTGAAGCCAGAAACGACAGTATATGTATCGGCGGGAACTGCGACAACGTAACAGCCTCTGAACCGGCAGAGGCCTCGGAAAAATACATCAACCGGTCGGGCGACACAATGAACGGCACCCTGACACTGAACGAGATACAGGTCAACTGCATAGGCAGGAACTGCAACGGGGATACAGGCAGCCTCAACGGATTCGTCACACAGGAAAACGAATCCACAAGAAGCCTTGACGGCGTTTTAAACGTTTCCGACCTGAGGCCTGGATCAGGCCTTGAAATCTCAAATCCTGAAGAATAAAAACAAGCGAGAACTCATAGATACCATGAAGAATAAAACCTCAGGCCTTTTACTCGCTATACTTTTACTCGTGTCTTTCGCGGCGGCGCAGGGAGTCGAGTTCCGGGACGATGAACCGGTCCAGTTCTACACCGAGGCAGAGATGAACTCCAACCCGCTTACAGGCCTCCCCGATCCTTCCTCCCAGTCTGAGCCTGTAACGCTTTCATACCTTCAAAACGATTACTCCGCGGAGGGAAGCCAGACCCTTGAACAGGTACTGGAGGAAGGAAACGTCGCAAACCAGTCGATCGACATGGATTCCAACTCGGTTGTAGGCCTACCTGATGCCACGGTTGATTCCGAGCCTTTGACTTTAGGCCAGGCCGGCGAGAAATACGTCAGTACTGGCGGTGACAAGATAGGAGGAAACCTGGACATGAACGGCAGCAACATCATCCTCAACGGCGGCTACCTCTCTAATGACGGCGATGACGAAGGAGTAAGCGTCGATGACTCAGGAAATGTCCAGATCTCGAACGGAAACCTTCAGATGGAGGGCAACGACATGACTTCCTCATCCGAAATATGCGCAGGTGACATGTGCTGATGACTCAAAACCTATACAAAAAATCGATTGAAGTGTATTAACCGTGGAAGACCAGATAAAAGACATAGTAGAAGACGAAGAAAAAGCAGAAAAACTCTCCCAACTAATAGAACAAAAAATAGAGGAAAAAGTAGAAAAAGTAACAGGACAAAAAACCCGGGAAAAACAAGAGAAAAAACAGGAAGAAAAGGAATTGACACGGAGAGGATTCCTCAAAAAACTCGGAGCCGGAACACTCGGCCTCGGAGCCATGAGTTTACTGCCCAGCGTCTCCGCCTACGACATCAAAAGCAGCGACGGCCTACAAGTATGGTCAGACGGCGACGAACTAATAGACGCAAGCAGCGCACCCGTAGAAATACTAGACTCCAACTTCAGACTCCCAACAGGCAATGCCATCGAGGATGGTGATGGGGATAGTAGAATAGAGATAGAAGATATAGGGACAATCCTTACCGAAAGTGATGATAGTCATTCGTTTAGGGCGTATAGTAGTAACGCAGACCGTCCTCGGGCGGAAATAGAGGTTGAAGATAGATTTGAATTGAATGACCTTAACGGGGGATTCGCCGCTGTCGAATACACCACCGCCTCGGACGCTCCCGGCACCCTCGAACTGGCTAATTCTTATTTGTCTCATAAAGCCAGTGAGACATTAAGTGATGGGGATCTTGGAAAGGTTGCTCAACATATTCAAGCAACTGATGCAAGCAGTGACGAGAATGAAGTCCAGACAGTTTGGTTTAGACCTACTGGTAATGCAAGTAATGGGAATTATGTTGGTCGTATTCACTTCTCCTCACACCACAGCGATTCGTATAATCACTATGGTTCTGGAATTCGTGGACTACGCGATGGAGGAGATGCTAGGAGAGGAGGGTTAGAATTCTATAATTCTGATGTTGATAATGCTAGGCAAACCACGATGCGTTTAACGTCTGGTTATAATGTTGAAATCCCGAACGGCGACCTCCAGCTAGACACGGGACAGGCCATCGAGGACGGCGATGGGACAACGCGATACTCGCTTCAGGAGGATAGGACTGAGATTAGGGATACAGCAGGTGATAGAGCATTCGCGGCGTTAGGCGACGGCAGACGAGGACTATATGCTAAATCAGGAGATGAATTGTATATATACGATGACGTTGGTGCTTATAGGGCTGTGGAGTACCAGACCTCCAGCGATGCTCCCGGCACGCTTGAACTGACGAACGCTGAATTGGATATGGGTAGTCAGTT
>JBKHHG010000025.1:0-8950 GCA_046539225.1 Candidatus Nanohaloarchaea archaeon
ATCGCCGGCCTTCAGAATTCAGATTTTTATTTAGTCGGAGGCGGGTTGAGGCCTTGAGTATTCTGTCAGGCCTCTGTAGGGTTTTTCTGGCAGTACTCCTGTGTCGAGGGTTTCCTGAACTGTTTCCGGTTGCTGGTTTTCTGTCAGGTAGCGGGTTTCTTCAAGCGCGGCTGAGGTGAGGTTGAGCTGGACCTGCCAGGTTGTTGGCAGATCGTTTTGCTCGCCCCAGATTTCGGTCTCCGGGTCTTCGTCCCGGTCTATTTCTTCCAAGTCTCTATTGTCGTAGGCGAAGATGCCAAGGTAGTTTTCTCCCATTCTTACCACCTCAGCATTTGCTCCAGCCGCAGGAGGGGCATTTTTTGCATCCTTCCTGGAGTTCGAGCATTCCGCCGCAGTCTGGGCACTCAGGATTATCTCCGTCGCTTATGATTGATGCGGTGTCGCCGGTGGAGTCTGCGAATTCTTCGGTCTCGGTTTTTGGCTGTGTTTTTCCGGAGGGTGAGTCGGGCGTGGTTTTTTCTTCTATCTGTTCGAAGGTCTGCTGTGATCCGGATGTGCCTTTCATGTGGCGTTTCATGGCTTCTGCGATTGCATCGGGGACGGAGTGTATTTGCTGGCCGTTGTCCCAGCTTATCTGCGGGCTTCTGATGTCGTCAAGCTGTTTGATTACTTCTTCTGCGTCTGCCCCGGTTCTGAGCGCGAGGCTGATGGTTCTTCCCAAGGCTTCTGTAAAACTCTGTGTGTAGCCTCCGGCTTTGCCTATTCTTGCGAAGACTTCTACAGGCCCGTTCTGCTTTGAGTTGTTGATGGTTACGAACATGTCGCCGTAAGCCGTTTCTATTTCCTGTGTGGTGCCTTCAGCGATTTTAGGCCTTTCCTTGACTCCATCTTCTTTACCCATTGAAGTGGATTTGCCGGGGGAGTCCTCGGTGTCTTCGGCTTCTACTCCTTCCTGCGTCACTTCCTGTGAAAGATTCTCTGTGTCTTCGTCCTGGAGCTGGAGACCTGTCTGCTCCATAACCTCCTCGAATTCGTTGGATTGCAGGAGTTCCTGTGCTCCTCCAAATTCTTCGACGATCTCGGCAAGCATGTCGACCTTGTCCATGTCGGTCAAGGTGTTCTCTTTGTTGGTCTGCATAACTTGTGTGTCCCGGGTGCCGTCTCTGTAGACTGTCATGCCCTTGACGCCTTTGTCGTAGGCTCGCATGTAGGCCTCTCGGACGTCTTCTTTAGTCGCAGAGTTTGGGAAGTTGCAGGTCTTGGAGATCCCGCTGTGGTTGTAGTGCTGGAACGCTGCCTGGATATCGACGTGTTCCTCAGGCGTTACCTGATCGGCAGTTGCGAATATCTCCTTTACATGCGGAGGAAGAATCTCGTCTGGAATGCTTTCCACTCCTTCCCATTCGTTGTTCTCCATCTTTTCCTGAGCAGCTTCCTTGACCTCTTCAACATCTACATCGTTAGCCTCCAAAGCACGGATGAAGTAGTCGTCGAACTCGACGAGCATGTCCTCTCCCTGAATGTCTTTTGCGACGTTCTTGAAGTACGCGAGGCTGTAAACCGGTTCGCATCCTCCGGAGGTGTTTCCTATCATGGAGGTGGTTCCGGTCGGTGCGATCGTCACGGTGTTGTGGTTTCTCAGCTTCAATCCGTCTTCAAACTCTTCCGGGTCGAGGCCTCCTGTGTACTGTTCAAACCATTCGGGGTAGTCGGTTGGAGAAGCCCATTTCGAGTCCTCCCATCCGTCGAACGCTCCTCTTTCCTCAGCCAGTGCATGAGAAGCTTCGATGCTGTACCGGGTGATCAGTCTCTGGATCTCTTTTGCCGCTGCAACGGATTCGTCAGAACCGTAGCGAATACCTAACTGCATCATCATCTGGGCGTATCCCATCAGGCCGAGGCCTACCTTTCTCATTGACTCGACTTTATCCTCGATCTCTTCCAGCGGGAAGTCGCTCATCGTGACAACGTTGTCTAGGAAACGTGTTCCTGTCTTGGCAACGTACTCGAACTCTTCCATGTCCAGGGCCTCAGGAATATAGTCCTGCATCGCCTCTTCAAGGCCTTCCTGACTGTCCAAATCGTAGGCAGTGCCTTTTCTCTCAACCCATTCATCGAACGTCAGTGCGGTTCCGTCGCCCTGGTCTTCAACCATCAGCGAAAGATTGATGTGGCCCAGGTTACAGGCCTCGTAGTTTTCAAGCGGTTGTTCTCCGCAGGGGTTTGTCGCCTCTACCCTGTGCTCCGGGTGTTTTTCCACGTCGAAGCTGTGCATTTCGTTGGTTTCGTCGTACATGAAGAGGCCTGGCTCTCCGTTTCTCCATGCTCCATCAACCAAGGTCTCCCAGATAAATCTGGCGGGCAGAGTCATTTCCTCGCCTGGTTCGAGGTCGATGTCGTATTCTTCGATTTCTTCTCCGAAGGTGTGGGCGAAGTCTCTCCAGAAGTTGTCATCTTTCCCTGTGTCGCTTCCCGCGGCTTCGGGATACCATTTTTCGTCCCGGTTGTAGAACTGGGCGGTTTTCTCCGTTACTTTGTGGACGTCGTTGGTTCTCGGGTTGATCAGTTCGTACTCTTCATCGTTCTTCACAGCTTCCATGAAATCCTCTGTTAGGCCTACCGAGATATTGAAGTTGGAGAGGTTGCCCTCCTTTCTCTTTGAGGTTATGAATCTGAGGACATCGGGATGATCGACCCGCATTATTCCCATCTGAGCTCCTCTTCTCTTCCCCCCCTGTTTGATGGTGCCGCACATTGTGTCGAAGACCTGCTGGAAGGTCATGGGGCCTGAGGCGATCCCTCCTGTGGATGCGACCTGGTCGCCTTTAGGCCTGAGAAGGTGGAAGGGGTAGCCCATGCCGCCTCCGCTCTGGAAGATTTTTGCGGCGTCGTGAACAGTTGAGAAGATCGAGTCCATGTCGTCCTCTGGGTGGGCCACGAAGCATGCGCTGAGTTGCTGCAGGTTGCCTCCCGCGTTCATGAGTGTAGGAGAGTTAGGCATGAAGGCCTGGTGCGTCATTAAATCGTAGAACTCTTTCCAGCTTTCCTCGTAGTCGGTGTGATCGTATTTTTTATCGGGCTGTGCCACGTTTTTGGCGACCCGTTCAAACATTTCTTCGGGTGTCTCCGTTACTTTGCCGTCCTCGTCTTTGAAGAGGTACCGGGCTGGAAGGATTCTTTCGTATGCGTTTTCTGTCAGTCTTTCCTCAACTGTTTCCCCCGTCACTTTCTTGACAGGAAGTTTGAAGTCCGTCTTCTGTTCCAAGTTGTTTGCCATTATGTCACCTTAACACAGATTAAGTTATTCTTTGAGGGCCTCGACTTCTTCCTGGAGCGACTCCAGGTCCTCGAAAGAGTCGTAGACCGATGCAAACCTGATGTAGGCCACCTCGTTCCGGGACTTCAGCTCTTCTTTTACGATACGGCCTATCTCCCGGGAATCAACCTTTTTCCTGCCTTTAACCTTTGACTTGACTTTCTCCACGATCTCATCCACCTCGTCGTCTCCCACGGGCGTCTTCTTAACCGCTTTCTCCAGGCCTGAACGGATTTTATCCTCGTCAAAGGCCTCGATTCTTCCCCCGGTTTTCTCCACCTTGATCTCAAGTGACTCCACTTCTTCGTAAGTCGTGAATCTTTCTCCACAGTTCTTGCACTCTCTCCTTCTGCGTACTCTCTCATCGCTTTCACGCGTGTCCACGACCTTGGTGTCGCCTTCTTCACAGTAAATGCATTTCATACAGCTGAATCTACCTGACTCGATAGCTACTATATATCGGGAGAACTTTCTCCCCTACCCCCTACATATCGTACTTCTTTGACCAACAATTGAAGGCCTTGCCTTAAATACTCTTCCATGTTCACACCATCCGAATATTCACGGACCAATAACTACAGTTGTGATGCATTTTAAGTTTTCCGTCTGAATAATATCATATGGCACATCACTACTCCGGAGGAACCCCTGAAGAACACGAGAGGTCAAAAGCAGAGAGAATTTCAGCCCTGCAGGAGATCGCTGAACTATCCGAGGAAGGAGAGATAAGCTTTGAAGGCGTTCATAGAGCCCTGCACAGCGATAAACACAGAGAAGCAGAGATGCGTATAGAAGGCCTGGAAATGGCGAAAAAAGATGATTCATACTTTGAAGTTCTTGAGGCGGTCTACAGTACCGACAAGGAACTGAAGGAGGAGATCTGGAGAGAGTCGGACTACAACAGGACAGAGTTCTTCTCGACCGTAGCCGATCTAAACAGTCAGGGCTACGTCAGTGTCAACGGAACGATTGAACTGACAGAAACCGGTGAAAACGCGTTACTCGGCACATACCTTTTGATGGAAGAATACTCGGAATAACCACTGTTTTGAAAATAACCTACAAACCAGTTGATGAAAGATGAAAATAGTACCTGACACATCAGCGATAATCGATGGAAGGCTGACAGAAGAGATAGAGGAAGGCCTACAAGCAGAGATAATCATACCGGAGTTCGTGGTCGACGAGGTAGAAAACCAGGCGAACAAAGGCCTGGAAATAGGATTCACAGGTATAGAGGAGATCAGGAGATTAACTGAAGAGGCCTCGGAAGCTGAAAACATTTCCGTAGAGTTCACGGGCAGAAAGCCGAGCATGGAAGAAATCGAGCTTGCGTCTTCCGGCAGAATCGATGCACTTATTCGAGACGTCGCTGAAGAGATCGATGCAACACTGTACACCGCGGATATCGTCCAGTCAAAGATAGCTGAGGCAAAGGGAATTGAAGTAATGCTTATAGAAAAGGAAAGAGAGGAAGAGCTTGAGATAGAGGCCTTCTTCGACGATGAAACAATGAGCGTTCATTTGAAGCAGGGTGCAAGGCCTAAAGCCAAGAAAGGAGTGCCTGGAGAGTTCAAGCTCGAGGAGATCGGCGACGAAGTCTTGGAGAAGGAAGAGATCGAGGATCTGATCCACAACGTTATTGATGTGGCGGAGAACTCCGAGGAAGGCCTTATAGAGATGGAGGGTAATGGAGCGACTGTCGTGCAGTATAAAAGGTACAGGATCGCGATGACACGGCCGCCTTTCTCCTCTTCAGCTGAGATCACGGCTGTAAGGCCTGTAGCCAAGGTTGGACTGGAAGATTACGATCTCTCCGAGAAACTGGTTGAAAGACTGGATGAAAAGGCCGAGGGAATTTTGATCGCTGGCGCCCCGGGACACGGAAAATCGACTTTTGCTCAGGCCCTGGCGGAACATTACGAGCAGAAGGACCAGGTTGTCAAGACCATGGAGAAGCCCAGGGATCTCGATGTAGGGCCTGAAATCACGCAGTACACTTCTCTCGATGATTCGATGGAGAATACCGGCGACTTTTTGCTGCTTGTAAGGCCTGACTACACAGTATTTGATGAAGTCAGGAGAACCAGCGATTTTGAAGTCTTCAGCGATATGCGTATGGCGGGAGTCGGAATGATCGGTATCGTGCACGCATCTGAGGCGGTGGATGCAGTCCAGAGACTGATTGGAAGAGTCGAGCTTGGAATGATCCCACAGGTCTGCGACACCGTAGTATTCATTGAAAACGCCGAGGTCGCAGAAGTCTACGAACTGGAGATGGTTGTGAAGGTTCCCGAGGGAATGGTTGAGGAAGACCTGGCGAGGCCTGTGATCCAGATCAGAAGGTTCGAGGACTCAAGGCCTGTCTACGAGGTCTATACTTACGGTGAGGAGACGGTTGTCATACCTGTAGAGGGCGGAAACGAGTCTGGTGCAGAGAAACTGGCGAAGCAACAGATCGAGCACTTTTTGCAGGGCCGAGTTGACAACCCGAAGATCGAGTTCGTCTCAAACAACCACATCAAACTGTTCGTGGATGAAGACGAGATCTCCCAGGTTATCGGTAAAGGCGGCGAAAACATCGACGAGCTTGAACGCGACTTAGGCCTTAACATCACTGTAGAGCCCAGGACCAAGACATTGAAGTCTGAGATGGGGTTCGAGCTCGAGGAAAGCGGCAACTCCATCGTCATCAAGGTTTCGGAAAAGCTTTCAGGCAACGAAGTCGATATATACGAGAATGACGAGTTCCTGTTCACCGCTACAGTCGGGAAATCAGGGACTGTCTCACTCACAAAGGACAGCGAGATGGCGGGCAGGGTTCTCTCGGCCTATTCATCCGACCGGTTAAACGTCCGATCCTGAACAGCTTTTTATCCCGAGGAAAACAAGTTTCTGTGTGAGGCAGCTACAGGTCGATATCGACTCCGGCTTTGAAGAAGAGGCCAGGAAGATACTCGAGAACTACAGCTCAGACGTTACATCGTCAAGTATAGAGAAAAACGGCGGAAGCTTCACAGAGTTCTCCGTAACAGCGGATCAAAGCGATATAGATGAAATATCTGAAAAGCTTAAAGGCCTTGAAGTAGAGTCAGGCGATCTCTCAATCCGTGTGATCGACCAGGAATCGCTTATAGAGAAAGGCGTGCAGACACGAGGGCCCTCCACCCAGATACTTTCCTCGCAGGAGGTCTACAGCAAGGCGCAGAAGGCCTCAACGTTCAACAAGGCGCAATGGGGGATGACAGGCCTCAGCGGGGCTCTCGCAGGTATAGGCCTTTCGACAGGCAACCTGATAGTTTTACTGGGTGCAATACTTCTTGCACCGGCTCTGTATCCTCTTGCGGCTCTTTCAACCTCTATAAGAATGGGAGACAGAAAAATGGCGTTGAAAAGCTCGAGGACATCGTTTCTCAGTATTTTCTCAATCTTTGTTTTTTCTATGCCGGTCTTCCTTATTTTAGGAGGCGCCAGTATCAATGTACTGGTTGAAGGCCTTGAACTCCTGCTTTTATCGGCTATAGTCGGAGGTGCGGCGATGCTCACGTTTATATCGGAGTACAGGGAGGAGATGGCTGGTGCAGCAGTCGCAGTTGCGATTGTTCCTCCAGCAGCGCTTGCAGGCGACGCTGTTGTAGGCCTCAGCTTTTCTCAGGCCGTTCACTCCGTTCAGGTTTTGACTGTCAATGTTTTGACCGTTGTGCTTTCAGGCTATGGTATTCTGGTGTTTTCAGGTGCGGGGCCTTTCACTGATTACAGGCTGCGTGACGCCGAGAAGCTGAAGTTCGTGGTTTTAGGGATGATATTAAGTCTGATAGTGGTCATGGTTGCTTTACTGTAACTTTATATTTGGCGACGCAACAAAACTTGTTTGTGGCAGTAAATGTGACGTTGTTCGCGGTCATCACTTCCCTGACAGTTACTATAGGCCTTGTAAGCTTTCTTATAGTCTACAATACCTCCAAAAAGATTGAAGACGACGTGATACGCGAGTTTTCGCGTCGTTTCCTTATCCTGATCGGGGTTATGATGATATTCCTCCTGTACTGGGCGTACTACACCGCGGCGTTGACAGATGTACAGTTTGCACAGTATCCGCTGTTCCTATCTTTGATGTTCGTCTTTGTCTACCTGATGTGGAATACTTTATCGCTTAGAAAGGTTGCGATGCCGCAGGGAAGGAAGATAGAGAAGATGGAAGAAGGCGGAGGAATTTAATGGTCTGAGGCCTTCCCTTTTCTCTTCCGAAGCTGTGCATCAAGTTCATCGAGAACCTTGTCCACAGCCTCCATCAGATCCCATTCCTCGACGTTTGAAGTGGTGATGCCGTGCTCAGAGTAGAGCTTGGCGTTTACTTCATACCTGTGTCTCTTGCCGTCCTTCTCGCTTTTCTTGATATGGAGTGAGATCTCTTCAAGGTTCTCGGCCTTTCTCCCGAGCGATCCACGGACCTGTTTCCGGACCTGTTCATGGACCGCTGCTTTCTCCTCCTCGACTTCGAGGCCTACAAGGTTGACAAGCACAAAGTTGTCCATGCCCTGATCGCTGATGTAGTCGACAAGGTCCTTCACCGTCAAGATGGCCTCGGGATAACCGGATTCCGTTATTATAACGTCTTTGCTGCCTTTCTGGACCATTTTCTCTACTGCGTCTACCGCATCACCGAATCCTTCGATCTCGACCGGGGTCCTGTTCATTACCTCGCCGACATCGATATCGGACATCGACTCTTTTTCGCCGCCGCCCGCTATATGCGTATCTTTTAACGACTTTCCAGAGGTGCCGCCAGGATCCTGGGACTCGCGCTGGGCGACAGTCCTCAGCAGATCCGTTGAACGGACAATGCCTTCAAGCCGGCCTTCGGAGTCAAGAACCGGGACCCTGGAAATACTGTTGTCAAGCATCATATGCCTGACCTTCTCGATGGAATCATCTTCAAAGGCCTGTACAAGCTCGTGGGTCGCAAGATTCCGGGTTGAATAGTTTTCAAACTCTTTGATCCGCGAAGAAATATTCAGGAACTCTTCGTCGCCGACTACAGCTTCAAGCTTCTCGTTTTGAACTTTTACAAGAAGTTTGCGGCCAGAGTTGATCCTGAGCCTTGCGAGATCGACGAGAGAGTCCGAGGCCTCGAACTCTGGAGCCTCGTGTATAACCTTGCTGAGTTTTGTCGAATCTGAGAACTGTGCATGCCTTATCAGCTCCCTGTAGCTTATCACACCGATGTATTTTCCGTCGTGTTCCACGGGAACTGCTTTGAGGCCTTTCTCCTCCATCGAGGCCTTCACGCTTTTGATGTTCGATGTTTTCTCGACTGTGAAGGGCTCGGTGTTCATCAGTTTTTCGGCGGATACGTTGTGAAGCGACTCCATTAGTTATTCCACCAGGTATTTTTCCTCGTCTTCGTCCATGTCGATGAAGTTGTCAGCGGCTTCTCGGATCTCTTTGGCTGAGGAGCTTCCGAAGCTCATAACCTCTACTCTGCAGCCCATGGATTTGAGGTGGTCGACAAGCACCGCAAAGTCTCCGTCTCCAGTTACCAGAACCACGGTATCAAGCTTTTTTGCCTGTTGGACCATGTCGACGGTCATTCCGAGATCCCAGTCTCCTTTTTTCTGGCCTCCGTAGAACTCT
>JBKHHG010000026.1:0-8852 GCA_046539225.1 Candidatus Nanohaloarchaea archaeon
GTCAAGCGATGCATTTTTCGTAAAGTTTGAGACCTCGTCAGCATCGGTCTCAAGATCCGTACCAATCTCCTTCTCACCCGATATATTAGTTGGAGTAGAGCCATTGCCCTCTACATCAACAACCCGGAAGTAGGTCTTTCTGAACTCGTTTTTCTCCATGGATCTGACGTAGCCCTCCTCAGGATCAATCAATGATGCATTGACGCCTTCTACAGAAAGGTTGGAGGCCTCTGATCCGTTTACAGAGTCGTCGAGCTCTCCGAGTTCAAAGCTGTTTCCCGAGGAGGCGTTGAGGACGGATGAATCGTTGGAGGCCTCGAACTCGCAGGTGTAGTTGAAGTCGAGCTCTCCTCTGTAGTAACCTGCGGTGTAGTTGGTTGAGGCGATGAACTCCCGGGTTTTCAGCCTTTCAGGGTACTCAGGCCAGCCCGTGTAGTTTGCATCATACCAGTAGGTCATGTTTACTGCTCTATCTCCTTCCTCTCTCAGACGTGAGGTCTCGGGGTCTGCACCAAGATTTGTGGAGTTCAGGGTGTAACTGTCATTGAATGGGTTAGGCTGAGGCGAGCTGGAGACATTCATGTTTCTTATAGTCTCGGCTGTAGAAGCGTTGACCTCGTAGATCGATATGTTTTCCTCGATATAGGACATTTCTCCCAGGTTTGTAGGCCTGTACATGAAGTAGCCGGATCCGCCGGTGCCGATCACGGGGACGTCGTTCTGCGAGAACTCTCCGGACCTGAAATTGAACTCGTAGGGTGTAGCCTCGCATTTTCTATCGACAGAAACGGATATATCTGAGTCGGAAGAGTCCTGACCCGCCACGAAAGGCATAGCCAAGGAAGCTGTGAACCCTATTATCGATGCTGCAAGCAGTAATTTTTTCATGTGAAGGCCTCATACACCGTGTATCCAAACACGAGGATGACTGCCGCAGTAAGCAGCAGCGTATCCCTCGCGGATTCCTCACCCTCCTCCCGTACTTTCGTATTGTTCTCCCCGGTTATAGTATTTTCCTCTGAAATGTTTATGCTCTCATCCGGCTCTCTGTCTTCCTCCCTATCAGGCTCCACAAGATCGCCTTCATAACCGTGCTCCGGCGAGATCTGGGTCCTGTAGCTTAACACGTACTCTCTTTCATGGATCACCCTCGGTGTAACACCTTCACTCAGGTTCTCAGGCCTGAACGCTCTTAGAGTCACGGGCACCTCGTAAACCTCCTTCACAGGATCCTCAGACTCCACCACTATATTTAACTCCTTGAGCGCCAGTCTTTCACCGCCTCTCAAAACATGTCTTGACGCATCCTCAGGCCTGAAATCCACCTCTTCTTCGTATGAAAAGTTTAGGCCTTCCATCTTTTCTAACTCAAGCTGCAGCGTGGCAGGCCTGTCAGAAGCAAATCCTACAACGTACTCGGCTTCAGGCCCTTCCTTCTCTGTTTCTCCCGTATAAGTTCCGATTGTAGCGGACGCATACGCTGTAAACAGTAGCAGCGCTATCAGTACTCCAAGCTTTCTCATTGCTGGGTGTGGTTGGCCTTGAAGGTTACCGTGCCCGAATAACTGTCTTTTATAATGCCGTAGGGCACGTCTAACCAGTAGTAGAAGGTTTTAACGGTTCTGGGCGAAAGATCCGTGTCTATAAGCGAGTAGCTTGAGGTCATGTTGGAGGGATCTTCGGCGTTTCTATCCTCTGCGTAGCTCATGTTGCCCTCTCCTATTGTGTAGTTGCTGTCGAGGTCGGATACAAGGTTCGAGGCCTTCACCCATAGATTGTCGACTGTGTTGCTGTCTTCCTCTACTGTCAGGTTGTAGCCCTTGGAGTTGTTCTCCGCAGGGTTATCTTCCTCTCCAGGGTCCAGAGTCCCGAAATCTATAACATCCCAGTCCAGGTCCATCATCAGTATATCCCGTATCTCCACCACGGTACTGCCGCTGTTCTCCGCCTCGATTTCAGAGTAGTCGGAAGAGGCCTCAAAGTCAAGTTCGTGGAAGGTGTTCTTCTCTCCGGAGGCGTTAACACTCCATTCAACCGTGCAGCTCTCGCCTTCAATCAAGTTACAGGTCGCGTTCGAGTCCACGACTTCAAAGTACGTCCCGTCGAAAACCTGCTGCCCACTGGTAACGTTTCTACGCGGCTCAGCCTCTATACTTCCGCAGTCGCCGTCAAGGCACTCGACAGTACCGTTCATCAAGAATTCACGGTTGTTCTGGACTACCGCGTTGTCAGGCCTGTCAAGAGAAGTCGATAGATTCCCGTAGACCAGTGTCTCGAGTTCATGATAATCTACATCCCGTGTATCCTGGGTTGTAGAGGCCTCGAACTCCTGTGCAAAGCTCCGGGTCGAGTCCTGCGAAATATTAACGACGTATTCTGCCGAGAAAGACTCTCCAGGATCGAGGGTTCCGCCGTTGCCCGTGTTCCATTCGACGTTTCCATTTGAAAAGTCTCCGCCGTCTTTCTCCCCGTTCAAGCGGTAGTAGATATCTGTAACGTTCCAGGAACTGTTAAGGCCTTGATGCTGTAAAAGGTCTTCTGATGTCAGCTCCCAGGCCTCTGATCCCTGATTCGAGACGTTGAACTCGAATCTGTAGAAGTTGGAGTCTTTCTGTCCGATCTCAAAAGTTTTATTCAGGCCTTGATCCACGAGACTTCCGTCTGTTCTTTTATCGGTCTGTTCTGTAACGTTGAAGATTTCAATGTTTTCTATAACGGGCAGTGATGCGTTGTCGCCGGATGAGTAGCCCGAGAACTGTTCAACTCTGTAAGTATAGGTTTCGGTGTCGAGAGAGCCGGAGTTGTCCGTGTAGTCTTCGGTAGAGTTGGTCTCGTAGTCAACGCAGTCTCCGGAGAACTCCAGGCATTTTGCGATTCGATCAGGCTGCGAGGTTTTTCCCGTGTCGATCCAGGCCTCTGAGAAGCCGAAGCTCTGGTTTACGTAGTAAAACGGGTCGAGATCTGTCAGGAAGGCCTCTCTTTTTTGGGAGTCGATATCAATTATTCGAGGCCTGAAGTCGAGGTCCTGATCTATGGAGAAGTTGATTATTTCTACCTGTAGCGGGTCTATTTGTTGTGTAAGGTTGTAGTTTTCGCCGTCCTGGACGGTGGTGTCGATCGTGGTGCCTTCCGCGACTGTTGTTCCTCGCTGTGTTAGGTTGAGTTCCGCGTTCTGGACGTTGTCTTCTGCGTCCCAGACCTGTACGGTCAGGTTGGCGCCGGCTGCAAGGCCCACAAGCATCAGAACGAGAAGTATGGGAAGGAGTTTTTTCATCTCTACAGTTAAGTTTTGGTGGCCAGATTTTTAGATGTATATGGCCGTCATTCCGGCCACGATCCCCAGCATTCCTATGAGTGCGGTCCACTGGTAGGTGGTGCGGGCCTGTTCAAGCTCGCTTGAAAGCTGTTCCACGCCGTCCACGGATTCGGAGGCGTACTCCAGGTTTGTGACTACATCGTCGATGCTCTCGCCCTGTATGGTTGTCCCGGTTCCGGCGAGGCTTTCCATCGACTGCTTGAAGCCGTCGGAGCCAACGAGGGCAGCGGTTTTCTGCATTCTCTCAGTGGAGTTTGAGGCCTGTTCCACAGCGTCATCGATAGTGTATATTGCGTGGACTGATACGACGAGAAGGGCGAGTGACGCGATTATCACGACTTTTCCGAACTCTTTTTTGTCGAACCAGTAGCTGTACTCGACTTCGCGGATTCTCTGTTTCAACCGGTTTAGCTGTTCCATGATAGGGTTTTGTCAGGCCTGAACTTTAATTCCAAGGGTTGAAAGCTTTAAGCCTGTGGTGGTGAAATAACTTTGTATGAAAGTAAAGCTTTGGATGGTGTTTGAGGCCGTAGCGACTACGGAAGAGGGAGTTAAGGGCTCTCTTGAGGACCACCTCGAAAAACTTGGAAACGAGCCGGAAGCTGAAATACTTGAGCAGAACATTGATGAGACGGAGAAGGTTGAAAAGCCTCATCCCGACCTGGAGGAAGGTTACTCGCAGGTTGCGGAGACAGTGGTTGAGGCCTCAAGCTTTGAGGAGGCGATCGCCTTGACCGTTAACTATGGCCCGACCTATATCCAGATGGAGGGACCGGATACCTACGAGCTCAGCCTGAAGGAGGGGCAGGAGACCCTGCAGGACGTCGCTGACATTATGAGGCGTTACGCGGAGATAGGTCTCGGCGGAATGCTGGTAAGCAAAACCGAAGGATAACCTGGGAATCAACAAAATGAGGAGAACGCTGGCATTGACGGTCTTGCTCAGCATCTTTGTATCCGGAGCCGCTGCCACGTCGATAACAGAGGAGAACATTACTGTAGACCTTGAGGATCAGTCGGTAGAGGCCTCCCTCGATATAGAGGAGTTGACCTCATCCAGCTTCACCTATATCACGAATCACCCGGTCCAGCAGCTTGACGCAGAGATCGAGGGTAAAGACGTAGAATGCAGTTTTGAGGAGATGACGCTGGGAGGAGAGATACGCTGCCCTACTGATCAACGACATAACTTCTCCGTGAAAATGGATTACAGGAGTTCAGGCCTCAGCCGCGAGATAAACGGCGTCAACATCTTCAGGTACAGCCAGTCGATCTACAGGCCTGTAGAAAGCTACAGCTTTCAGGTTTTTCTCCCTGAAGGCACGGGAATCATTGACCAGCAGAACGTCTCCACACCGGTTATAGAGCCGGGATCAGGAGAGGTAGGAAGCGAAGGCCGCAGAATACACGTCAAATGGTCAGATAAACCCTCTCTCGGCGATACAATGTCCTATCAGGTTACCTACGAACAGCTTGCCCCCAGCTACCCGGATATAATAGCTGTAATACTCGTAACTCTCTTCATCGCAGGCCTCTACTGGTACTACAGACGGAGAAATAGTGAAAAACCTGAGGCCTTTGAAGAACTAACCGAGGACGAAAATGAAGTTCTGGAGATACTCGCCGAAGAAGGTGATATGCTTCAGAAAGACGTTGTAGATTCATCCAGATACTCTAAAGCCAAGATTTCAGGAGTTATATCGGAGCTTGAGGAGAAAGGAGTCATTGAAAAGGAGAAAGAAGGCAGAAGTAACCGGATATACGTGAAAGAGGAGTTTCTGAACTAGGCGGTTCCAACGTTCACGAACTGGATCTCGCCGTTCTGCAGGATCATGCAGCTGCACTTCAACCCTGCTGAGGCCTCCTCACTGATATTTATATCGGTCGCGGAGGGGTCAACACACGCCACTGCTCCGCCAACCTTCTCTCTATCCCTTATCTGTTGTTCAACTTTCTCGCAGTAGCTCTCATCTTGTGAAAACTCGGCAAAAGCCATTCCTGTGGAGAGGCCTATGACTGCTGCTATCGCCACGATTACAAAGTATTTTCTCACTGTAAAACCTCGTTTTGAAGCTCTCTCTTTGATATGAATCCTTCAAGCTTCCGTTCATCATTTACAATTAATGTAGGGGCTTCCGTAACGTTGTAGTCTGCTTTAAGTACTTCAACGACAGGTGATTTTCCAACTTCAGGCCTTTCAAGCTCCGAGTTGAATGAAAATATGCTGATGTTTGTCTCCTGGACGAGTTCGTTAAGTACTTCTCCCTGGCGTTGACTATCTATTGATTCATCGAAGAAGAACAGGACTTTGGTCTGGTTTACGCCACATTGTCCTTCGTATTTTTTCAGCGCGCTGTAGAGCCGGATCTGGTTGTTGTAGTAACGGTCACGGATGTAATCGTACTCTGTATCGTTTCCAAGGTTCTGTCCTTCAAGCTGCGTCAGTTTGCTTCCGAGTTCTGCGCTTCTCCTGTTTATATCAGGTACTCGCACCTGCATGAGTTCGCAGTAGTTTTCAGAGCCCTCTATATAGCTTTGAAGGGCTACAAAGGTTTCGGTCTCGAGGTTGGACTGCCTCAACTCCTGCGAAAGATGATCCTGCCTCAGGTTATCCATCTGGAGGCCTACAAACACTCCGAGCAGAACCATGATTAAGGTGAAGGCTGAGGCCTTTAGCAGGGATTCCCTGACTACGTCCATACCTTTTTACTCCGAGCGAGTTCTTTTAAAACCGCTGCTATCCAGAATCCTGACTGGAACAGGAAGTACGCGAAGAAGTAGAACAGCAGCGCCAGAACGTTTTCAGGTTTTTCGCCGGAGTAACGGTACGCTACCGCGATAATATACGCTACAAGCACCAGGCTGAGCAGCAACGGAATGTATATCTTCCAGTTCATCGAGAGCAGAGTGAAGTAAAGGTTTTCAAGGCCTAAATCCGGCAGCGACAGGCCTACAGCTGATACTGTCAGGATGTAGCTGTAGAGGGATTGTATCAGGCCTGTGAACACCATTCCAAAGGATGCCACGATCAGTGCCGGCATCACGACGAGAATCGGCAGCTGGACCGTTCCGAAGTAGCCGTATTCAGGGTTCAGAAACATTTCACGGTACTTAAGAGCATTATATATGAAGCCGCGGGCCCATCTTACCCTCTGGTTGTAGAGCTGTTTCAGCGTTGATGGAAACTCTGTCTTTGAGCTGTTGAAGTATATCATCTCGAAGTTTCTGCCGTGTTTTCTCAGCCTGAACGCCATCTCCAGGTCTTCTGTAATATTGCCTTCATCGAAGCCTCCAACCTCTTTCAGATCCAGATTTCGGTAGACAGAGAAGGCTCCGGGCGTAACGTTCAAAGTATCCATCTCCGTCATCAGCATCCTGTAGAAGTTGGTTAAACGGTACTCGACGACCTGTATCTTTCTCACAAAGCTGTCGGCCTTTAAAGGCATGATTGCAGCGATTACCGCGCCGATACTTTTCTCTTCCTCCATCTTTGCCAGTGCTTTTTCCAGTAGAGAGGCCTCTATCTCTGAGTCGGCGTCCTGGACCACTACATAGTCTGAATCAGCTTCTTCAAGGCCTGTGTTGAGGGCCGCGGCTTTTCCCCGGTTCTCCTCATGTTCTATTATTTCTATACTGTCGGATGCGTATTTCTCCGCTTTTTCCAGAGTCCCATCTGTGGAGCCGTCATCGACAAACTTTACACTGTAGTTGGGGTAGTCCAGGTTTTTGACGGATTCCAGCGATTTTTCTACGACTTCTTCCTCGTTGTAGGCCGGCATTAAAACTGTGACAGAAGGCTCCGTATCCAGCTCCCAGGCTTCAGTCCTCCGAGCCTTTATACCTGAGTAGATACTGAGGTAGAAGACCGCCAAGAATACCGATGAAAAGATAAGCAGCCAGGCTATGTACAGGATCATATTCAGTTCTTCTTTATCTCTCTTAAGAACGTTGTGGCGTAGCATCCTTTCGGCAGGTCAAAGCTGACAGCCATCTTGTTTCTGCCCATGTTCAGGTCGTCGTCCTCGATCTCCAGGATGTCAAAGTTCCTGAAATCCGCGAATGCTCTCCTGTAGCTTCCCTCGCTTCTCAGGTCGGGCATCTCCTGCATCCTGAAGTCTTCCTGCGAAACGCCTTCCTCTTCAAGGACTTCGGCTGTCAGGTTTTCAGGCCTGTTATCCTTCAAATCAGTCTTGTAGCCCACCAATGGAATCTCGTACTTTTCGTCGTACCATCCTTCCTCAACAAGCTGTGAGAGAACACGGTTGAACACCCAGCTCTGGTAGGCGTGGATAAAAAGCGTTTGGAGGCCTTCAGGAAGTCTTTTGATAGCGCCTTTGTAGTCTCCAGGGTTTTTGGTCAGGTGGTACAGCAGGGTTTTCTCGTACTGGAACTTTTCAGGGATTCTCTCCGCTGCTCCTTCGACTTCCCGGGTTTCCCAGAGGTCTTCCCTGACTTTTCTGATGGATTTGTACTCTTCTTCATACGGTTTGGCGATATAGGTCCAGACAGCTTCCTCCCACTCACCTCTCAAAATCAGTCTTCCGACCTGGTGGGTGATAGGCCTTGCGCTTCCAAACCTCTGGTCGCCGAAGTAGTTCGGCATCTTGCCATCCATCTCCTCTACAGTGTTCAACGCCATCCTCCTGATGTTTTCAATCGGAAGGTTTAGATCCCTGACAGTTATCTCAAACCTGTTCGCCATCAGGTTTCCAAGGCCTATACTGTCGCCCTCTCCAATAACCTCGAGATCGAACTCGTCGGTAAATACCTGGTTGACATCTTCTTCAGAAACGCCTTTGATGGATATGAACTGTTCGGTTATCGCCCGTTTGTCTTTGTTGCCTGCATAGCCTATTCTTTTCCTTGAAATATGCAGCATCTTGGAGAGCTTGTTTATAGCCTGGAGGGTTGTCATGTTCTGCTTCCGCAGCTTCACGATCAAGTGGTCTCCCTCTCCTGTATTGTGTGAGGCCAGCTCCTGCACCACGAAATCCCCCACCTGTTCCTTTATCGCTCCTTTCATGCCTGGAGTATCAGTGTAGTAGCTCCAGTCCATCTCCGCAAGATTCAAATCCTTTTCTTCTTCGTCAAGCTCTGCTTCCATTCAATCCACCAGTTCCAGTTCGCCTGTAACTTTATCGATTTTAGAGGCCTTGTCAGGTCCGAGGCCCAGCGCGGTCTCCGCACCGGGTTCAAGCTCGGTAAGTCCGGCATCATTTACTTTGTAACAGGGTATATTAAGTGTTTCAGCCTTTTGAAGTAACTTACTGAAGCCTGAACCCGAGGCCTCGACCACAACCTTTTTCGCTCCAGAGGCCTTCCATTCAGATCTCAACTCTTCATCCGATTTAAGATATGCGTTAAGCGATGCGTGTGAGGCCTGTGCCGCCAGCTTGCCTTTACTCATCTCCAGATCGGAGTTGACGACAATCACCTGCTTTAATCCCATCTATGCAACCCTCCACACAGTTTTTGATTTCACTCTATACATTAATAACCACTCCACTTTTATTTACCTTTCGGTAGTAACTAATCC
>JBKHHG010000027.1:0-8191 GCA_046539225.1 Candidatus Nanohaloarchaea archaeon
GCATCTAAGCTCGAAAGCCTCCTCAAAAAGAGACCGCGTCCGCGCCCATACAAGATGGGTTGATAGAGTGGCGGTGTAAGACTCAAGGCAACGAGAGTTTCAGCCGACCACTACTAAGAGCGGATCTCGGGTTTGGTGGTAAGGCACCGGCTTGAGCTTCAACGTTCAAACACACTCAACTACAGGAGTCCTTTAGACCTGGTCGAACCCCTTTCAAAACAGTACAACAACTTCTTAACAATTAGCCTACACCACATTACTGGAGCCGGGAGACGAGTATCCCTTTCACGCAAAGTGTTTAAAGGGAGGAAAGTCCCGACCACAGGCCCGAAATTCCTTCAATGGAGTTTTTGGGCCTTTAGAATATACTGGAAACAGTATCTTCGCAGTGGAGCAGGCGTAAGGCCTGTGATCCGAAAGGATTCGAGCCCGAGGCCTCAAGGCGTCTTAACCGATGTCGTAGGCCTCAGGCATGGAACTGCAGAAACGATACGGCCTGTGGCGCAGAATGACCTTTACGCGACGTTGCCCCGGGAAACGTTGAAACGAAGTTCCGTTCCACGTGGCAAGCCCATAGACGGTGCACACACATCCGCAGGGATGTGGGAGATAGATCTCGTCCACCAACAGAATCGGGATTACCACCGGCTCCACCGGGCAATACCCGGCCTTTATCAATTTTCCCCGCAACTTTCTACACATGGCGCAGGAAGAAGGAGGCAACATGCCATCCAGCATGGGAGGCCTCGTACAGTACTACGAAGCCGATACAGGAATCGAACTCGACCCCAAAGTAGTGCTTGCACTCGGCTTCATGGTTGCAATAACAGGAGTAGCCCTGAATGCAGGAGTAGTATAAAAACTACAGGAAAGGGCCCGTAGCTCAGCCTGGACAGAGCACTCGGCTTCTAAACCTCAAGTCTCTATAAGAGACGGGGACTGAGAAGATCTCTGATCTTCGAGAAGGATACCGAGCTGTCGAGGGTTCAAATCCCTCCGGGTCCGATTGGTTACGCTCGATCTTACGAAAACCGCAAGGTTTTCTAGAGCAGAAGACCTATATGGTCTTCAAGATACGCAAAAAAAGCATTCAAAGAATGCTTTAAGGAACTGTGAACTGCTTCCTTAGGCAGTTCGTTCACTAATCCCCTCCGGGTCCGAACTTCTGAAAGTCCGATCATCAGGAGGCCTGCGCTTCAGGCCTCGGAAAAAGCCGGGTTTCAATCCTGATTCATGTCCATTACTGTAATAACTATCTTTTATCTGGCACCTCCTTAATATTGTGTATGGCTATAATTGATTCAATTCTGATCTTTATCGTCGGACTGCTGATAGGAGGTTTAGGCCTCTACGCAGGTGGCCGCATAGTAACAGGTAAAAAAGACTACGGGTACGCGGCGGGAACAGCTTTCATAGGCGCGTTGCTATGGGCTGTGTTCGGCTTCTTTTTCGGAGGCATACCGTTTATAGGAGGTTTATCACGCTTTTCGTCTGGCTTGCAGTGATCAAGGCCCGTTACCCCGGAGGATGGATAGACGCAGGCCTTATCGCGGTTGTATCCTGGTTAACAGTCGTGGCGGCTCTTTCAATCCTGGCAAGCATAGGTATAGGAAGCTTTGAAGCCATTGGAGTACCGACATAGAGACCTACGTTAAATAGTTTCCAGCCCCAAACTTCAGGCGTGGAAACCAGCAAACCCGGAGAGGCAGAACTAATCATACAGAAACTCCCCTGTGACATGGGCATCCATAGAAACCCGAGGAAAGGAACTTTAGATGCGCCGGAGAAAATCCTGGGAGGCCTCAGCTTTGACAGGGCTGTGATGGTGGATGAGGTCTTCCCGGATGAGTTCGACCTGGAGGAGACTCATAGCAGGATCTATGAAAACACTGCAGAACTCGCGGAGTATGACAGGCCTATGGTTTCTGTAGGCGGAGATCACTCCGTCTCTTTCCCTGTTATCAAGGCCTTGAAAGAGAAGAACCCAGGACTTCAGCTGGTCTGGCTCGACGCCCATCTTGACCTGAAAGAAAAAGTCGGTGAACACGTTTCGCATGATGTCGTGGTAAGAGAGCTTGTCGAAGAAGGCCTTTTCAAACCGGGCGAAGTCTACTTTGTTGGAGTTACGAGAATCGATGAAGACGAGGAAAAGTATCTCGAAGGACGCAACTTCCACATCTACAGGCCTGGAGAACTTGGAAAATTCATGGAAGAGTTCGAGGGGGAGGCCTATCTTTCCATCGATATAGATGTTCTCAGAGAGGAAGTGGCGCCCGGCACAGGATACCCGGACGGCGATCTTATGGTTGAACAGGTTCTGGAACTGGTTGAAGAGGTCGAACCCCTGCACGCCGACATAGTCGAGGTTGCGCCGAGTCTTGACAACGGGAACGCCGTAAAGGCCTCAAATAGGATTCTGGAAAGACTGGTTGATCTAGTTTAATTTTTGAATATTGTCCGTCAAACTAGTTTCATGGCGATCAAGGCCGAACTCGCAGAGCTTGTAGAAGAACAAACAGGGATAAAGGTAACGGAAGAGGATATTGAGAGGCCTGATAGACATGCTGACTTTGCCTACCCGTGTATGGCCGCAAGCTCTGAACTCGGGAAAAACCCGAGAGAGATCGCCGAAGATCTATCGGAAAGTATTGAATCTGATCTGATTGATTCTATGGAGGTCGCAGGCCCAGGATACCTCAACTTTCACCTTGACCGCGAAAAATACGCTGAGAAAGTGGATAAGCAGTTAAGTTCTGAGGCCTTCGGAGTTGAGCAGAGAGATGGTAAGGTGCTTGTAGAGTTTTCCTCTCCGAATATTGCGAAGCCTATGAACGTTGGGCATCTTAGGAACAACGTTCTCGGTGACTCGCTGCGCAGAATACTGTCATTTGCAGGCAGGGATGTTACCGCGGAAAACTATATCGGCGACCTGGGAACGCAGATCGGAAAAGTTATCTACGGCCACAGGAATATCGAGTCGGAGAAAGAGTTCGAGGATGAACCGATCGAATACATGCTGGACATCTACGTCAAGTTTCATGAACTGGCTGAGGAAAGGCCTGAGATAGAGGAGGCGGCCCAGAAATGGGCGAAGAAGATCGAGAACAGGGATGAAGAGGCCGTCAGGCTCTGGAAAAAGTTCCGGGAAGCAACACTGGAGTACCACAAGGAGGAATACGAAAGATTGGATATCCATTTCGACCGCATAACCGGGGAATCGAAGGTTTACAAACAGTCTAAAGAGTTGGTCAATGACTGGGTTGAAGAAGGCAAGATAGAACGTGATGAAGATGGCTCAGTGTTCTACGAATTTGAGGACGAGGAGATGCCTGGCACAGTCCTTCTGAAAGCAGATGGCTCCACTCTCTACATCACACGAGACCTCTACAATTTGAAGAAGAGGAATCAGGAAGGCTTCGACCACAATCTGTATGTGGTCGCTTCAGAGCAGGAGCTTCACTTCAAGCAGCTCTTCAGGATAGCCGATGAAATGGGTATCGAAACAGATGGATCAGAGCATATCTCCTACGGTATGCTTAACCTGCCTGAAGGCAGCATGTCGACGCGCAGAGGCCTGATAATCGAGCAGTCAGAGATATTCGAGAAAGCTATCGAACTCGCGGAAGAGAAAGCCGAGGAAGAGATGGACCGCCAACTTCAGAACGCGGAAGCCATCGGTATCGGAGCGGTAAAGTATCGAAACCTTGCAGTCTCCCGTAAAAAAGACATGGAGTTCAACTGGGATACAGCAATATCGTTCAAAGGAGATTCAGGGCCTTACCTACAGTACTCGAACGTCCGTGCCAAAAGTATCCTACGCGAGGCCTCTTCTACCGGAGAATTCGATGGAGAGCTTGAAGATGCTGAGCACCGGCTGTTGAAGAAACTGGCCGAGTTCCCGGAGAAAGTTGAAATGGCTGCGAATCAGAGAGATCCGGCGAAGATCGCGAACTATCTTTCAACCCTGTGTGAAGAGTTCAACACATTCTATCATGAATGCAAGGTTCTGGGCTCGGACCGGCAGGAAAACCGTTTGAAACTGGTTGAGATCTTCGTGGATATAACGGATCAAGGCCTACAGCTTCTCGGTATCGAACCTCTCGAGGAGATGTGACAGCAAATAAAAGATATCGATTCCAATTACTGGGTGTGACTATGGGGGAGGAAGACAACTACTGGATAATCGAGCTCTACGACGATGAAACCGCCAACGTCTCGGTCATGAGCAGGGAAGAGGCCGAGGCCACAGAGAAGATCAGAGACGGATTTGAGGACTGGCAGAAAGCACCTGTCTCAAAAGTAACAGAGGAAGAAATGATCGAAAGAGCGGAAGAACATGGCTACCAACACGATCCATGGTAACTCAACCAAGAAAGCTATCTATAGCCTCGAAAGAGTAACTGAGTCCCTGACTTATCTCCTCTGAATACTCTACGCTGTACTCAGCTATATCGCTGCTGTACTGCATTCCAATCTCCAGAAACTCTATACTTGACTCCTCCGCAGCCTTCATACCAACACCTGCGACGCTCAATGTCAGAAGCCCAGTTAAACCTAAACCTCCTGCTACCTTTAACCAGTACTTGGTATCATCACTGAGATAGGATGAACTTGTATCCCTGCGATTATTGGCCTCTATAGCTTTTCTGAGTCCATGGCCTTTGTCCATAGCCTGTATAAGGCCTGGTAGGAAAACTTTTTTTAGATTTTCCTCTAAAAAGCCTGTAAAACAAATTCTAAAACGCAGAATGGCCGAGCCCGGATCCGAACGAAACTTCTGAATTCGAAGAACTTTGATGTTCTTCTGTAACCAGCAACCGTTGGTTGCGGAAGTTTCATTATCAGAATGCATGGTTCGACTGAACCATGCCTTGCGTGTCAACTAAGCGTAACCAGTTGGCCGAGCCCGGATTTGAACCGGGGACAACTCCATCTTCAGTGAAGCGCTCTCCCAGGCTGAGCTACTCGGCCAAACTTCTGAATCAAAGACTCAGTGAGTCTTCTGCAACCAGCATCTCAAGGAGATGCGAGGGTTTGATCATCATAGAGCCTTTGCGGGGCAAAGGCACTTCGGTAAGACTGGATTCGAAGGTGAGTTTTAAGAAACAACCTTCAGAATACCGAGATTTTTTCGAGTACGAGGTAGGCCAGTGTGAATACAGCGATGAATGCGATGGTTGAGGCAAGGTCAGGCAGCGATCCATCTATAAGGTAGGCTACAAGAGAGATTGCTGTGAAGCCTGCGATGAGGCCTCCCATGTATTCAAGGTTTTTCAAGCCTGAAAAAGATTCTTTGAGATCCATAACTTTTCAGCGGTTTTTTGAAATAAAAGATTTTGGAGCCCCAACTTCTCTATGTCAGAGGAAAGCCGTGACCACGTCATCCCTGGTACGGATGAAGAAGTCGAGGCCGAAACCGTTGAAGGATACGACTTCAGGGGCGAATTCGATTTTTCGGAGATGATGGAGAAGTATGCCACGACAGGTTTTCAGGCCTCACACCTCCATGAAGCAATAGAGATCGTGAAAAAGATGCAGGAAGAAGACTCGAAGATCTTCCTAACCTTTACGTCAAATATTATCTCTTCAGGCCTCAGAGAATCGATCGCCTACCTTGTCAGGGAAGAGCTTGTCGACGTGGTGATCACATCCTCAGGCTCCCACACCGAGGATACCATAAAATGCGCCAGGCCTTTCAAAATGGGCGAATGGGATGTGGATGAGGCTGAGCTCAGGGAGCAGGGTGTCAACCGTTTAGGCAACATCTTCGTAGAATCCGATAACTACGTCTGGCTCGAATCCTGGCTTAACAACGAGTTCTTCCCGGACTTTTTCAAAGATGAAAAGCTTAGATCGCCTACAGAAGTAGCAGAACAGCTTGGAAAAAAGATTGGAGAGGATGAAGGCCTCGAAGAGAAGAATTCGTTTCTCTACTGGAGCAGCGAAAACAATATACCGGTTTACTGCCCTGCGTTGATCGACGCCGAGATAGGAGACTACATGTTCTACTACCGGCAGGAAAAGGACTCAGAAATCGGTGTAGAGATACTCGACGACTGGGACAAGCTCATCCACGAAGCAATAGAAGCAGAGAACACAGGCATAATAGCAGTCGGCGACGGCGTACCTAAACACCAGGCCATAATGTCCAACCTTTTCAGAGGAGGAACAGACCACGCAGTGTATATTTCTACAGGGATGGAAGGCGATGGATCTCTTTCAGGAGCTCCGCCCAAAGAAGCGGTTTCCTGGGGCAAGATAAAGGAAGAAACATCTAACTATACACAGGTAGAGGCTGAAGCAACTCTTGTGCTTCCGTTGCTGATAGCAGAGGCCTTCAAGAAAGAGTAAGGTTTGGACTTTAGAAATCTTTACTATAGTTTAACAGCTTTAAACCGTTGCAATTGTTGTTTTAAGCAAGTTACAATAACACGAAGGTAATCTACGGCTTAATAACTATTTTTACATAATATTATATTAATAGAAAAAGTACAGCAGATTTTCCGAGTTTTTTGCGGGTCTTTTTAAGGTTAAGACTTTGAATAAGTATCTATCAGGTGATTAGCAAGCATGGAGTTTTCGATTTCCAAGATGAAAGAGTTTATCAAGACTCAGACTGAGAAAAGAGTTTCAAAAGAAGCAGCGAAAGAACTCAACGATGATCTGGAAGGTAGAGGCCTTGAAATCGGTGAGAAAGCCGTTGAAATTGCTGAGAATAAAGGCCGTGTAACGGTTAGGGCAGAGGATATTAGAGAGGCGCTTGAAAGCTGAAGAAGCGTTTCTCGACGCTGCTTTTTCCTATTTATTTTATTGAAGTATTTTTCTGCTGGAGTTTTTTTAGAAGGTTAACGCCCAAGCCAGGATTCGAACCTGGGACCACCACGTATCTGTCATATCCTTTTTTAGCCATTCTGTGAATGGTTTGGAGCCGCATCACTGGGTGATGCTTTAAGCAGCAAATTCGTTTGAGTATGCTGCAGCGTGTCGATCTCCGTGATTGGAGTCGTTAACAGCGTGGCGCTCTACCTGCTGAGCTACTTGGGCTGTGTTTTGGTTTTTGGGAGATAGATTTTTTATATGGAATGAAGTTGAGGCCTAAATCAGGCCTTTAGTCGAGGAATGTTTCGTTCTCGATTTTTTCGGGCAGGTATTCGTTGGCGACGAATTCCAGGCTGTTGGCTGCTAAGGCCTGTTGTTCGACTCTGACTCCCATGTCGAGCATTTTCTGGAACTGTTTCTGCCATTCTTCTTTCTGCATCCAGTTGTACTCCATGACGTCGTGGATACGTTTGTAGTCTTTTGTGGGTCCGCCTGAGTCTTCTGGTTTTCCTTTCAGGTCTTCTGTGACGTGGTGGAGGTCGTATTCTTCGATGTCCTCCATGGTCATTCCGATAAGCTTGGCGTCTGGAGTCGCTAAACGGTCTGACTGGAACGCCAGGCTCATTGAACCTGACTTCAGGACGGAGTAGATGTAGTATCCCCATGGGTCGCCGTCTGTGAATACGTATACAGGCAGGTCGAGTCTTTCGTGCATGATGTTGATGAGCCTTCTTGCTCCTCTTGCTGGCTGTCCTCCGGTTCCGAGGATGATGGCTTTGTGGTCTTTATGGAAATCTTCTTCAACGAGTCGGTTGACCATTGCCGCGGTCTCCACGACGAGCAGGAAGTCTGCGTTGCATTCCTCGAACTCGTAGTGGTCAACGATTGAAGGAATTGATAGGCCTGAGGTTCCCATGTTCATGCAGTCGATGCTGTCGCCTGAGTCGTTGATGACGACCGGTCCGAACAGTGTTCCTTTCGGCTCCGCGAAGAGATGCAGGTCTTCCCGGATGGCTCCTGTTGCAGTCTCGATATCCACGACGACGTTGTTGGATTCGTCCTGGTCCTCGAACGTGTTTTCGTCAAGGCCTGAAATACTGTGTTTTAACTGGTAGTAAACCTCTCTGATTGACGCGGTTCTACCGGATTCGACCAGTTCCTTGGCTTTTGAAGCCACGAGAGTGGTCTGCATGAATTTTCTGGCATGCGAAATGTTGAGGAACTTTCTCGTAGAGTAAGAGTCACCGAGCTTCAACCGTTCCACGTCTCCGTCGAACTCAACGTTGCTTTTGGATCTTACCTGGGTCTCTATCGTCAGGTTTTCCTCTTCCTCATCGTCCAGCTGGTTCAACAGTTTTTTACCCAGGTGCGT
>JBKHHG010000028.1:0-7320 GCA_046539225.1 Candidatus Nanohaloarchaea archaeon
ACTTGAGCGGTACGTGCTTTGAAGATCTCGTTGCACCAAGGCCTGGCGCGCTGTGAGATACTTCTTTCCGGGTTTTCGCGAACTCTCCGAGGTAGTGGCCGATCATCTCTTCCTCGATTTCTACAGGGACGAATCCCTGTCCATTGTAGATCTCGACTGTTGATCCTACCATTTCTGGCAGTACAATCATTCCTCTGAGATGTGTCTTTGCCTGGCCTTTTTCTTCTATGTCTTTCAAAAGTTTTTCTTCCTGTTCTCTGAGGCCTCTCTCAAGTTTTCTTCTGGCCCTTGTATCCATTACTTCTGCGAGCTCTTCATGGCTCATTTCTTTGAGTTCCTCGAGTTCGTGTCCTCTATAAGTCATCTATAACATCACTCCTTTTTCTGTCCGCTTCTCTTTGCGCCTATGCTGCCGACTTTACGTCCTGGCGATTCGTGGCGTGAAACGGTCTTGGCCTTTCCTGGTTTTGCGGATCCACCGAATGGGTGGTCTACTGCGTTCATTGCTACGCCGGATACCTTTGGATAAGGCTTTCCTTTCGCCTTCATCTCCTTGAACTTGTTTCCTGCCTTGACGAAAGGTTTGTCGAGTCTTCCTCCGGCTGCTACTTTTCCAATGGTTGCTCTGCAGTTAGTATCGAGTTTTTTGAATTCATCACTTGGCAGGGAAATTCTTGTACCGTCTTTTTCGTGTGTTACTACGAAAGCGTATGTTCCTGAGCTTTTGACGAGTTTTCCGCCGTCGTTCGGCTGAAGCTCGATGTTGTGGATCGGTACTCCTTCAGGGATCTCTCCGACGGGGAGAGTGTTGCCCGGCTCTACAGGCGCGGAAACACCTATCTCTATTTCGTCTCCTGTCGCCAGCGTCTCCGGTGCGAGAATGCTTCTCTTCTCTCCGTCCTCGAACTCTACTACAGCGACTGGAGCAGTCCTTGAGGAGTCGTGTACTATGTCGACTACTTCTCCCGTGATCTCTCTGTTTTCGTGGGAGACGTCTTCTCCGTTCCTCCTGGACCTGTAGTTGGGAGATGCTTTCCCTCTTCTCTGTTGTCTAAGCGGCGATCCCATGTTTTGTACCTCTTTACATCATTCCGAGCTGTGTCGCGACTTCCATCGCGTCGTCCTCGGGACTCAGTTTTACGTATGCTTTTTTCTCTGCCTGTGGAGTAATCTGCGTGTTTACTTTTTTAACCGTCACACCGAACAGTGTTTCGACTGCGTCTTCAACCTGGTTCTTATCCGCTTCAAGATCAACCATTAGAACCAGCTTGTTCTCCATGTCCACCATGTCCATTGCTTGCTCGGTCATATGCGGATGTTCAACTACTTCCCATGCACGATCCTCTTCCATATCAAAGATCACCTACAATCTTAGTCATTATTGGTACAGCTCCTCTTCATTCAGTTTTTCAAGTGCTTTTTCGCTCCATACTACAAGCCTTCCAGGCCTTGCACCCATCGAAAGCTTCTCAGCGTTCAACTGGTCGACGAGAGAGACTTCTACTCCTGCAAGATTGTTTGAGGCCTGGAGAACTCCTTCGTCTTCTGCAACTACTATGAGAGGGCCTCTCTTTCTCCTGTACTTTCTTCCCCTGTTGGCGCCTTTTCCGGCTCTTACCTTTTTCTCGCTGCATCTTTCCAGCTCGTCTTCAAGGCCTAAGTCTTCAAGTCTTTCCTTCAGCTCTGAAGTCTTTTCAACTGATTCAAGGCCTTCATCGATGATCGGCAGCTCTCCATCATAGCTGTGGTGCTCGTTGACTAACTCGGCGTCGTTGGATGCTGCGATGGCTGAACGAATTGCTTTTCTTCTTTCCTTGTCGTTAATATCTTCTGAAAAGTCTTTCTCAGGTTTCGGAGGATGTGCTCTTCTTCCTCCTCTTGTGTTCGGTGCTTCTGCTCCGTCGCCGAACAGCTGCATCCCTCTCGCGACCTGGATCTTTCTCGGGGTGCGTGCCCTTCCTCTTCCCTTCCTGGAACGATAGCTTCTTCTCCTGTTTCTCCACCAGGTAACGTGTTTGAGGCCTGCCTCGCTGTCGCTTCCATAGCTCTGCCTGTCCTTGGATTTGATTGAAAGCGCGGCTCTCTTTACTATATCAGGCCTTACTCTTTCATTGAACTGGTCTGGTAAATCTGCCATTTTCTATCACTTGTTGATGTGTGTAATGTTTGGTTCTCCAGGTTTTTCGTCGTTTCTCAGGGCGGTTCTCAGCCTTACAAGCCTTTTTGAAGGTCCTGGAACGCTGCCCTTGATCAAAATATAGTTTGAGTTGACTTCGCCGTAGTTCTTGAAGCCGCCTTCTCTCTGGACTTCTTCAGCGTCTCCAAAGTCCAGGATTCTCTTGTTTAGCTCGGTTCTGTTGTTGTATCCTTCCTGTCCTGGAAGCGGGATCCTCCAGCTCAACTGGTCTGGGTGCCATGGACCGACGTTTCCCGCCTTTCGTCTCTTCTTCTGGGTCTTGTGGTCCAGTTTCTTGATGCCGTACCTCTGGACAGGGCCTTCCACTCCTTTTCCTTTTGTAACGGCTACAACATCAGAATACTCTCCGACCTCAAATACGTCGTTAAACTCGATCTCTTTTCCGATCATTTCTTCTGCGTACTCGAGTTTTTCTTCGACGCTGCCTCCGAGGCCTAACTCGAAGTTCGCCGGCTTCTTCTTTGAAAGGCCTGCTCTGTCCGGCTGTGTGTGGACCAGAAGCCTTACATCGCTGAGCGAGTCTGCGTTCTCTTTCGCTTTCTCCAGGTTGTCAAGGTTTCCATCCTTTGGGATGCTGGTTGCTCTCTGGAGTTCTTTTGAAGGCGATTCTGTCCAGGCCTCTGTAAAGACCTGTTCGCCGGAGTTAGGGTCTTCTGTGTAGAACCTTGCTCCGTAGACTCTTAGTGGCGGGGCCTCTATAACTGTGACTGCGTCCGCCACTTCCTGGCCTTTTGTCGCTCCTTCTGTATCATCTATTCTAAGTACTCGGGTCATTCCGACTTTGTAGCCTGCGTAGCCGAGCGGTTTGAGCTCTTCAGTATCTTCCCATGTATTAATATCCGGGTATATTCTGTCAGCTCTTACCTTCGGCTTGAACGCAAGCGAACCGCTTCTGGATCTACTCTTCTTTGGCATTGGTAATTTTTCACCTCAGAGGCCTCTTGCGAGGCGTGAACCCGGAGACTTCACGGGTAAATACAGAAGTGGAGACAACTCTTATAAATAGGTTGAAAGGCTTTAAACCTTTAGCATCTGCCTGACCTGGGAAGTCGCTTCCCTGGCTTTTCCGTAGTCGCCGGCTCTCAAGGCCTGGTTTGCCTCTCCAAGTTTTTCAGCCGCGGCGCCGATATCCCGTCCTTGATCCTGCAACTCTTTAAGCATCCGGGTCAACTCCTGCATCTGGTGGAGGAGCACCCTTTTCCTCCTTACCCTGTAGAGCTTTACGCCGAAGACGGAGAGGCCTACAGCCCCGAAAACCAGTACCATCCAGAGTATAGAGCTGCTGCCGTCAGAGGATTCAAGGCCTTCAACCTTTTCAGCCGCGTCCTGAACCCTTCCCGATTCAAGAAGTTGAGAGGCCTGATCAAGCTGCTCCGATTCACCCCGTTCCTGGCGTTTCTGCTCTATAAGCCTTTCAACTCTTTCCCTCTCCTCGTAAATCTGGCAGCTTTCAACTATCTCCGCGTTTTCAGGCACGCTGCACCGGTTTTCGTAAGTCTCACAGGAGTCGAGTACTGCGTCCACTGAGCCGTTGGCGCCGCATGAAGTCCTGGATCCTATCATGTAGCGGCCTGAGCCTATTTCTGCAGAGTACAGAAGTTCTTCCCGGTCTACGAGCTCAGTGGTCAGAGCCTCCTCTCTGAAGATGGAGATGTCCCCAGGTTCAAGCATCCTGCTGTCCATCCATTCCTCGTCGATTTCAAACTCGAGTTCGAAGCTTTCAAGACTTGAATTCGCTGAGAGGCCTGTCTGGAACCTGCTCGAGTTCGCCTCAACTTTCTCAATCTCAATGCTTTCGTTATCACCCGCCCCGAACTCGATAGCGTTCAGGGGAAGGCCTGTACCGTTGAGCTTTACTCTCTGGCCTTCGTAAATGTTGTATATGAAAACTCTGTCTTCTTCCTCTACTATCTCCAGCTCAGGTGTAAAACCTCCGCCTGAAATGCCCTGTGAACTTTCCGAGGACTCTGAAGAACTGTCCGAGTCCGAAGAGCCGCCAGAGTCTGAAGAGTCTGATTCTTCCTCGCCGAAGCTGAAGGCTGAAAAGGCATCGACCCTGATCTCTGTAGAGGAACCCGAGTCCACGATTTTCTCGTTTATTTTTTCCCAGTCCGAGCCGCAGCTCCCGTTGGAAAAGCTGCTGCACCTGTAAACGTCTTCCGCATTTAGATCCGCGCGGATAGAGGCCTGTGAAAAGTTGAAAGGCTGTTCAACCGCCAGAGTTTCATAGGCGTTAAAGGAGTCGATATCGGGATCAACGTGTTTCCAGTAAAGATCGCCGGAAACATTTTGGCTTAAATTCGTGGAATCAAGTTTTACACGAATCTTATCGTCTTCAAACACTGTTGTATAGTTTTCTGAACTCGGCAACGAAGTATTTAATTCTGAACTGTTGAGGCCTTTTTTCTCCCGGCCATAAGGCCCTGTAAACTTTGATGAAAGGTTCTGATCCGGTTCATATGATACTCCAACTTTTACAGGATTCGAGGCCTCGAATTGAAGAGTCTCATTGTTTTTATTGCCGAAAGTATCTTCTATATTGATTGTTGAGTTGTAAACTCCTTCTTCATCAGCCTTGAGTTCCGCGGTCCGCTCCGTGGAGTTTTCAAGGCTTGATGAGTTCGTCATTTCAATAGAGGTAGTGTTTCCTGAAGGTTTTTCCAGTTCAAGCAGTGTAGAGTTGTGATTATCCTCTGAAACGTTGGATTTAAATTTTACAGTTGAGTTGATCGGTGTTAATTTTTCTGAAACGTTGAAACTGTTTATCTCGGGTTTTATCATGTTTTCAAACTGTTTTTCACGTGTCAAAGAGTTGTTGCTTCTGTCAATAGCCTCTATTGAAAGGTTGTGGAGGCCTTCTTCCATGTACAGATCCGAGGTAAATGTTCTGTTGTCTTTTCTTTTCAGCGAGATCTCTGAGCTGTTTAACGTTGCGTTGACGTCGGAGACGTTTCTCGTGAACGATATTTTAAGCTGCTGGTCTTTGGATGATATGTTCTGTTCCGGCGACTCAATGGTTGCGTTGAAGTCTTTAACCTGTATATCCACGTTTTTGGTGGCTGTGTTGGAGCTGTTGTCGGAGGCCTCGACTGTTACGGTGTAGAGGCCTTCCTGGCTGTAGGAGTGGGCGGCTGTTTCTCCTGTTGCTGTCGCGTTGCCGAAGTCGTAGCTTATATTTTTCACGAAGTCGTTATCAGACGTGTTCGAGGCGTTGATTGTGAATTCTTCGTCTGTCTGCGGGAAAGAGTTTTCTAAATTTAGTTTTATTTCGGGAGGAGTAGTATCGTTTACAAAGAACTGTTCAAATGCTGTATCCGTATTGTTCGAAGAGTCTTCTGCCTCGAGTTTTACAGTGTAGTTGCCTTTCGAGTCGAAGGCCTGGGAAAAGTTTTCTGAGGTGTGTTCTATGGTAGAGTCGTTTTGGAGGTCCCAGCGGTATTCTTCTATGCCGACGTTGTCGGAGCTGTTTTCAGCGGAGAAACTGGCTTCTTCGCCGAGCTCCGGGTTTTCCGGTTCAATGTCTATCAAGGCCTCTGGCGGGGTTTCGTCTGATACGTTTAACGTGGTAGAGGTAGAGTTGGAGTTGCCGTAGTCGTCCTCGGCTTCAAGTGTTACGTTGAAGGTTCCCGGAGATTCAAAGCTTTCGGTGAAGGCCTCGAGGCTTTCAGTTTTGTTTTTGAGGCTCCAGTTGTATTCTACGATTCCGGTGTTGTCGCTGCTATTGGAGCCGTTCAAGAGGACGTCATCCCCGATATTCAGGTCTGTGGTGTTAGCGTCGATGACTGGTTGAGGCAGCGTCTCGTCTGACACGTTTACTGTAACTGAAGAGGTATCGGAGTTGCCCGCCTCATCGAAAACTTTGACTGTAACGTTTACAGATCCCGGGTTTTCAAACGTTTTTGAAGTGTTTGAGGTCGTGTTTCTCTCGTAGCTTCCGTCCCCGTCAAGATCGTAGAGGTAGTACGAAACCCCTATATTGTCTGTGGATCCGGAGGCGTCGAACTCTACTTCTTCTTTGGAGGCCTCGGGCTCCGAGTTGTTGGCTGTCAGGGAGGCCTCGGGGGGTTCAAGGTCTTCAACCTCTACCTGTTCGGTGTCTGTGTCGGAGAGGCCGTCGCCGGATACCTCGAGTTCCACGGTGTAGTTGCCTGAAGAGTTGTAGGAGTGCTCGACTTTTTCTCCGTTTAACGTGTCGGAGTCGCCCATGGCGTAGCTGTAGCTTTCGATCGTGTCCTCCGGGATCGAGGCGGATCCGTCAGCTTCCAGGGTTTCGTTGAGGCCTATCGTGGAGGCGTTGAGCGACAGTTTTGCTTCGAGTTCCGCTGCGTCGTTTGTGTAGCCTCCTACAAGTATAGAGTATGATTCATCTGCTTTGAAACGTGCAAGGCCCCCGTAAGGCATGGAGTGCTCATCGTTTATCTCGAGGTAGAGTTCGACATCCTTCTGCTCTCCGGGCTCGAGGTATACACTGCTCTGGTTGAATCCTATGTTTGCGTCACCGTTCTCGACAGTTTCAGAGGAAGTATTGTACATATGGATCTCGGAGTCTATGCTGTAGTTTCTCGGACCGGAAGCAGTGTTTTTCAGTGTCAGGGTCTCTGTATGCTGCTTTAGAGCGGAGATATTACCGTAGTTGAACCGGGTTTCGGAAAGCATGAGCTCTGGGTCGACGATCTTCGAGGCGTTTATCAGGCCTGTACCTCTTTCAAACACGTTTTTTCCATCGCCTACCTTGTTGCCGGATCCTGAGGCGATGACAGCGTTCTCAACCTGTTCCACGCTCCAGTCAGGGTTTTTCTCCCTGGCGAGAGCCACAACCCCTGACACCACTGGTGTCGCCATCGAAGTACCGGAGCTCCCGGTGTAGTTAGTGGAAGGATACTGATGCGATGTACTGTTGATGACTGCTCCAGGAGCCGTAACCTCCGGCTTCACGATCTTGTTTACGGGCTCAGGGCCTTTCGACGAGAAATATGCCAGGTTTCCAGAGTAGTCGACAGCACCGACAGAGATCGTATCAGCCACGGAAGACGGCGCGGTGATGTTTTCATAAGTTCCCCTGTTTCCAGCGGCCGCGACAACCACAGAGCCTTTATCCCTGGCATACTGGATAGAACTGTTGT
>JBKHHG010000029.1:0-6780 GCA_046539225.1 Candidatus Nanohaloarchaea archaeon
TGCCTTTTGTGTTGCTTCGCTGATGATTGCTGAGGCTGTTGTTTCGTTGATGATTCCTGCGTTGACTGCGAGGTTGAATGCCAGGGAAGAAGCTGTTTCGACGTCTGTTCTGTATTCTTCTGTGTCGATGTCGAGTTCTTCTGCTGTGAAGAGTTCTCCTTCGCTGTATGCGATGTCGAGGTCAAGGCCTATCTCCAGGGGTTCGAGTCCGAGCTGGTTGAGTATTTCCGCGTCTTCTCCTGTGATTGTGTCGCCTTTTTCTATCATTGTTGCGGGTTCCTGGACATGGATTGATCCGTCCTGTACCTGGACCTGTGCCCCGGTCTGCTGCAGTTTTCCGAGCATCGGTCCTGGGCCTATTCCTGTGTCGCCTTCAGGCACCTCTATGTCTGAAGGTGCTGTCTCTCCTCCCTGTGCTGCTGCGGAGGTCTTGTTCTTTTTGATGAGGGAGTAGAGCTGGAAGGGATCCTTGTTGGAGAAGATGAATGCGGGCTGTACCGCGTCGTTGTCCTCGAGTTTTTCGATGTCTTCTTTCTCTGCTTCCTCGATTGCTATCTGCATCAGGGTCTTTCTCGACATCTTGATGTCCGCGAACTCTTTCATCTCCTTCTTCATCTGCTGGAGCTGTCTGGAAGGAAGGCTCTGCATGTCGAGGATTCCTATTACGGGGTAGTCCTCTATCTTCTGCCTGAACTCTTCGACTTTCTCCTCTTTCTGTTCACGGGTCATCTTCTTGGGTACTGGCTGTACCATTATTCAGGTACACCTCCGTTTTCTGGAATGATGGATTCACTGAGTTTCATCAGTTGTCCACCTCCACTGGGCTTCCCATAGTGGTCTTTATCAGGACTGATTTGATGTTGTTCTGGCCCTGCGGCATCTGATCCTCTACAAAGCTGTAGATGGCTTCTGCGTTGCTGGCAACCTGGTCTTCTTCCTGTTCCTCGTTGCCGACCTTTACCTGCATTAGAGGGTCTTCACTGAGCCGGAGAGTTACAGTGTTCCGAAGGTCCTCGATCTCGTCCGTTGGATCGCTACCAGGAGGCATAGGATCCGGCATCATGTTTCTCGGGCCTAAAACCTGTCCGAGCTGCTGACCGATCTTGGGCATCAGCGGTGCCTCGGCGATCAGGAAGGAGAACTCCTCTGCAAGATCCTTCGCTCTGTCCGGT
Organism: Candidatus Nanohaloarchaea archaeon; assembly: GCA_046539225.1. Classification (GTDB taxonomy): domain Archaea; phylum Nanohalarchaeota; class Nanosalinia; order Nanosalinales; family Nanosalinaceae; genus B1-Br10-U2g21. Next base: position 1,173 of record JBKHHG010000029.1, read on the forward strand.
TCGTCGAAGAACTCCTCGAGCTCATCCTTGTTGATTGTTCTGTCCGCGTTTTCCGCGTTGTTAACTATTGATTCTCCGATCACCGCGACCTTGATATCCTCGTCGGCCTGGTAAGGCAGCTTGAAGTCCTCGTTGAATCTGTTGTTGGGATCGCTGAGATCTAGGTCCCTGAAGTTTATTATCAGGTCAATGCTTTCCTTGAAGTTCCGGTCCGCTGAGGCCTCCACGGCTTCTTCAACTGCTTCTGTAAATGACATTTAGATTCCCTCCTTTTCTTCAAGTTCTTCATCGTACTCTCCTTCATCGATTTTCTGCTGAACCTTGTAGGCGTCTTCTCCATCGATCGTCACACCCATTGACTGGGCGCTGCCGATCACCTCTTTCACACATCCTCTCAGATCCATTCCAAGGAGATCGGTCGACTTCATCCTCGCTACACGACAGGCCTGAGAGAAACTCATGTCAGCAACTTTCTCCCTGTTAGGCTCCCCTGAGCCTGACTCAAAACCTACAACATCCTTGATCAATGCGGCTACAGGAGGCTTTCCGACCTCAACTGTGAAATCGCCTGTCTCTTCATCGACTTCTACATCGACAGGAACTTCCATGCCTTCAAAGTCTGCGGTTTTCTCGTTTATCGTCTGGACGACCTCGCCCACATCCGCGGGCAGAGGCCCCAGTTCTGGTCCTAGCGGAGGCCCAGCTGAAGCTGATCCTCCTTCTACCAAGGTTGAGATGGTAGTGGTCTCGCTCATTTTAAATTGTCACCTTTTGAATACAGATTGAAATTATAATTTTAGGCCTTTTTACGGACCATGTCGACGTCTACCGTCGTTGGAATCGGTACAGCCGCGTCCATCAACTCGATTGTGACTTCACGGTTCGTATCGTCGACCCTCTTGATTTTAGCGTCTTCTCCCTTGAAAGGCCCGCCGATTACCTCTACTTCGTCGCCTTCCTCGATCTTGATGTCCTCCTGTTCCTCACTCAGGTATTTCTCGATCTCTTCAAGCTCGACTTCCTCATCGATTGCTCCTCTCGCGTTCCTAAGCTCTGAGACAACGTCTTTAATATCTTGCTCGGCGCCTTCAACAAAGATGTAGCCTTTCAGGTCTTCAGGATGGAAAACTGCTTTTATATCAAAGTTCTGGGCCTTTACCTTGCTTCTCATTGCGTTTACAACTGTCTTTTCTCTTCCACGCGTTGTTCTGACTGTTAGAATCATGAGAATGCACCTTGCAGGATCGTGCTCGCCATGAAAAACAGAAAGCCCACGAAACCTATTATGATTATGCCTGCGCCTGTGATTTTCGCCGCCATCTCGTATTCGTCCCTGTCAGGCTTCTCAGCGATCTTCAGGACTCTTATATACTCTCGCAGCTTGGACTTGACGTTTCTCTTCGTTTCCAAGGCCTTCTGTCGTACATCGTTGAAATCCATTTTTATTCACCGGTGGATAGAAGAACGACTTTCAAAGCCGCTCTTCCACTCAAGGCTCGCGAGTGGTGGTAACGAGCTAACAAAGGTAGAACTGTGAAACTTTAAAAACCCTTTTCGGCTTCAGGCCTCGAAACTTTGAAATCCTGCTCCACAGGCCTTAACTGTCTCTCACCGGGTTCTGCATTGATCGGGGAGTCCCAGCCCTCAAGCGTGTTGTTCTTTATATCTCCAGAGTCGCCCTGAAAGTTGTCGAGAGCACCGCTCCCCATGTAAAGCACTATCCCAGCAAGGGCTACGATAATGGCTGTGGCCACTATTAACCAGACAATGTCATCCATTAAGGGAAATATGTGGAGGCCTTGTATTTGAAACCTCGCTTCAGATGAACTCGACTCCCAGCTCCTTTTCTATCTCTTCCTCGTATTCGTCGCTTCTGGTGTTGTCAGGCCCGTAGATCTGCGGAGAGTCGACGCCTGTGACAATTATCATCGCCTGTAGCGTGGACTCCATATCTTCTCTTACCTGTGCCCCCCAGATGATCTTTGCGTTCTCGCTGAGCTTGTCGCTGACAGTGTTGACGACTTCCTGGGCTTCATTCAGGGATAGGCCTGTTCCTCCTGTGACGTTGACGAGTGCGCCTTTACCGCCGTCGATCTCCACATCGAGCAACGGGTTGGAAAGGGCTTTTGTAACTGCTTCCTGCGCCCTTGAGTCTGTATCGCTCTGACCCATTCCGATCATCGCGATTCCTCCTTCTCCCATCACAGCTCTGATATCTGCGAAGTCGAGGTTGACGAGGCCTGGCTTTGTAACGAGCTCTGTCACGCCCTTGACCGCGTTCACAAGTATTTCGTCCGCGATCTTGAACGCTGTATTCAGGGAGACGTCTGGGACGATTTCAAGAAGTTTGTCGTTCGGGATTACGATAAGGGTGTCTACTACTTCTTCGAGTCTTTCGAGGCCGTACTCCGCGTTCTTTTTACGTGACTGGCCTTCCATTTCGAAAGGCAGTGTCACGATTCCCACTGTTAAAGCGCCTTCTTTTTTGGCCTGTTCCGCGATTACGGGCGCGGATCCTGTTCCTGTGCCTCCTCCGAGGCCGCATGTGATGAAAACCATGTCGGCGCCGTCAACAGAAGACTTGATCTTCTGCTGTGATTCTTTGGCGGATTCCTCTCCGACTTTGGGGTCTGCTCCCGCTCCGAGGCCTTGAGTCAGTTCTTTACCTATGAGAACCTTTTGATCCGCATTTGCGTACAGAAGATCCTGTGCATCGGTGTTCATCGCGATGGTCTCGCATCCCTCGATGCCGACATCAACAAGTCTTGATATAGTATTGTTTCCGGCTCCTCCGGTACCGATAACCTTGATCTCAGCCTTCCGCTGCTCGATCAAATCCTCAAGTTCGTCGTCGATTTCATGGCTTTTATCTTTTGACTGTGGTACTGAACCTGAACTGTTTCTCGCCTCTTCAATCTGTTCTTCCATAAAGTTTGACCCCTTTCTTTATTCATCAATCAGTCCTCAAACTATATAAAATTCCCGAGAATCGCACAATCATTCGCTGTATTCATCCTCGATTATGCTCATCCAGATTACATCCTTCCATTCTCCATCGACATACTTGTAATCTCTTTCCCTTCCTTCTTCTTGGAGGCCTGCTTTCTCCATGACTTTCCTCGAAGGAATGTTGTCTTCCAGATGTCCTCCTCTTATCTTGTGAAGGTTCTCAGTATCAAATCCGTACTCTACTATCATTTTGACGGCTTCTGTGCCAATACCCATGTTATGGAAATCCGGATGTATAGAGATACCGAACTCTCCTTTTCTGTACTCGGATTTTAGGCCATGCAGTGAAATTGTACCTGCTTTTTCGCCTTCAAACTCTATCAGGAAATAGGCCGCGTCACCATTCGAACTCACTTTCTCAATATGTTCTTCCTCTTCCTTTTTGTTGACCGGTATCGGAGGCCTTCCTATAGTATTCCTCACATCTCTGTGCTGCACCAGTTCCTGCAGAAATTCAATATCATCTTCTTCTACGGGCCTCAAAACTACATCGCCTCGCTTCTTAAATACGCTTCTTGTATCAGTCATTCATGCTCACCGTTCAACATTCCATAATAGACTACGTTTTTGTGTTCTCCCTGTGTGTAGGTATGGTCTCTGAACTTCCCCTCCTGTTCAAACCCAAGCCTCTCCCACACCTTCTGTGAAGGCCTGTTACCCTCGTAAGCACGAGCATAAACTCTATGATAGTTCAACTGGTTGAAAGCATAGTTTACAATCATTTCAGAGGCCTCGGTTCCATGACCGTTACCGTGGAAATTAGGGTGAACCCATATTCCAATTTCTGCCAGTTTCTCCGCTCTATCTCCTTCTCTTTTTAGGGATATAATGCCTTTGCTCTCGCCGTCTTTCCCGCAGATCATAAGGTGAATATCGTCACCGCAGATAACCTCTTCAAAGAACTCTTTCTGGTTATCTATATTTTGCGGTTCTCTGTTACCCATAAAAACTCGGACATCCGGGTGATTTACTCCGTTCCTGAGAAACTCTAGATCTTCCTCCTCGATAGTCCGGAGGTCGGTTGAATCACCTTTCAAGAATACAGGCCCTGTCATAAAGTAAACTAGTGAAAGGGAAAAATAAAAGAGTTCAGGCCTTTACTCCTTGAACTCTACGTTTTCAAACCCGGTGTACTCGAGGATCTCTTCTCTCATCCGTTCCTTGAACTCTTCGTTGAGCGAGTGGGCGTGATCGTCGTGCTCATGGATTATTGTTGCTGTATCTTCTTCAAACTCGATTTCTCCGTGGCCTAAACGGTTGTCCAGGATTCCCTGGGCGATCTCTTCGTCGTCCTCGACTTTTCCAACGATCTTCACCCAGTACTCCAGGTCTTTACCCGCGAGCGGGTGATTAAAGTCGATTTTTACCCTGCCGGAGCCCTTGGATATTACACGGCCTCTTTCACCGCCTATCATCAACTGTTCGCCAGGCCTTACCTGGACACCCTGTTTTTCAAAGGCCTTTTCCGGGAAGGTCTCTAATCTGTCGCTGTCACGTTCGCCGTAGGCTTTTTCAGCCGGTATCTCCACTTCTTTCTCCTCTCCAACTTCCATATCCTTCAAGGCCTCTTCCAGGCCTTCTATCACAAAGTTTTCGCCGATCAGTACGTTTATAGGGTCGAAGTTCATTCCCTCTGTGTCGAGGCCTTCTTTCTCCGCCTGGTCCTCGACTGTAAGGTCGAATACTTCCCCGTTTTGCTTTCCCACGTAGTCTACCTTGATCATTTCGCCGTCTTCCATACCTGAGAATTGGAGCTGAGAGTTAAAAGCATTGGATTTAACTCGAACATATGGCCTGGAAAGACTCCCTGCCGAAGAAGCCGCGCGAATCACTTGAAAAACTTTTACACGACACCGAGCAACACGAAGAGGCCTACATGGACGCGGAGAACCCGTCAATAGGCCAGATATGGGTGGCGATGAGCCTGATGAATCAGAGACTTGAAAAGATGGAACAGCTTGTTCAGGCCCAGAGAAAGGCCTTGAAAGAGCTTGACATCGAGGTAGAAGTTGACAAGCATATCGACGAAGACCTCAAGAATAGTCTGAAGAGGTACTGACTACTCCGCAAGGAAACCCACTAACTGATACCTCTTCCTCGACCGTATCGAAATCCTCCAGAAATTTCTTGACTGAGCCGCCGTATCCTTGCTCAACTACACCCCAGACCTCTTCTGCATCAACCTTTGCCACTTCATCAGTCATCCTGTAGACAGGCTCACCGCGTCGGGAATCAACCCTATCCAGAAGACCCCAGATCTCTAACGTTTCAAAGACATTCTCAAGACTCCTGTCAGAATCGGGTCCGAAGATAAAGTTTTCCGCGGCCGAAACCTCGTACTCGGGAATATCAAAGCCGTTGGCGACCGCCTGACCGTAATAGGCGTGAACCGCAGCAATCTCATCCATGTTCTCGGGTTTATAGACGATATCAGGCCTCCCTGCCATTAATCCATCACGATCGCAGGCCTTCCTGGTTCGGCTCTTGAGGCCTTTTCCTCTGAGCTCTCTTCTTCCGACTCAATGACTATCTCAGCGTCGAACTCCTCAGCCCATCTATCTCTGTTGCTTTTCAAGGCCTCCTCCTCCAGTTTCCTTTC
>JBKHHG010000030.1:0-6321 GCA_046539225.1 Candidatus Nanohaloarchaea archaeon
GCCCTGAACTTTTTCAAGGCCTTTTTCTGGGGTTTTTGCTTGAAGAGTTATGTAGGGGGTTGAGTGTAGTTAATGGACTGTAATTTTTCTTTTAGTCGTGGAGGGGGTAAGAAGGTTTTTATGGTACGAAACAATTATAGTAGAGGCCTTGAGAGTATTTATGATTTGTTTGTTCACGAGTTGAGGTCGGTACTCTTTCTTGAGCAGCGGCTGGAGGAGGAGATGGGTAGAGAGCCTGGGGTGCATGAAAGGCCTGATTTCCAGAGAGTATTCCAGGAGTTTAAACAGTTGAGAGACAGTACGGATGAGGAGGAGATTGTCGATATCACGGCGCTTAACACTGCGGTAATGATTGAAAGGATAGAGATTACTATGTATGAAGGCCTTCTGCGTCTTGAAGAGGATCTTGACGTGGATGAAGAGGTTAGAAAGCTTTTGAAGCGGAACAAGAAGGATGAAAAGGCTGCTCTCAAGGAGCTGAGGAAGATGTCTGAAGACTCCTGGGTCAAACAGCTGAGGCAAAGTCTGGGGGGCTGAAACCGGATAGGCCTCGGTTTTTTATTTTACTTACATAAGTGTTGGACGGGAATATTCTCCTATGAAGTGTTCTCCCGAGCTTGAGGAACTTTTGCAGGTGGTTTTCAACCTGAAGAGTCGAGAGGTTGATGTGCTGATGGTGCTCTGTGACGGGGAGAAGACTGTTGAACAGGTTGCTGAAGAGTTAGGCCTTGACAGGACTACAACGCAGAACTATGTTTCAGGCCTCAGGAAGACAGGCCTGTTGAAGCGGCGGAAGCAGGGCAGGAAGTATCTCTACTTCGTGAATTCCAGGGTTTTGAGGCAGGAGGCCTCTGAAAAGCTTGAGAGCTGGACGGATGAGAAACACCAGGCTATAGAAGAAATCTAATGTTTATAAATGTTTAAAATGAGCCAACATTATGGTATCTGTTGAAGTGTTCACAACGCCGACATGTCCGTACTGTACAAAAGTCAAGCAGTGGCTGGACGAAAACGGTTACGACTACGAGGAGTACAACGTCGCGGAAAACCGGGAGAAAGCCATGGAAATGATCGAAAAGACGGGTCAGAAAGGCGTGCCCCAGACATTCATAGGAGGAGAGGCTGTGGTAGGTTTCAGGCCTGAGAAGATACAAAAACTGGTTGGACAAAGTGAATGATATGGAGCCAAGAGATCTTATAGTGGTGGGCGGAGGAGCGGCAGCACAGTCCGCCGCGATCTACGGTTACAGAAGCGGGATGGACGTGCTCGTTGTAGCGGACTCCTACGGCGGCCAGATAAACAACACCGATGTAGTAGAAAACTATCTCGGTATAAAAACAATTTCAGGCCCGGAACTCGCCGAAAAATTCACAGAACACATGAGAAACTACAATATTGAAGAGGAAAAAGGCCAGAAAGTAACCGATATAAGCCGGGAAGAAAGCCTTTTCAACGTCAAAATTGAAGACGGCACCGAGTTCAAGGCCTATTCGGTTATAGTTGCGACAGGAGGCCACAGAAGAAAGCTGAACGCTCCAGGCGAAGAAGAATTCGCCAATAAAGGAGTAGGGTACTGCGCTGTCTGCGATGGACCGCTCTACCAGGGTGAGGAAGTGGCTGTGGTCGGAGGAGGCTATGCAGGTACAGAAGCCGCTGTATACCTTTCAGATATAGCTGAAAAAGTCTACTTGCTCAGCAGGTCAGGAGAGCTTACAGGAGAACAGATAACGATTAACGAGCTTGAACAGACTGAAAACATAGAGGTGTTAAGAGGCGCTTCAACCAGAAAGTTTTACGGAGACGATATGCTTCAAGGCATTGAATACGAGAAAGACGGAGAGATTCAGAAACTTGAAGTACCGGGAGCTTTCGTTGAGATAGGGACTGTTCCGAACTCGGATATCTCTGATCTCTATGAAACAGATGAATCAGGGTATATAAAGGTAGATGAGGACAGAGAGACAACTGTGGAAGGCCTGTACGCTGCTGGAGACGTTACGGATAAAGGAGCGCAGCAGCTTGTTGTTTCCGCGGGTCAGGGCTGCCAGGCTGCGTTAAACGCATCAGAATACGTAAAGAGGAAGAAAGGTGAAGAATAATGTCGGAGCTTGAAGATGCGAGAAACAACTTGAAGGATGCCTTGAAAGCTATAGGATCCGAAGAATACTTTGAACAGCTTTCAAGCCATGAAAAAACAGTTGAAACCAGTTTAACAGTAGAACTTGACTCTGGAGAGGAAAAAGTTTTCAAGGCCTACCGCTCCCAGCATTCAACGATCAGAGGCCCTGGTAAAGGAGGTATAAGGTTTTCACAGGGAGTGAACGAGGAAGAGGTCAAGGCCTTGTCGCTCTGGATGAGTTTGAAATGCGCGGTCGCCGATATACCGTTTGGCGGGGCGAAAGGCGGCGTAAAAGTCGATCCTGGTGATTTAACGGGGCGTGACGAGGAAAGGCTTTCCCGGGCTTACATTGAATCGGTCAGCGAGTTTGTAGGCCCCGAGAAAGATGTTCCTGCCCCCGACATGAACACCGGTGGAAAACACATGGCCTGGATGATGGACGAGTACTCCAAGATCCAGGGAAGGAAAGTGCCTGGAGTCGTTACAGGAAAACCGGTTGAGGCCTTTGGGAGTAAGGGCCGAGCCGATGCGACGGGCTACGGCGCCGCCTACGTGGTAGAGAAGATAATTAAGGATGAAGGCCTTGAAGGCGAGCTAACCGCGGCGGTACAGGGATTCGGGAACGCAGCGGCTCCCGCAGTAGAGAAGCTTGAAGAACTCGGGGTTAAAGTTGTGGCGGCCTCCGACTCCTCGGGCGTTGTCTACAGCGAATCAGGCCTCAGCTTTGAAGAACTTGAAAAGGCAAAACAGGAGGAAGGCTCTGTAACTGCGGCAGGAAAAGAAATCGGCGAGAAAGAGATCTTCGGGCTTGACGTCGACTTTCTGTTGCCGGCCGCGATTCAGAACGTTATCACAGAGGAGAACGCCGAGGAAGTAAAGGCTGACTACGTTGTCGAGGTGGCGAACGGGCCTACGACAAGAGAAGCCGATAAAATCCTTGAGGAGAACGGTGTGGAGATGATCCCTGATATCCTGGCGAACTCTGGCGGCGTCACAGTCTCCTACTATGAATGGGTTCAGAACCGGACCGGCGAGTACTGGGAGAGGGAAGAAGTGCTTGAAAAACTCAGGGCAAACATCCAGAAGGCCTACGAACAGTTCGACCAGGTGAAGAAACAGCGACAAGTCTATGGGAGAGACGCGGCCTACATCATCGCGGCCGAGAAACTGGTAGAATCTCTGGAAACCCTGTAACACTTTTCATCTTACCTATCCCTTTTTTGTTTCATGAATGTAGCAGGTAAATGCCCGCCAGAACCTGAAGAACTCCATGAAGCAGAGGAGAAAGGATTCAACAACGTAGAACTCTACCTTGAGAAAAAACATGTTAACCGCCTTGAGAAGACTTTAAAGGCCTGTAGACGCTCGAATCTAAACGTTGTATCTGTACATACGCCTCATGTAACTCCAGAGGAAGAAGAGTACCTGGAAAAGGCCGGTGAACTCGCGGAAGAACTGGAGGCCTATCTTGTCATTCATTCGCAGTGCTTCCACCATGTTCACATTCCCGAATTAGAGAAGCTTTCGATTCAAGACCGGTACGGCTACGAAAACAATCCTGGTATCAGCGTATATCACCTTGAAAAGACGATTCTAGAGAAAGACCATGATCTAGTGCTTGACACCGCCCATCTCTACATGTCGGGCATGATAGAAGAACTTCCACGGATTCTTCGGGAATGGAGCAACCAGATCAAAGTAATACATCTCTGCGACTCCACGGATCTCGAGGATGGACTGGCGTTCGGAGCCGGGGATATGGAGATGGAAAAAATAATCCAGGGTATAAAGGCCTCGGAGTTCGATGGTATAGTTGTCCTCGAGGTTATGCCCGAACACCAGGAAGAGGCCTTGGAAATATGGAGGAATGTTTAGGCCTTCGTCCCCGGAGTCTTACCCTTTATAAGATTTAGAGGGGAGTGTCTATCATACCCGCCTAACCCACGGGTGTAAAGCCGAGAGGCCTTAGATGAGCACATTGTATTTTTTGTGTGATGTAGGAAGACGGTCTACACATTTACCATGTATACGATAGTGTGAACCATTTAAGACGAAAATCTCTTCACGGAGATTTTCAAGGATACGAAGGTCTTCTACGAAGGCCTTCAACCCGTCAATAACCCTCCAATTGAGTTTGGAGCAATTCTGGTTGATCCTGCCAGAGACTACCGCTATCGGAGTCCGATTGAGCCATGCTAGTCCACCGATTCGTTCGGGGCGGATAGCTGAGTAACACGTGGCCAACCTGCCCTATGGACGAGGATAACCTCGGGAAACTGAGGCTAAGCCTCGATAGTGGAGAACTACTGGAAGGTGTTCTCTGCGAAACGTTCCGACGCCATAGGATGGGGCCGCGGCTGATTAGGTCGTTGGTGAGGTAACGGCTCACCAAGCCGATAATCAGTAGCAGCCGTGAGAGCGGGAGCTGCCAGTCGGCTTCTGAGACAAGAAGCCGGGCCCTACGGGGTGCAGCAGGCACGAAACCTTCACAATGCACGCAAGTGCGATGGGGGGACTCCGAGTGTAGTCTTCCCACAAGGAAGGCTACTTTTCTGCACTGTAAGGAGGTGCCGGAACAAGGGGTGGGCAATACTGCTGCCAGCCGCCGCGGTAATAGCAGAACCCCGAGTGGTAGTCGTTATTATTGGGCTTAAAGTGTTCGTAGCCGGCCGTGCAAGTCCGCTGTGAAATCCAGGTGCTTAACATCTGGGCGTGCAGCGGATACTGCACTGGCTAGGGACCGGACGGCGTCGAGGCTATTCCAGGAGTAGGGGTGAAATCCTAAAATTCCTGGAGGAGCGCCTGTGGCGGAAGCGCTCGACGAGTACGGATCCGACGGTGAGGAACGAAAGCCAGGGGAGCAAAGCGGATTAGATACCCGCGTAGTCCTGGCCGTAAACATTGTGCGTTTGATGTCGGACAACCTCCGAGGTTGTCCGGTGCCGAAGTGAAAACGTTAAACACACCGCCTGGGTAGTACGGTCGCAAGGCTGAAACTTAAAGGAATTGACGGGGGAGCACCACAACCGGTGGAGGCTGCGGTTTAATTAGATCAAACGCAGCGCACCCTACCAGAGCCGACAGCAGAATGACGGTCAGCTTGAAGAGCTTACCTGACGCGCTGAGAGGAGCTGCATGGCCGCCGTCAGCTCGTGCTGTGAAGTGTCCGGTTAAGTCCGGTAACGAGCGAGACCCGCATCCGATGTTGCCACGGAGCCATTTACTGGTTTCGGCACTCGTCGGAGACCGCTGGCGATAAGTCAGAGGAAGGAGCGGGCCACGGTAGGTCAGTATGGCCCGAATGCTCTGGGATACACGCGGCCTACAATGGCCGGGACAAAGAGACGCCACCCCGAGAGGGGAAGCTAACCTCCTAAACCCGGTCGTAGTACGGATCGAGGCCTGCAACTCGGCCTCGTGAAGGCGAAATCGGTAGTAGTCGCTGGTCATCATCTAGCGGCGAATAAGTCCCTGCTCCTTGTACACACTGCCTGTCAAGTCACCCGAGTCAGGTTCAGACGAGTCCCTCCACTTGGAGGCGCAAGTCTGAGCTTGGCAAGGGGGGCTAAGTCATAACAAGGTAGCCGTTGGGGAACCAGCGGCTGGATCACCTCCAGAAAAACTCAACACCCCCACAAGGGGTGTCTGACTTTTTCACTTCAAACGTTCACCGTCTTCCTACACTTAATTACACTTTCTACTATTCTATGTGATAATTTACCAGAAACTCTTGAACTAAGACAATGTTTTTAATTAAATATGGGGGGATATCTATTTCTCAACTTTAGATGAAAGTTTCTCATCTCTAAAGGTGTTGGCGAAGACTTCACGAAGATTTTCCTTGTTGATCTGAACTGCAATGTATACAGACGCTCCAAAGAAGATCAAAATTAATATTCCGAGCTTGATTTGTAACTTTTGAGGCAGATTGCTATAGTAAGAACTCATTGGAATATGGATAGCCGTAAATAATAGAATTACTACTGTAAGTACGGTCTGTACGACGGAATTTCTTTTTTGTTGTCGAATTTGTTCTGAAACTATTGTTTTCAATATCCTTACATCAGGAAATCTTTAGTTTCTAACTAATTAGAAAGTGGACTCGCAGGGATTTGAACCCTGGGCCTTCCCCTAACTTGCGTTACGGCGCATGGTCGAACTTTGCGCTTGAAGTTCGGTGCAAGGGGGACGTTCTGCCAGA
>JBKHHG010000031.1:0-6095 GCA_046539225.1 Candidatus Nanohaloarchaea archaeon
TCGTCTTGACAGGATGTAAGAGAATCCAGGACGGCATCATAAGACTTGAATACAAGGCTGGAGATGCTGCCAGAGAATTCCAGAAGGAAATCGATGAAATCTACGAGGAATGCAATCAGATACTGGGCATAGAGAAGCCCTACAATATCTGGGATAAAAGAGAGGAGTTAAGAGATGTCGCAGAGCAATACCGCGTAGAGAAAGAAGACTTGCCAAAGACGCTTAGAAGATTCAAAAAGGAAAGGAAAGATTTCAAAGAAGGAAGAAGGAAATTAGCCAATTTCCTAGACAAGGACAACAAAGAAGAACCAGATATTGAAGAAGAAAAAACAGGATTAAGGAGCGCAGCAAAGTTACTCTTCCAGGAAAGAAGATTTTATGAAAAGAGAGTTGAAAGCCTTAAATCGGAGATAGAGGATTTCCTTGAGGAAGAGATAGAAAAGAACGATCTTGAAGAGGTTCAGGCCGAGGTTCCTACTGATAATATAGGCCTTTTAATCCAGGTTGCCCAGAAGCTTTCGAATAAGCATGAGGCCTGTGTTACTTTGATCGGTGAGAAGGGTGCGGTCTCTGCGTCTCAGACCGGGGAGAGCGCGAAAGAAAAGTTAGAAGAGTTTGGCTCCGAAAACGTTCAGGGCGACGAGAGTTTTGCGAAGGCCTTTGATCTCAGGATCGGTCAGTAGCAGGAGGCTGCAACGTCCTGTACGTCGCGCATTGTGCTGCAGATAGTGCTTCTGACGGATTCTCTGTTGTTGTCAGCTCTGTCGACCGAGTATGGAGACTCCTGAGTCTGCTGGTCTCCGACTACCACAATCTCCGGATATTCCTGGGTTCTGATGTCGTTGTCTATCTGGGTCTGTGACGCGTTTACTGTGCTCAGGTAGACTCTATCGTTGAAGCCTTCTTCGAGGCCTTTTATTTCGTCGAATACTGATTCGTTCTGTTCGTAGATTGCTGTTACGAAGACGACCTGGTCGTTGACTGCGAGTGAGGCCTGTTCTCTGATGGAGAGGCCGAATCCTTCTTCTGAGTAGTGTTGTTCCGGGAGTGAAACGTTTACCTCTTGTCCTTCGTTTTCCTGTGGGGCCTGGCTCTGTGTGAGGCCTGAAAGGCTTGCGGCACCCATGAACATGAATCCTATCGCCACCATGAGGCCTCCTCCCATCATCAGTACTTGTTGCTTGGTATCCATACCTGTTTTTTCGGGAGGTAATAATAAAGTAGTTTGTCCCGAAGTTTGAGGTATGATAGTAGGATTTAACATTGACTCTATGGATGCTTCGAAAGATGAAAACTCTCAGGGAAATCTTCAGGTAAACTACAGGCCGGAGATCACGGAGGTCAACGATACGGTTGTCAGCGCGTTCGACGAGAAAGTTGCCAGGATCGAGTTTGAATTCACCGTCAGTTACGAGGCGGGCGGAGCTCAGGCAGCACATATTTCGATGTCGGGCAACGTGCTCTGGAAAGGCAACACGGAGGAGATAATGGATGAATGGGAGGAGAACGAGGATCTTCCTGAAGAAGTAAGCACCCCGTTGATGAACGAGCTTTACAGAAGGCTTCTATCAGAATCTGTAGGTGTTGCAAGCACTTTAGGCCTTCTGCCTCCGATTCCAACTCCGAAGGTCGGGAACTGACTACCGTTTCAGCGAGACAAGCCTGACCTTTTTTCCCAGCACTTCTTTAACGTATGTTTCAACTTCTTTCTTTTTCTCCAGAGAGTTGACAACGCTGTGCACATCTTCAACCGTCCAGTCCATTTCCTGGGACAGAAGCTGTATGGAAGGCCTCCTGCCTTCCGCTATTATATCTTCAAGCCTGGATTTAAGCTGTTTCTCCCGTTTCACAGGTGTTTATGAACCTGCGAACCATAAAAAATCTTCATGGATATAGAGGAAGAGCTCGAGCATCTTGAAGAAGAGTTTGAAAACACCGAGCAGGAGTTCGAGGAAGTCAAGGACAGAAAAACATCAGGGGAGAAGACCGATAAAGAGGAGAAGGCCTCGGAGCTTATACAGGAGATAAGAGGCCAGCTGGAGTTTCTGAGGGATCAGATTGAAAACACAGAAGATTTTTAAAGCTGTGTATAAAACCCGGTTTTTAGGTGATAAAATGAGACGGCTCCGCAGACACGACGAAAAAGACGTTCTCAGCCAGATGCAGAGAATGTTCGAGGAAATGCAGGAAATGGGTAAAAACCTTGTAGGATTCGAGATGCCGGTCGACATAAGAGAAGAAGACACCGAGATAATCATCACAGCAGATCTCCCAGGAGTAGAAAAAGAAGAAATAGGCCTCAAAGTCGACAAAGAAGGAGTAGAGATCACAGCAGAAGGATCAGCCGAAGTAAAAGAAGAAAACGAGAAATACATTCGAAGAGAACGATCAGAGAGAAAATTCCGACGCAAAATCAACTGGCCCAAGAAAGTCAACCCTGACACAGCCGAGGCCTCCTACAAAGACGGCGTACTCGAGATAAGAACTGAGAAAGACGAGTCAGAAGGCAGAGACATCGAAATAAACTAAAAATCCATTTCTTCAATTATATCTTCGCCGCCTCCAAGCATCCATCCTTTAAAAAAGGCCTCATCGATCGCTTGAATCTTATCAGAGGCCTCAGCTCTGTCAACAGCATTACTGGATGCAACATACCCTCCGCTCTGAGAATACTTTGGCACCTCATCCAAGATAACAGAGCTGTCAACTACATCATTCCAGACTTCAACTCTGGGAGAATAAGGAATTTCCCAACCTTCATTCTCTTCAAAGGCATCAATTAGATCTGCCATATAACTATTCTGTTTTTCAGCATGTTTAACAGGGTCATAGCTTCTATCCGGACGCCTGGCCTCTTTAGCAGGGATTCTTCCAGGGCTTTTAAGCTCAATCCGCCTTATCTTGCCCGATGGAACCTCAATATATCCCACATCTATATCTCCCGCCTTGCCTTTGCCTTCAGGCCCAGCACCCACCTTGTGAATATTTTCATGTTTAATTGAAACATTCTTCTCTGTATGGTAGAAAAATTTGTTTACAAAGTAAATTCTATCATCAGGAAGCTCCTCATCAAGTCTGCCTTCAGTTAAGGCCTCTTCAATGTCTATATCGATCGCTTCATCAAGCATCTGGTGCAGTCGATAGTCAGGAAGGACCTCAGAACGTGTACGGCCATCATGCAGGCCTTGACTATCGATAAACACCTCAGAGCTCAAGTAGAAACACCCTCCGAAATACTCCAAGGTGCTGATAACATTTTATTGGAAAATTTGCGCCTTGCTTTTTTATCTTTTACACCTGATAGAAGAAAGACCTTTAGAGTCAAAGGTTTCATCTAAAATATCCTCAAGACTTGTTTTAACAGCCTCTACATCAGAATCAGGACTGAAAAGATAATTTCCCTCAAGTTCAACTGTGTAATTAGGCCTTACGGCATCAGCATCCTTCAGATAAAGCCTATGCGTAAATGAAGAGTCGCTTAACACCCTTCTCACATCCTCAAGATCCGCCATAGCTTCCTGCCTCATATTCTCCCCTAAATAAAAAAAGCCTGCCTCTACGAGGAAGTTCTGATGCCTATATCGAAATAAATCAGGTCTAACACCGTCTCTCAGCGTCAAATCCCTGGCCACAACATCATAGGAATCATGCTGCAGATCTATAATCGCCTCATTTACCTCCCAGTCCCTTACATCCTCCCAACCCATAACTCTAAATTTAAGGCTCAAAAGTTTTCACTATGACCCGTTGCTTTACACAGGGAATCAACGAGATCGAGAAGTTTATCGACTTCTTCGAGGAGGATGCTGAAAACATTAGGAGAGTTATCGAGTTTGTAAAGGATGAAGGCCTTGACGCAGAGTTCATATTGCATGGGAAGGCCGAGACCGTGGAAGAGTCCGCGGAGAACACCGGAGTAGAGCCAAGAAACGTGGTGAAAACCTTGATATTCTCCGGGGAGAGGCCTGTAGCCGTTTTATGCCCTGGAAACACTTCAGTCGCAGAGGAAAAACTCGAAGAAGTGCTTGGCTCAGAGGTCAGAATGGCGACGCCTGAAGAAGTAACAGAGGCGACAGGCTACACAGTCGGAGGAGTCTCGCCTTTCGACCTGGAAATACCGGTGTATATAGAGGAAGAGATCCTGGAGAGAGATGAGGTGAAGCCGGCCGCAGGCTCCCGAGTTTTAGGCCTGAAAGTCGATCCCGAGGCCTTGAAAGAAGCTGTAGATGCTGAGGCCGCAGATATCGGCAGGTAAAGTTTTAAGCCTCACCCTCTTATTCACAGATACAATGAAAGGTGGATGTTTTTACACCGGTAAGTTCGGAAAAAGTTATCAAAACCTTTAGCTCCAGCTTCTTAAATCACGGTTTCTCAACCTTCTGCATGGTGAACTCTAAATGGATTTAGAACAACGCAAAGAACTGGTTTTAAGGAATACTGAGGAAATCATACAGGAAGAAGAACTTGAACAGATTCTTGAAGAGAAAGATGAGCCCCGGGCGTACATCGGCAACGAGACTTCCGGTCCCGTGCATCTCGGCCACTGGATTCAGATCCGTAAGATGAAAGACCTGCAGAAAGCCGGTTTCCAGCCCGTAATCCTGTTCGCAGATCTACACACCTACCTGAACAAGAAAGGAAGCGAGGAATGGATACAGGACATGGTGGACTACTGGCAAGCCACGTTCGAGGCCTGCGGTTTGGACGCGGAGTACGTTAAAGGCCGCGAATTCCAGGAAAGCACAGAATACTTCCACGACGTTCTCAGAATGACACAGAACACGACAGTGACCCGTGGAGAAAGAGCGATGGGAGAAGTAGCCTCCAACCAGGAAAGCATCTACACCTCACAGGTCGTCTACCCGTTAATGCAAGCCTTAGACATCGTACACCTGGACCTGGACCTGGCGGTCGCAGGAATCGACCAGAGAAAAATCCACATGCTCGCCCGGGAAAAACTGCCGAAACTCGGCTATGAGAAGCCGACGTGCCTGCACTGGCCTCTCCTAAGCTCTCTAAGCGGAGAGGGCGACAAAATGAGTTCATCGAAGAAAAACACCATGTTCCCACTTCACGCCGACCCAGAACGCATCAGAGAGACACTGGAGGACGCATACTGCCCGCAGGGAGAGGTAGAAGACAACCCTGTCATTGAGATCGCCGAATTCTTCATCTTCGGCGCCGATCAAACGCTTGAGATCGAGAGAAAAGAGGAGTACGGCGGAGACCTACACTACGAAAACTTTGAAGAAATGGCGGAAGACTTCGAATCCGGAGAGTTACATCCTCTCGACCTCAAAGAGGCAGTAGCAGAACAGGTAATCGAAAGATTCGAACCGGTCAGAGAACACTTCAAAGAAAACCCTGAACTGCTTGACCCACTGGAAGAGATCGGTCACGAGAAGCCAGACTATCTCAATTAGAGATCAACTGCTCCTTCCTCTCTCTCTTTTTATGACCAAATTAACAAATAGGAGGCTTGAAGAAACAGAAATCCTACTTAAAGAAGCGAAGAAAGCGCATGAAAATAGTAATGACAAGAGAAGAAACACCTTCTTGAGATATTTCGTGGTGGCAGGAAGATCCGTAACTTTCGTTATGCAGAAAGAAAAATCTGGAGATGATTTCCAAGGTTGGTACAAGGAGACCATTAAGCAAAATGATAGCGAGATAGCAGATAAATTCCAAAATTTGAGAAACATAATTGAGAAAGAAGGAAGAGATATAGTTTACACTATCGGACAGTATGAAAGAGGAGAATCCATAACAAACGAATCAAAGACTGCTGCATTCTCAAAGGGTGTAGGGCCTACTTCCCTAGATATAGACTCATCAGAGATAGAGGAAATAAAGCAAAAATTATACGGCAATAATATTGAAGAAATAAGACAGAAACCCGACTCAACTTTCCCCATTTTCAAAGATTCAAAAGCCCTGAGAATCCCAGAAAATCCTAAAAATGCTCTTGAAGAGTGCGATGAATATCTTTCAATACTAAAAAAATGGGTAAACGAATTTAACAAGAAATTTAACTAAAAGCCTATTCCTCTTCTGGTTCGTCTTCTTCTACCCATATTCTTACTTTTCCGATCGGT
>JBKHHG010000032.1:0-4553 GCA_046539225.1 Candidatus Nanohaloarchaea archaeon
GCTGTAACCCTGCCCTACAGAGACTTCGCCGCGGAGATCATAGGGTCGTATCCCGGAAACGTTTTTGAACTTGGAACCAACCTTTTCGCCAACCTCTACCTTGCAGGCGGTCTTCCAGGCCCGATGCTGACCTCAACGTTCTCAATACTTGTAGGCGTTCTCAGCTTCAACATCTACATCAAGATCAGAGAGTCAGGCCTTAGAAACTCTCTGCATCTTTCTGGAACTTTACCTGGCTTCCTGGCAGGAGGTTGCGCAGCCTGCGGAACATCCGTGATACCGGTGCTCGGTCTGGGCGCCGCGGGAATATTATTCCCGTTCTCCAGCAACCTCTGGAGGCTGGCAGCTGTTATTCTGCTCCTGTTCTCGTTAAGTTATGTAGAACCGTCGAAATGCAGGGTTTAAGGCCTTGTAGTCACAATGTTCTCGCCGCCATCTACACCGACGAGAACGGTGTGCTCAGCCTGGGCCACTATCCCGCCTTCAACCTCTCTCAGCACAGGGTAATGCTTGACAACACCTGACTCCACAAGCTTGTTCAATGCCATTCTCCCTCTTGCGTCAAGATCCAGCCATCGAGAGCTGAAAGGAAGGCCTTGAAAACCCTTGATCTGTTTAAGCAGTTTTCTTTCTCTTCTGCCGCGGACGTTTCCGCCTTTCTGGATGTAGATATTGCCTTTTTTGCCGTTCTTTATTTTTCCGCTGCCTGTTGTGATGAAGGGTTCGACCGCGATGGCGTCTCCCTTTTCAATTACAGTAGCATTAGAGTTAGGAATGTTTGGAATGGAGACACCGGCGTGCTGCTCGTATTCATCGATGTAATGGCCTGTCAGGTTTCTTACGACCGAGTACTCCTCCGGAACCTGATTGTTGATAAACGTACCGAGCTCTCCGATAGTTATACCCGGCTCGATAAACTCAAGCGCCTCCTCAAGCACGGATTCGACCGCGTCGATCATATCTTCATGTTTAGAGGAAGGATTCAACGTTACTGCAGAGTCAGCGATAAAACCGTTTTTATGAGCCCCTATATCGACCTTTAAAACATCTGAGGCCTTTAAATCTCTGGATTCGCCGGGTGCCGCAGAGTAATGCGCCGCCTCATCGTCGATAGACAGGTTGACGGGGAAAGCAGGCTCTAAACCTTTTTTCCTGATCAGGCCTTCGACTTCTTCGGCTATAACTTTTAGATTGGTGCCAGGCCTCGCTACTTCCCGGGCCTTTTCCTTGGCCGCCTGAACAGTTTTCCCTGCTTCAATGTAGTCTTCTCTTTCCTCCTGTTTCATGGAGTAAAACCCGGGTGTTACTATGAAATAGGTTTCCTTAAAGCCCGGCTACAAATACTATGTATGAATCTTCTAGAACTCGATAGAGAGCTTGAAGAAAAAGGTCTTGATGCCTACCTGATACGGGACGACGCCTCCAACCCAGGCCTATACTACGCCACAAAGTTCGATGCACCCGACCCGGTGGTATACCTTTATACCCCGGATAAAGACCTGCTTCTCGTCTCGCCGCTGGAGTATTCACGGGCAGAGGAAGAGGCCTCAGTCGATGAAGTGGTCAAGACCTCGAGGTACAGGGAAGGCGATACACGGGAAAACGTAGATGCCCGGGAACAGATATTCAGAGCGTTCCTTGAAGACCAGGAAATAGAAGGTATAGGCGTTCCCGGAGACTTCCCGTTGAAACTGGCGGAAGACCTGAGAGATACACAACGGTTAGAAACCGTCAAGGACCATATAATGGAGAAAAGAAAGCTGAAGACCGGGGAAGAACTTGAAAACATTAGGGAGGCCCAGAAAGCAACGGAGAAAGCCATGGAACACGCCAGATCCGTACTGAAAGAAGCAGAGATACAGGGAGAAGGCCTTATCTATCGAGAGGAAAAGCTTACCTCCGAACTTCTCAAAAGAGAGATCAAACACTTTTTGATAGATGAGGACTGCAGCGTACCTGAAGAGACTATAGCGGCATCGGGAAAAGATGCGGCAAAGCCTCACGCCACGGGTAGCGGAGCGATAAGGCCTGGAGAACCTGTTATAATCGATATTTTTCCACGGCACGACAGCAAGTACTTCGGGGATATGACAAGGACGTTTGTAAAAGGCGAACCGGATGAAGAAGTAAGAGAGATGTATGAAGCTGTTACAGAGGCGTATGAAAAATCTTTGAAGGTTTTATCGACGGGTTCAGGGGTTGAGGCCTCAGAGCTTTACGGTGAGGCCTGCGACGTGCTTGAAGAACACGGTTTTTCTACTTTGAGGAGCGATCCGGATACTGATTCAGGTTTTATACATTCTCTGGGCCATGCTGTGGGTCTGGAGCTGCATGAGCCTCCGAGGCTTTCCGGAAACAGCGAGAAACTTGAGGAGGGCATGGTTTTGACCGTTGAGCCAGGCCTCTATGTTCCGGGAGTTGGCGGTGTCCGGGTTGAAGACATGGTCGTGGTCAAGGATGATGGCTTTGAGAAGCTGAACTCGATGGGTAGAGGCCTTGAAGTAGTATAGTTTCCGGACTTTCGGAAGGCTGCGAGTCGCCTTATTAGTGGATCAGGTCAAAGTTCTGGATGCAAGGTGAGAAAAAATCGATGACAACCGCCAACCGTTTCCAGGACCCCAACTTCATTCCAAACCATGTGAACATTGACCTTATGGAGGAGAAGCCTTCTCTACTGCAGCGGGTTCGACCAGGCTTTTAAGGCCTCAACACTTACCTCTTTATTTCTTTGAAGGCCTTTAACCAGTATGGAAGATTTAAACCAGGAAGAACGCAGAGTGATCGAGGAGTGCGGTACCGAGCCACGTTTCTCCTCTGATCTGGTTGAAGAGGATAGAGACGGAGTATTCAGATGCAGGAACTGCGGCCAGGCCTTGTTCTCCTCCGACCACAAGTTTGAATCCGGCAGCGGATGGCCGAGCTTCTACGACGTACTGGACGCGGAAAACATTGAGAAAAAAGAAGACCGCTCTAAAGGAATGAAAAGGACAGAAGTAACCTGTTCAAACTGCGGCGCACACCTCGGCCACGTATTCGAAGATGGGCCTGAAGATGAGACAGGCCTCCGCTACTGCATAAACGGTATAGCGCTGGATTTCAAGCCTGAAAATTAAACGCTACTGGAAAGTAACTAATTTAATCTTTATCGGCTAAATTTAGACGTGATAGTTCTCGCAGTCGATGAAGAGGCCTATAGAGAAGCATGGAATGAATACGTTGAAGACATCTCCAGAGAAATATTCTTGAGCCAGAGCGAGGAGTTCTATCAAGAGCTTCTCAGGGCCAATATTGAGAACACAGACGTATTATCGGATATACCCGGAGGCCTGAAAGACGATCTCGCGGAGATGGCTGCCAGCGTGTACACAGATCAGATCGAGAGAGTGATGAACAGCAAATACGTGGGCCACGAATACGAAATGGCCGCCGCAACAGCGTTCCTGGAACGTGAAAAACAGGTGAACGTTGGGGCCCAAGCCCAGGGAATAGTAGATGCAAACTGGGAGCAAATCTCAGAGCAAGTACAGTACAACAGAGAACAGTACAGAAAATGGGTGGCTGAAACCCTGATTAACCCGTGGCCGCCATCACACTTTGAAATGGAGCACGGAGACCGATTCAAACCACCTGAGGACGACAGAACATTTCAGTAAACACAACGTAATCCATGCTTACTGTCAAATATATGTGAGGCCTAAACTGAGTAAGGAGAGCAGCTTAATGTAATGAAATAGTTAATAGTTGAACCCCCATCAGTTATTATGTCTGAAGATGAAAAACCTGAAGAAAATCTGCAGGAAGGTAAGGAAAAGCTTCAGGAAGGTGCGCAGAAGATTTTGAAGGGAGGCCTGGAGAGGGGTAGGCAGAACTTCAGTTACTACAACAGGAACAGGTTGGAGATCCTCCGAGACTTAGGTGTGAACAAGCAGAAGAAACCGGCTTTTGAAGGCCTTATCGTTTTGTTTCCCCTGGCGGTGGTAGGCCTGATTATAGCCTACCTGTTCAACAAGATCGAATTGATTCCCTACCATGAAATCCTCAACTTGACCGGGTACTACGTAATAGATCAGTCGATAAAGTTAGCGGCCTTGATAACTGCAGGAACAGTTCTTTCAACCTTTGCCGGTAAAGCGGTAAGAAGCGATACAGGCTTCAGGATTGAGAAAACTCTGGATAGACTAATGGGATCAGTGCCTTTCCTGGGCGGGATCTACAGGATTACAAAGGCCACTACAGAAACCGTGATAAAGGGGACGGAAGAGCTCAGCAAACCGGTGAAGGTAGAACTCAACGATGTAAAACTTACAGCCTTCAAGACTGGAAACATGACGGAAGACGACCGGGAAATACTGTTCTTCCCGACCAGTCCAAACATCACCACAGGCCTCATCCTCGAAGTCAAACCGGAAAACATTATAGAAACCGGCGAATCAGCAGAACAGGCCTTGACAAGAACTTTAAGCGCAGGATTCGGCCGGAGCAAACCCGTGGAAGACAAAGATTCAACACAGTAAACGAACAATGGAAAAACAGCAACTTGAACAGGACCTGAA
>JBKHHG010000033.1:0-4453 GCA_046539225.1 Candidatus Nanohaloarchaea archaeon
ATCAAAAGTCAGCTACTTGTTCAAACGTCGGGTTAACTACATGGAAAAGATAATGTATCTAATAGTGGCGGCCGCTGTGACAGTATTCGCAGCCGGAACAGTGCTTTACATGAGCACAGATACCACAGGCTCTGTACTCGGATTCACAGACTCGGCGAGCGATGTTGAATGCGAGAACCAGGCAAACAACTGGGAACAAGGTGACCCGATAGACCAGGAATGCATCGAACACCTGCCGGAAGATAAACAGGATGAGGCCTTTGCGGAGAAGATAGAGCCGGCTATAACCTAAGTATTCAAGGCCTCTCTGACTCTCTTTCTTTCCTCCGCCATCAGGTTGGCGACTTCTTCGTTATCCTGCTTCAGGAGGGCGAGCTTCATCCTCTTCTCCCGGTGGAAGAGCTTTCCTACTTTTTCAGGCCTGACTTCCTCTCCATTTAGCAAAATTTTGCCGTCTATCTCTGCTTCTTCGTCTATCCTTGCGTCAAGGTCTTCTTCAAAGCTCATCGAGTCCAGTAACTGGTGGAGGTGTTTGGGGTAGCGGAGCTCGTAGATATCTCTACGGTAGATCTTTACAGGGACATCGCCCACCTCATTAAGAAGTTTCTGAAACCTCCGTACAAGGCCTTCATCGTTTGTCTGGTAGACGGGTATGCCTTTTCTGTTGACCGTGACTGAGTACTCTATCCGGGTCAGGAGCTCGTCGTTCTCAGGTATAGGGAATACCGGATTCCTGATAGGCGAGCTATTCTTCGGGCCTTTATATGCTTTCACGTGCTGGGAGGCCTCGTTTCCGAAGACTTTTTTCACGAGTTCGATAGGGATGAACGAGTCCTTGGATTTCCAGTTGTAGGCCTTGCCCGGGGAAAATTCGAAGGCTTCGGCAAAAGTCTTTACGCCTCCGAACTCTTCTACACGGTGCCAGAACTCTTTTCTCCCGGTTTCATCCAGTTTGATCCTCAGATCTTGGAGCTCGGAAAACCTCATTTATAGTCAAATATGTGCCTTTTCTTTTTATTAGTAGCGCCTCAACCATCGAGTAAGGTGAATACAAAATGGAGCTAATCTACGCAGCACTGACACTGCACGAAGCAGGAAAAGAAGTAAACGAAGACAACCTCGAATCAATCGTCGACGCAGCCGATCTTGATGTCGAAGACTCAGAGATCGCGGCTTTAGTAGCGGCTCTCGAAGACGTCGACATCGAAGAAGCGATGGAGACACAGGTCGCAGCAGGCGGCGCAGCACCAGCATCTTCCGAAGACACAGCATCTGAAGAAGAGGAAGAAGAGGAAGAGGAAGACGACGAAGACGAGACAAGCGAGGAAGAAGCAGCTGAAGGCCTCGGAAGCATGTTCTAAAGCTTTAAGGCCTTTACAGTGAGGGAGGCCTCGCCATTTCTTTTTTATTCATTTCAGCCCAATTATATTCTACAATGAGTTTAGATATAGGAAGCACAGTTTCATCCACATTTGACAGAATAGCTTCAAAGGCAAGCATAGGAGTGATAGGCCTCCTCTTAGGCCTGTTACTGGTTATAGGAGCAGGGATTATTGCTGTAGGCGCAGCCGCCTCAGTAAGCCCGGTCCTCGCAGCAGTAGCAGGAGTAGCGGTCGCCGCTATATACATCGCGGGAGCCGCGTCTTTCATGGTAGGATCCCTAAGAGCTTTCGATGAGGAAAACATAGAGAAAGAGATGTTCACAGAGAACATTATCTGGCCTTTCCTCAGAATGACCGGATCCAACATCGTGCTACAGGCCTTTATCTTTATCGCAGTCTACCTGGTGCTCTACCCGGTTCTACTGGCCGGAATGGGATCAAGTCTGGCCACCGGAGCAGAAGCACCAGCTCTCAGCTCAACAGGTTACGCAGCCTTAGCGGTTTCCACAGGGATAGTAATTGCCGTAGCACTCTACGTAGTCTCAGCTCTCTCGCTTTCACTGCCGAGAATCTCAGTCAACGACAAGAGACTCTTCCAGTCGCTTGACGAGAGCGTTCAGGCAACAAGCGGAGAAAGAGCAAGGATCATCGCGGCAATACTGCCGTTCGCGATTCTGCTTGGAGCAGGAGTCGCAGCACTAACTTACATAGGCGGAGCGCTCGGAGGCCTGATCTACACGGTATCGATAGCCATAGGATCACTCTACTGGCTTGCACTCCTCGTAGAACTCAACGAAAGACTTTGAAGCTATAACATTTCCCCTCTTCTCTTTTTTCAAAGATAAAAAAATTCTCAGGAAAGACCTCTATATGACCTCGCTTCAACAACTCAAAGAAGAGATTAAGGAAGAAGCCAGCGAGAACCCGGAGAAATTCTTCGCCACAGACGTACTGAAAGAAAAAGGGTTCAGTCGAGGCAAGTGTTCCCGGTGTGGGACATACTTCTGGAGCAGCGAAGACCGGGAGATCTGCGGAGAACCGGAGTGCGGCGACGGATACACTTTCATCAACGACTCGCCAACCGAGAAAGAGTTGACACATACCGAAAGCTGGAAGCTTTTCCAGAAGTTCATGACGGACCGCGGCTACAAATCAATCGACCGTTATCCCGTCGTGGCTCGATGGAGAGACGATGTAGAGTTTACAGGAGCGTCAATCTACTGTTTCCAACCCTACGTTGTCTCAGGTGAAGCAGAACCGCCTGCTCCCGAGTTAATTATTCCTCAGCCAAGTCTGCGTTTCAACGACGTCGACAACGTCGGCATAACAGGCAGACACTACACAAACTTCACGATGATCGGTCAGACATGTTTCAGAGAGTCGGAAAAATATGATCAGGACCGCTACTTTAAAGACATGTTCGAGTTCGCGGTCAAAGGCCTTGGAATACCGGAGGAAAAGCTTGTGCTGCATGAAGATGCCTGGGGCGGAGGCGGAAACCTTGGAGCCTCGATGGAGTTCTTCGTTGACGGCCTCGAATTATGGAACCAGGTCTACATGTTCTACAAACAGACTCCGGACGGATACGAAGAGCTTGACCTGAAAGTCCTGGACATGGGCATGGGTCACGAAAGAATCACCTGGATTTCAAGAGGCACCGAGACAAGCTACGAATCCGTCATGCCGGAGACACTGGAAAAAATGAAGCAGCGGACAGGCCTTGAAATCGACCAGGAAACCTGGAAAAAGTTCCTGCCGCATTCAAGCGAGTTAAACATTGATGAGGTCGACGATATCGACGAAAAATGGAGGGAAATCGCTGAAAAAATCGGCATGGACGTCGAAGAGTTGAAAGACGAGATTAAACCTGCGGCAGCCCTATACTCAGTCGCAGAGCACTCCCGAGCATTAATCTTTGCTTTAGCCGATGGAAAAATTCCAAGCAACACCGGAGGCGGCTACAACCTCCGAATGATATACCGAAGGGCGAAAGACTTCATCGAAAAACACGACTGGGACCTCGACATGGAAGAAGTGGCGAGATGGAACGCTGAGGAGCTTGAGGACATGTTCCCAGAGCTTCTGGCCTCCATAAATGAAATAGAGGAGATCCTGGAAGTAGAAGCGGATAAATACGAGAAATCCAGGGAGAAGGCCCGGGAGAAACTGGAAGAGTTTGATGAGCAGCCTTCTCTGGAGAAGATGGTCGAGCTGTACGAGTCCCACGGCGTCTCACCCGAAATGATGGAGGAACACGGCTTCGAGGTTCCTGAAGACTTCTACACACGGCTTGGACACGACGAGGAAACTGTTCACGACGTGGAGGAAGAGTTCAACCTTGAAAATGTTCCTGAAACCGAGAAACTGTACTACGAGGAACGTGAGCCCTACAGAGAGAATGGAGAAGTAAGAGATTTTGAGTTTGAGGCTGAGGTCGTCGAGATAGTTGACAGAGAATGGATTGTTCTTGACAGGACGATGTTTTACCCTCAGGGAGGAGGCCAGGCACCGGATTCCGGAGAGATAGATGGTTTCCAGGTTGAAGATGTGCAGAAGCAGTCAGGCGTGGTACTCCATCGAATCCCAGAACATGATTTAAGCGAAGGAAGCTCCGTGAAGTGTAAGGTTGACGGCGAGAGGCGGAAGCAGTTGACCCAGCACCACTCCGCGACCCACATGGTAAACGCTGCGGCGCGTGAAGAACTCGGCGAACATATCTACCAGGCCGGCGCCAACAAGACAGAAGAGAAAGCCCGGCTCGACATAACACACTACGAAAAACCTTCGAGGGAAAAACTCGATGAAATAGAAGCCCGGGTCAGAAAAACAATCAAAGAAGACCATAGCATCAACGTCCTGGAAAAGGAGAAGTCCGAGGCCGAACAGAAGTACGGATTCAGAATCTACCAGGGAGGCGCACCACCAGGAAACACGATCAGACTGATCGATATCGAAGAGGTCGACATCGAGGCCTGTGGAGGAACACACCTCACCAATACATCACACGCAGAAGAATTCGTCTTGACAGGATGTAAGAGAATCCAGGACGGCATCATAAGACTTGAATACAA
>JBKHHG010000034.1:0-3991 GCA_046539225.1 Candidatus Nanohaloarchaea archaeon
CCCTGCTGACTACCTCAAGGTTTTCCATCCTGAAAGACCCCTCGCTGCTGAGCGTCAGGGTATTAACCTCTTCAAAAACGTTTTCATCGATTCTCTGTGTGTTGACGCCGTTCTGAGGCTTTAAATCGTATGTCTCATTGTTTAAATCGATCTGGAGGTTGTTGGGGTTGTTGAGGTTGACGTAGTCGAATCTTATAGCTTCCTGGGTGCTTTCACGGTTTATAAAGTCGAGTTCTGAGCTGGAAAGCTCTATCCTCTCTGTTCTGGCTTCTGGATCCGATGTGACTGCGTAGCCGACCTCCATGTACGCGTTCTCTATATCGTAGAAGGCCTGTCCCGATGTAAGGAATTTTATCTCGTTTTTGCCAGGCCTGAGGTCTGCGTTGTCTTCATCGAACTCGACGGTGTACTCTCCCTGCGCCCGTGTCTCCTCGCTGATGGTCCTGTCGTTCACCCTGATTTCAAGGTTTTCAGCGGGTGCGGAAGCATCTACAGGGATCCTGAAGTTAAGCTCTGCGCCTCTGAAGTTGTCGAATTCGTGGGTGTACATGTCGAAGTCTTCTCTTCTCTCGTGGTACTTCCTGTCGTTGACCTCCACCTCTATATCTTCAAGCAGGTACTCAGTCGAGCTTATGAGGCCTCCCTTGGTTGTTCCGATCTCGAACCGGTTAACCCCGGCTTTCAGGTGGCGCTGATCTATTTCTACAGTTGTTCCTGTGCCTGAGAAGTCTGATACCATCGGTTCCTCAAATACTTTTTCGCCGTTTACTCCTACGTAGATTGAGCCCGATCCTTCCCGTCCTATAACCCTGAACTCTACCGTGGCGTTCTTGGGCTGTGAGGCCTCGTACTGGAAACTCAACGGATCTCCGAGTATCATGCCGTGGGAAACCGTCTGTTCATCGCTTCGAAAGGCCTGGATTTCTCCGCGGCCCTCTCCCACTGTGAAGCTTCCGAGATCTACTGTTCTCACGTCTTCGGTTACGTCGCCGACCGTTCCGACCGACTTGTTAAAGACTGTAAGCTGTTCGCCAGGGTCTTGGGTTGAAAATCCTTCCATTCCGACGTATGCCAGGCCGAAAACTGTGAGGCCTGCGACCAGTACCACGGCAAATGCCTGCTCCATATTCGCGTATTTTGTATCCATGTTTTTATTTATACGACTTAATTCCGGGTTATGGAGATAATCCAGAAATCTGAGGGAGAAGGCTTCGCCCACCTGAAAGTTACGTCGGGTGACGACCTCTGGTACCTTCACCAGGTTATAGGCCCCGGCGACCGAGTAAAGAAGAGAACGAAGAGAACCATGCTCGACGGCAGGGAGAAGAAAAGCGTCGTGATCCAGTTAGAGGTGGAGAAGACCGAGTTACAGGACGACCGGCTGAGACTGACCGGAGAGATCGTCGAAGGCGCGGAAAACATAGAGCTGGGCTACCACACCTTCAACGTTGAAGAAGACGAAGAGTTAAGGCTCTGGAAGGATTTCTCGGACTCAGACTGGGAAACCCTGGAGAAAGCCGCCAGTTCAAAGGCCTACAGAGTGCTTTTCTGTATAGCAGAGGAAGGCAAGGCCGACTTCTACGAGGTCAGGGAATCAGGTATAGAAGACATTTCCTCCCTGAACGAAAACCTTCCCGGAAAGATGTACTCCGACCAGAAATCCCCGGACTTCATAGGCGACGTGAAATCAGCTATCGAAAGAGTCCGGGACGAGTACGACGCGGTGGTACTCGCAGGACCAGGATTCTTCAAGAAAAAACTCTACAACAGCTTTGAAGACAGGGAAGGCCTCTTCGCCAAAGACACATCTGTAACAGGAAAGACAGGCCTCCACGAATCAATTAAGAGAGGCGCGTTGAAAGATATAGTCGAGAGCTCGAGGATCGACGAGGAAACAGAGCTGATGCAGCGCTTCTTCGAACAGCTCGAGAAAGACGGCGAAATCTCGTACGGCCCTCATGTAGAAAAACTTGTTGAGAGAGGCGCGGTAGAGAAACTTCTGATTACCCCGGAAAAATTCAGGGAGAGACAGCAGCTCGTGGAAAAAGTAAAGCACCAGGGCGGAGACATCCAGAAAATACATACAGACCACGAACCTGGTAAAAGACTGGAAAACATGGGAGGCCTCGCAGCCTTCCTCAGATACAAGCCGGATCAAGGCCTCGACTGAAGCCTGAGATCAAGTTCCTTCCTCGTACCGTTCCTCAAAACCTCTAAACTAATCTCGTCGCCGACATTGGTTCTCAAAGCCAGATGCTCGAGTACATCCTCAATACCTCTAACCTTTCTACCCTCTATGCCGATTATAATGTCTCCTCCTACGAGTATCTCGCCGTTTTCGGTCTCAACTGTATCGGTACTCGGCTGGAGGCCTGCCTCTTCTGCTGGACTGTCTTCAACCACTTCAAGCACCAGGAAACCCGTGCTGTTATTCAAGTCCATGTTCTCTGCTATATCCGGCGTTACATCACGTCCCCTGACACCTATCCACGGATGTTCATACTCTCCGGTATCTATGATCTCCGGAACAACTCTTTCCACAGTGTTTGATGGAATTGTGAATCCTACACCCTGGAAGCCTCCTGATTGGGTTTCTATAGCCGTGTTGACACCTACTACATCTCCTTTCCTGTTCAGTAGAGGGCCTCCGCTGTTTCCCGGGTTAATGGCGGCGTCTGTCTGGATAACATTTCTTATAGAGAAGCCTCCTTCCACTGTTATGCTTCTGCCGGTCTGCGAGATTATGCCCTGGGTCATCGAGCTTTCGAGGCCGAAAGGATTTCCAATGGCGATAGCTGTCTGGCCTACACTGGCTTTCTCAGAGTCAGAAAGCTTTAAAGGTTTGAGGCCTGATCTCTCAACCTTCAAAACCGCGAGATCGGTGTAAGGGTCTTCTCCAACGATTTCAGCTTTCAAGGTTTCTCCATCAGTAAAGGAAACCTCTATCCTCGAGCTTTCCTTGACCACGTGCTGGTTCGTAACAATGTAACCGTTCTCGCTGTAGACAAACCCTGAGCCCTGAGAACCATTCGTATTGATGTAGACCACGGAGTCGCCTGTCCGGTTGAAGATCGACTCGTAAGCCACGCCAGTATCATTCACGTAGATATTCTGCTGCTGGTCCTGAATGGTTTCAACCTGCGACTCCAGGCCTTCAACTCTTTCGCTCATAGAGTAATGCACTACCGACGCCCCGAAAAGGCCTCCAGCAACTGCCACAGTCAAAAGCAAAGCCGCAGCCCGGTATCTATCTTCCATACTTGTTGTAATGTCTCGGAGTCTTTTAAGCACTGCCAACACATCTAAAGTATGAAGTGGATCAGGAACTATCTGTTCAGGGTGACTCCTCTCGGCCGCGCAGACCAGGACCTCAAGGCCTACCTAAAGGACAAAAAATTTGAAGAAGAAAGGCTCGCGGAGTACGAGAAATCACTGGGAAAATACCGGGCCAACAAAGCCATCCACAACATCGTAAAACTATTTCTATACGCAGGGATCGTAACCTCAATCGCCACAACCTTCGGCATAGAACAGGCCCGATACATCGCCCAGGCAGCCTCTTATATAGGGGTCACACTACTCCTCATGATGTACGCGTTAACACTCTACCTCTCAGAACTTTACCGGGAAGAATACCACGTCAAAAGAGAGATACTTATCTCAGAGGTAAAGGCCTAAATCTCCAAAAATTAGGCCTTAATTGAATTATCTGATAAAAAGCATTGAAAGCTCTTAGAGGCCTGCTTGGCAGGCCTCCGTTTGATCGAACTCAACATGTGAGTTCGCCGGAGCTGGGATTCGAACCCAGGAGGGCGCGTAATGGCCCACCAGCTTTCCAGGCTGGCACCTTTAGCCACTCAGTCACTCCGGCACAATTGGTTACGCTCGATTGATACGCAAGGAGCCATTCAGTGGAATGGCTCGGAAAGGTTTGTCTCTTAGAAAATACTGATTCTTGGAAGCTTTAAATTAGAACGGGAAATTTAGGCCT
>JBKHHG010000035.1:0-3764 GCA_046539225.1 Candidatus Nanohaloarchaea archaeon
TTCCCCTGTTTCCAGCGGCCGCGACAACCACAGAGCCTTTATCCCTGGCATACTCGATAGAACTGTTGTACTCGTCTATAACGTAGTCGCTGGACGTGATGCCGAGGCTCATCGAGATAACGGAAGAGTTTATATCAGCGGCGTACTCTATCGCCGACAGCGAATCCGAGACACTGCCGGAGCCATCACCCTCCAAAACCTTCCCGGAGAAAAGCGAGGCCTCCTGCGCCATACCCGGGTAGTAGCCGCCGTCAGCACTTCCATCCCCGAGAACTGTTCCAGAGACATGGGTTCCATGGCCGTCACTGTCGCCGACGCCGTCACCGGTAAAATCCTTCCTCTCAACTATACGATCCCTGAAATCGATGTGCGAGGCCTCGACACCCGTATCCAATACCGCCACCTTCTCCCCGGAACCGTTTATATCGAAGCTCTGCCTGGCCTCTGGCGCGTCCACCGCATCGTTCGCCTCCAGGTTCAAGGCCTGAACCCTCCCATCCGGTACGCCCTTCCTGATAGAGGCCTCCCTGCCCAGGCGTTCAAGCACTTTCCCGCCTCTCGACGACTCGATCCTTATAGCTACAGAGTCAGAGGCCTTCAGAACCCCTCCAATCTCTATATCCCCTCTTCTCTCCATCGACACCAGAAAACCAGGTAGCTCGCTGACCGAACCATCCTCTATCTCCCGGTCAAGGCCTACGATAAGCTCCAGGCCTTCGGATTCAAGCCTGTCAAGCCGGAAAACACTTTTCTCAAACTTGGAAGTATCGATACCTTCAGGAAAAACATAGGTCTGGTTTCCCTCGCGTTCAACCTTAAGATTCGAGCCAAAGGCCTGCTCCGCAGCATCAAGCTTCATATCCGCGCCTTGATTGTAAAACATTCCTGTAATGCTTTCAACCACAGGAAACGCAGACACCGCTGTCAGGAAAAGTAGAGCGGACAGAAGCACCGTGACAGCCCTGAAACCCTGCATCAAATAGAAATTTGTAAGGCCTCGATATTAAACCCTGCGCGAAAAAAAGGGTTAAAAACATGCACCACGAAACCTTTTACAGCCACCACCCACACGGAGAAGGCCTTTACAGACTGCCGGCAACGAGCCGGGTCTAAAAAAAACCGGGCCTTCTCCACTCTCCACCTCTCCCCACTAAAAAATTTTCTCTCTATACAACTTTCATGTATCAAGCCGAAACCGCTGAAGAAGTAGATCTGGCCGAGTATTTCTTCGGACACGCCGCCAGAAACAAGCAACAGCTTATCAAAAGCTTTAAAGAGCTGAAAAATCAGGAAGAAGACCCTGAAAAAGCCAGAAAATACGAGAAAAAAATTGAAAACGCTCAAAAAGAGTTAAGAAGAAAGAGAAAAGACGCAAAACGGTTGATGCAGCTTGAAGACAAACAGATCGATCTACAGGAAGCGGTACAGGCCTCGCTCGACAAACTGCATTCTTCAATCAACTATTACGACAGAAACGTGGCAGTGAACTGGCAGGCCGACGACTACGTAACCGAGACCGATCCACTGGTCGAGGAGATGCTTTACAGCCTTTTCGACAACAGCATCCAGCACGGAACCCGGGACGTAGAGATAGACGCGGAAAGCTACGGAGAAGGCCTCCAGCTTGTAGTTGAGGACGGCGGAGATGTAGAAGACTGGGACGAACTCCTGCCCGGAACACTTCAGAGAGAAGACTACGAATCCACGGGCACATACCTCATCGACACTGTAAAGATGAAAAACGACTTCAAGATCGAAGGCCGGGAAAACGGTTACAAAATCCGTATACCTTTCGAAAAATACTGAACCATCCTTCGATTTCTCTACTCCTTTAGGCCTTAACCAGTTAACCGGAGAGGAATATCTTAACTTGCTGGAAAAACTTCCAGGCCTTTCCCACCGAGTCTTCTGCCACATCCTCATCTATCTCAAAGTACGGCTCGTAGTCCGCGTCTTCTCTCAGGGACTGGATCTCGGACATTGAGGAAATCAGCTCCCTGTCGAACTCATCTCTAAAAAGCCGTCCCAGCTCCGAGACAACGCCCTGATGAGTTTTAGGCCTTGACCCCTCTTCTATCAAAGCAGCTCTCGCTGCGTGAAACATGCCGTAGTATGCTCTGGAAACGGCATCACTCAGATTGCCATTATCCAGAAGATGCTCTGCGACCTCGATCTTATCTCTGGATGCATCTAAAAGCGCCTCCTGTTCTTCATCCATAGACTGTCACACCCTCTTCTTCAATCCCTTTGAAAAACCCGAAATCCTGTTTTTTCTCAAGCTCATCCGACGAAATAACTTTAGGCGAGAAAAACACGTCATGGCTCCAGAAGTAATCGCTCGCAGTATCCAGAATCAAGGCTTGATCGCCTTCCCGTCTCTCCTCCAACACCACAAGAACATCGATATCGCTGCCGGGAAGCTCCTCGCCGCGGGCGTAAGACCCGAAAAGCTTCACCTCTTCCACCCTGCCATCCAAGGCCTCGGAGACCTTCTCGGCGAACTCTTCTACCACTTCCATTTCGACAACCATAAACACGAAAATAGTTCTGAAAACTTAAAGCTCTAATCCTTGCGGCCTCAGCTTAAATATAGACTACAAAGTTTCTACCCAGGTCTTCTACAGTATAGCTCTTTATCTCTTCAAACACTTCTTCAGGCCTGGAGAAATCAGTTAAAAAGAAGACGCCTTCATGATCCTGGCCTGATATCATCGATAGAAAGTCATCGTCCCTCGTAACTATACAGGCCTCCAAGCTTTTTGAGCGTTCAAGATGGAAGCTATCAGGCTCTCCCTCTCCTTCCTCCTTCATATAGAAAACTTTGAAGCCCTCAGATCTCAGCAGATCTCCCAGTCTTGGATCAACATGTTCATCAAGGTAAAACTTCACGCAGTCATCTCACCGGTTAACTGTCGGCGAACCTCCTTCGGATTCTCGTAGTAATACACGAGGGCGGCGTAAACATCTCGCTCATCCAGTTCAAGTCTTTCCGAAATCTCCTCCGGCTCAAGGCCTCTCTGTTCGTAGAGCCCCACTACATCAACGACTCTAACCCTTGTGCCCTTAACCCGGGGCTTACCACCGAAAACATCCTCAGTCGATACAATACGAGACATAAACATATTAATACAACTCAAATCTTAAAGCTCTAATCCTTTAGGCCTCGGCAAAAACTCTGTAAACTTTTCTTGAAGGCCTCTACCTGAGAAAAAGGCGTCAAGCGTAGAAGCATCTTTTTTGTTGAGTGTAAGAAAGAAAGGAAAGAAAGTGGGGAAAATGTGTTTCCCGCACTTAGTTGACTACTGATCCTGTCTCTGTGGAGATCGCGACTTCGGATTCTCCTTCAAGATCTGCCTCATTGTTCCTGTAGTCAGCAAGGAACTCTCCAGCTGCTCGTGTGTCTTCTCCGGAGTGACCGGCGACTACAAGAGCGGACTGGCCTTCGGAGAAACCGTCGACCATCTGGACCATTCCCTCTCCTTCCGTGTACTCGGAAGAATCCATGGTCTGATTGTCGTCAACAAGCTCCTGAACGAGGCTGTTAACGTTCGGTCCACCGACCAAGATCAGATTCTCATCCTGCTTGGCCTGGCCAACGTTCTCATCACTGTCAAGCGCACCGTCAGCAAACTCATAAGTCGGACTGCTCGAAGTCACTGAACCAGAACCTCCGCCACCTTCAGCGGAAAGCTCTCCATCAGTACCAGTCACAGCCATACCAGAAGTAGACTGTGCATCTGGAAGACTTGCTGTGAAGACTTCGT
>JBKHHG010000036.1:0-3623 GCA_046539225.1 Candidatus Nanohaloarchaea archaeon
TGACATACCGTAGAACCACTAACAGTTATCCTTTATAAGTACTGTTTGGCCAGTACTAAAAATCTTCTTTAAAAAGGTTTTGGGCTTGCATTGTTTTTCGAAATTATATTTTCGAAATTCTGTATATAGAGATTAATTATTTTGTTTTTCGTAGTATTTATAAGGTTTGCTTAACAGGGTGTTTTTGTGATTGCTATGTCGGTTTCGCTACGTAAAGATGTTCGAGCCGAAGAGTTCCTGGGAATTGACTTCCTGGGGCTGGGGAGTGTTGCGCATGAGTATCTAAAGTCTTCAGGAATTGTTCAGGAAGGTGAAGATACCTACAAGATTTCAATCGTAGAACGGGATAATTGTGTCTACGTTGATATGTGGAGAGGAGATTATGATCCGGAAAGAAGATTTTTCGACAGCTCCGAGTACATAGACTCTGTATATGATTCCTCTCTTGAAGTAGACGATATCCCAGAGACTTCTAAGGAGTTCGAAGATTTTACCAGAGAATACATCGAAAAACTTTCCTAACTCCTCTTTCTGGACAAAATCATGTAGGTCTTGGTATTTTCAACGCCATTAACCTCTCTTATCTTATCCACAGCATCATTTATCTCTCTGGAACTTCCTCTGACAACTTTAACAAGAATATCCATGTCTCCTGCTACCTCAAAAACCTCAACGTCCTCCGGAAACTCGGAGATTACCTCATCAAAACCTCTGCCTGTAGAAACACTTACAGATACAAAGGCACTTACACCTTTCTCTCCCCCAATTTCAACGGTAAACTTCTCGATGACACCGTCTTCCTGCAGTTTCTCAACGCGGTTCCTGACCGTTCCTTCCGAGACACTTATCTCTTCTGCGATCCTGGTGTAGGAGGCCCGGCCGTCTTCCTTCAGTATTTCCAGTATTTGACTGTCTTTCTCATCCATACACGGACTAAAATTTTGAATTGTTAAAAAGTTGCTGCGGATTTCGAAAGTCTTATTCCACGAGAACTACTTCTTCTACCTCGGTCTCTCCGTCTTCAAGCGTGACCGAGTAGGCCTTTCCTGTCTCCTCTGATGACGCGTTTAGAACCTTGGTACCCATCAGTTCTCGTTCTCCAAACTCTTCGTGTACATGGCCGTTGATCCAGAGAGCCGGCTTGTGTCTTATGATCATCTTCCTGAACTGTTCGAATCCTATCCTCCTGCCGGAGTGAATCTTGTCGCCCAGCTTTTTCGGCGGGTAATGCGATCCTATAATCAGTTTATCGCTGTCGACTCCTTCAACCATTTCCTCCACTTTCTTCTGGACATCCTCAGGAAAGTCTCCGCCGATCAGGATCAACTTGTACTCATCGTCGATATCCGCTTCAAGGAAATGAAACACTGGAAGGCCTTCAAGATCCTCCTCAGTCATATGCAGATCCCGGTTCCCTGTCGTGCCTACAGCAGCCACCTCAAGGCCTTCAAAAAGTCTTTCAGCGTAGTCAAGATCCATGTAGTCACCGACGTTGATGAAAAGATCGTAGTTGTTCTCTTCAAGTTCTTTCCTGGCGCCCTGGAGAAGCTCCTCTTTGGCGTGGAAATCCCCGGCGACAAGCATCTTCAAACTCATTACAGGAAAACTGTAGAAACTGAAATCTTTTAACCCCTTCTCAGAAATGGACCCCCCGGATTCTAAACCAATGGTTTAGTGGGCGGGGGTCCAACGAACGGACAGTGAATTGGACCACCCGGGATTCGAACCCGGGACCGCCGCCTCTCTCGAGGCCATCAAACAGGCCTTAAAGGCAGTTTTTCTGTCTGAAGGTCCTTATAAGGACGGTGCTCTAACCCCTGAGCTAGTGGTCCACAATAAGTAGGATAAGGCCTATTCTAAAAAAGGCTTTCTACACATTCACAAGATCCCTTTAATTCAAGCCCAGGCCTCAACATCAAACCAAGTTTATTTTTAACTCTCGAAGAAAAATAACTCGGTATGGTACTTGAAATAATAGCTTTAGGCGGAGCCGCTGCCCTGGGAGTTGTAACAGTTTACTACTACAACAAGATCGTCAAACTCGAGAACCGGGTTGACAATGCATGGGCCCAGATCGATGTACAGTTGAAGAAAAGAGCGGACTTAGTGCCGAACCTTCAGGAAACTGTCGAGGGATACATGGAGCATGAAAGAGAAATCATGGACAACGTCTCCGAGTCCAGAGAAAGAATGCTTAACGCGCAGAGCCAGCAGGAAGAAGCAGAGGCCGGAAACGAACTCGGCAACGCACTGAAATCATTGTTTGCGGTTGCAGAAGACTACCCTGACCTGAAGGCTTCTGAAAACTTCCAACAGCTTCAACAGGAACTGTCCAGCATCGAAAACAAGATCGCGTACGCCCGCCAGCACTACAACGACGCAGTTATGACCTTCAACAACGCCATTGAAACATTTCCTGCGGTAATCTTCGCCAACATCTTCGGGAAAGAGGAGCTGGAGCAGCTTCAGATTGAAACAGCGGATAAAGAACTTCCAGAAGTCGACTTCTCCGGCGAAGAATAAGTAGAGGCGGATAAAGATGATGCTGGAAGATCAGATCAAATGGAACAAGCGGAAATCTTATGCACTGCTGTTCACAGTTCCGCTGATACTTTTAGCAGTGATCTACGTCTCAGGAATGGTTTTCGTACCACGAGCCAGTCCCTTCCTGATTTTAGCGGCAGGTTCAGGTATCTCAGTGCTGTACGTTCTCTTCTCCTACTTCAAGAGCGATGAAATGATCTTGTCTGTTGTCGGAGCGGAGAAAGCCGACGAACAGGAGTACAGACAGCTCTACGACCTGATGGAAGGATTGACGATCTCCTCAGGGATGCCGATGCCGGAGCTCTACATCCAGAAAAAAGATCAGATCAACGCGTTCGCAACCGGCAGAAAACCTGAGGACGGCAAGGTCTGCGTTACAGAAGGAGCGCTGGAAAAACTGGATAAAGACGAGCTGGAGGGCGTCCTGGCGCACGAATTAGCCCATATAAAGAACCAGGACATCATGTTCATGACTGTAGCTGTCGCACTCATCGGCGTGATCAGTATACTCTCCGAACTACTGCTACACAGCATGTTCTTCGGCGCAAACGACGACACACCGCCCTGGGCAATCGCAGTAGGCTTAGCATTGGCGATCCTCGCACCTATCTCCGCAAGAATGGTTCAACTCGCCATGTCAAGGAAAAGAGAGTTTCTTGCGGATGCTTCAGGAGCAGAAATGACACGCTACCCGGAAGGACTGGCCTCGGCTCTCGAAAAGATAAACCAGGAAAGCGAGAAGATGAAGGTCAACAAGTCCGTCAGCCACCTCTACTTCTCCAACCCGTTCAAGTCAAGAAGCTGGTTTTCCACGCATCCGCCTACAGAGAAGAGGATTGAACGGTTGAGGGAGATGTAGTTGGAGAGCCAACGAATTAGGAATACTGAGTTATGGAAAGCTCTTTCAGTTACTTATTAAATATTTATAAACATGATCAGAGTATCATACCTTGTGTTTGATGACTCTATTTTGAAAGGGCAGTCAGCCATCGAATACTTGATGACCTATGGCTGGATGCTTCTGGTAGTGGCGGTTGTGGGAGGTGCTGTATTCTCACTTGTCGGAGATCAGAGTGTTG
>JBKHHG010000037.1:0-3581 GCA_046539225.1 Candidatus Nanohaloarchaea archaeon
TCTCCTTCTGGTGGATCAGGAGCTTCTTCATCTTCCTCGAGGTCTCCACGATCGGCAACCTGTTCACGGAGCATCTCAACCTGTTTTCTGAGGCGCTGAACTTCTTCGATCAGCTCATCTCTGTTCATCTCCTCAAGCTCCTCGGAATCATTCACTGAATCCTCATAGGTTTCATTCTCGAGATCTTCTCCGGGGGCCTGCTGGGTCTCTACTTCCGGCTCCGAATCCTGGGCCTGTGCAACTGCTAATCCTGACAACACTAAAAACGCTGCCAAGAGTACTGTAACTGATTTTACCATGTAACTTAATTGTACTGCGCTTCATTTAATGATTTGCTGTAATTACTCTGGAGTTCGGGCACTTCTGCCCAGAATCTCAACCTCGTAGCCTTCAGGATCCTTCACAAAACCATAGTTTCCAGGACCCTCCTCTGGAGGCCTGTAATCCTCGCCGCCTGCCTCAACAGCCTTTTCATAGGCCTCTTGAAGCGACTGATCTTCATCTGTGTGAATCGCGATGTGGCCGAAGCCCTCGCCTTTCTCATACTCCGAGTCTCTCCCGTGGTTGTACGTTAACTCGATCTCCGCGGTCTGGTCCTCGGAGCGTAAAAAGTAGAGTGTAAAAGTTTCCATCTCTTTCTTTTCTCTCAGCTCAAAATTAAAGGCCTCTCTGTAGAACTCTATCATTTTTTCTGGGCTGCCGGTTCTCAGCATGGTGTGTGCAAGTTTCATATCTATTGGATAGGCCTGAAAGTTTTTACTGGTTTTGCGGCAGTATGTTAACTGACTCGGTGTGCTTGCTGCCCTCCAGCCGGTTGTAGAAGTCTATGGCCTCCTCTGCGTCCCCGTGTATATGGAAGATTTCGAGGCATTTTTCCTCGCTCAACTTGCTGTGGAGCTGTGTCGTGACGATACCATCGAACTCGTGCGATATATCGGAGATACCTCCCTCGTGTTCATGCGGGTGCCTAACGACTATGACTGCGTTCATCTCTCCGCTGAGATTTCCCCTGTCTTTGACCTGCTGGTGAAGGCCTTCGACCGCCTTTCTGATTAACTCGCTTCTGCCGTTGAAGCTTCCCTTTTCCTGTATCTCCTCGATTTTCTGCAGAGTCTCTTCATCGATTGAAAGGCTTATTACTTCCATAACCCGGGATTAATAGCGTAACTTAAAAAGTTAATAACTGCGTATGTTTGCATGGTATTCACAACGATAATCACTGCTTTATTCGCGACCTCTCTGCTTTCAGGCATAGGTGCATTATTTTTAGGCCTTAGCAAGGAAAGAACCGAAAAACTTACGCCTTACCTGATCTCGCTCTCCGCAGGAACCATTTTTGGAGCCGTGTTCATACACCTAGTCTTCAAGCTCGCCAACAACCTGGGATATACACGCGAGACAGGCCTTCTCGTCCTCGGAGGAATGTTCCTGTCGCTTCTACTGGAGAGAGTAGTACACTGGCACTGCCACAACAAAGAACACCATATCGAGGCCTTCTCATACGTATTGCTTGCAGGAGACGCAGTCCACAACATACTCGACGGAATACTCATAGCCTCAAGCTTTATAGCAGGCCCCCCATCCGGCATAGCCGCTACAGCAGCAGTCATGTTCCATAAAGTGCCTAAAGAAGCCGGAGACTTTGGAGTACTGGTGGAAAGCGGCTTCACTCGAGTAAAAGCAGTCCTCTTTAATGTAGGGGTCAGTCTGTTCATGTTTATCGGTGCAGGAATAGTCTTAGGCCTCTCATCCATTTCACAGAATATTAACGCCTACCTGCTTCCGCTCGTGATCGGCAACTTCGTCTACATAGCAGGAAGCGATCTACTGCCGAGATTCAAGACTGATGACAACCTCTTGCTCCACTCAATCATGTTTTCGACCGGCGTAGCAGTAATGTACGCTGTGCCTTACGTCAAAGGCCTTTTGTAGTTAGATAAAGTCCTTGACGGATTCAAAGAAGCTCTTCGAGCTCTCCGGCTTTCTCCTGAACTTCTCAAATACTTCTTTCTCATCTTTTTCAAGGCCTTCAGGAATCTTAACATCGATCTTCACGTATAGGTCTCCGCTTCCGAACCTTTCAGGCATCCCCTTCCCTGACACTCTTAGAACCTGGCCGGGCTGCGTCCCAGAAGGCACATCGACCTCAATCTCCTTCTCAGGATGCTGAACCTTTATCTTACAGCCGAGCGCCGCGTCCCCAACACCTATCCTCTTCACAGTGTACAGGTCACTGCCCCGTCTCTCCAACGATTCATGCTCCTCAACAGTAATGTAAACATAGAGGTCTCCGCTCAGGCCTTCTCGGTTCTCATGGCCTTTACCCTCTAAACGCAATCTCTGGCCATCCTGAACTCCTGAAGGAACTTCAAATGTTATCGTCTCCTCAACCTCCTTTATGCCTGCACCATTACATTCAGAGCAATCGGTCTCGGGGACCTCGCCTCTGCCGTTGCATATTGGACATTCTTTCACTACTTGCCGCCTCCCGAAAATAGAGCGTTCAACTTCTCTGACCTTGCCCTGGCCGTTACACTCGCTACAGGCATCGGTATTACCGTTTTCTGCGCCGCTACCGTTACAGGCCTCACACCGTTGATTTCTCGAAACCTTGACAGTCTTTTCTGTCCCGGCATAGGCCTCTTCCAGAGAAATAGTAGCACTAATCTTCATGTCCTGGCCGCGAGACCTTCTGCGAGAGCCTCCCCCGAAAATCTCCTCAAAAAGATCCTGGAAGTGTGAGGCTGCTCTCTGCTGGCCGCGGCTCGAATGGCCTTCTACCCCCTGTTTGCCAAACCTGTCGTACTTCTTTCTCTTATCCTCATCTGAGAGAACGTCGTAGGCCTTGTTAATCTTCTTGAACTTCTCCTCATCGGCCTCATCAGAATTAGAGTCGGGATGATACTTCTTCGCCTTTTTGCGGTAGGCCTTCTTTATCTCCTCCTGCGAAGCGTCTTCATCAACGCCTAAAAGTTCGTAGTATTCTTTCGCCATAAACTTCTGAAAGTTTAATCATCAGAGAGCATTCAGCAAGCTGAATGCACTATGGTTTGAGAGGTTTTGAATATTGAAAGAAGATGGGAAAGAATTATTCATTCTCCCTTTTCCTCGTCGTCTGTGTCTACTTCTTCATAGTCCGCATCAACTACGTCTTCACCTGAGGCCTGATTTCCTCCCATGTTCTGCGCCGCTTCTTTTAGATCTTCCTCGCTCATGTTGGAGGGATCAAATCCTTGTCCTCCCATTCCGCCAGCTTGGTCGCCGTACATTTCCTGGCCGATCTCCTGCAGCGCCTCTTCCAGCGATTCAATCGCTGAGTCGATGGTTTCCTTGGCTTCGTCCAGATCATCAATTTCTTCGGCTTCTTCCTTGGCGTCCTCTACTTCTTCGATCGCGTCTTCAACTGATTCGATAACTTCTTCATCTACTTCGTCCTCAAAGTTCTCTATCTGGGTTTCCGCCTGGCTAATGATCTGATCGGCCTTGTTCTTGGTTTCTATGAACTCCCGTCTCTTCTTGTCTTCTTCCTCGTGTTTCTCGGCCTCCTCCTTCATTTCCTCGATTTCTTCGTCGTCGAGCCG
>JBKHHG010000038.1:0-3195 GCA_046539225.1 Candidatus Nanohaloarchaea archaeon
TGCCGGTGTATTCTTCGGTCATACTTTGGTCAGAGGATCTGTAAAGTTAAATCCTCACTGCTCGTAGTATTCTCCGGTCTTTCTCTGTTCCTGGTCTTTCTGGCTTCCGGGTTTGTTGGCGCGTGGCCTCCCGGTTGAAGGGTCTTTGCGGAAGGTGATATCCACTTCTTTCAGGAAGTCGTTCAAGGCCTCCTCGATCTTCATTGGTTTGGTGCTTTCTCCCTTTACTCCTGGCTCGCCCTTGAATACGATGCCTCTGTCGGAGATGTAGTTGAGCAGGAGGAGGTCGTGGTCGATCACCATTAAAGGTACTTCTTCCTTGCGGGAGAACCTTTTCAAGGTCTTCCCGAGTTTTACACGTGACTCCACATCCAGAAAGGCAGAAGGCTCATCAAGAAGGTAGGCGTCAGCGTTTCTGGATAGGCAGATGGCGATCGCTACTCTCTGGAGTTCTCCACCGGATAAATTGCTTAATCTCCTCTCGTAGAGTGGTTCGAGCTCGAGTGGCTCCTCTATCCGGGTCTGGAATCTTTTCGTGTTCATATTGGCCTCTTCAGGGAACGCGTTCTGGACTTCTGTGTCGGAGGCCTGGATGTACTGGGTTTTGTAGCTGATGGAGGCCTCTGGCGAATCCCCGCTGTCGGTTTCGATGCCGCCTGCAAGCATCTTCGCGAACACGGTTTTTCCAAGGCCGTTTTCTCCAATTATACCGATTATCTCGTCCTCTTTCAGTGTGCCAGGCGCGGTTTCAAGCTCGAACTCTTCTTCGCCAAAGTCCTTGCTCATTCCCTCGTATTTGACTACTGTCTGGCCCGTGCCTCTATCCGAACCGGATCTCTCAAAGTCTATGGATTCGTCGCGGATCTTAAGGTTTTGAGAGGGGATATGCCCGTCCAGGTACTGGTTTACGCCTTTCTTGGTGCTTAAAGCATTTGAAACCATGCCGTAACTTGCCTTCTCGCCGTAGAAGATGTGTATCTTGTCGGAGATCAGGTCAAGGGTCGCAAGGTCGTGTTCTACAGCGA
Source organism: Candidatus Nanohaloarchaea archaeon (assembly GCA_046539225.1). GTDB lineage: Archaea > Nanohalarchaeota > Nanosalinia > Nanosalinales > Nanosalinaceae > B1-Br10-U2g21. Next base: position 1,026 of record JBKHHG010000038.1, read on the forward strand.
AAACGTTGCCTTCGAGGCCTCTGATCTGGTTTCCGGTCTTCAAACGCTGTTTGACGTCAAGGAAGCTTGAGGGTTCATCAAAGATGTACATCTCCGCGTCTTCCCCCATGGTTGAGGCGATCGCTACTCTCTGGAGTTCTCCGCCGGACAGCTGATCAAGTCTTCTGTCGTAGAGTTTCTCAAGCTCGAACTTTTCTTTCAGGTCTTCAAAGTTTTCAGGCCTCCCGTTCCGGGTTAAAAACTCTTTTACCGTTCCATCGAAGGCCTCTGGAATCCTCTCCACCTGCTGCGGCTTTGTCGCCGCCTCCACTTTTTCTGAAGCAAGTTTCTCGAAATGCTCCTGAAGGCCTGTTCCTCTGTACTCTTCTTTTATCTTCTCCCATTCTGGAGGATGTTCAAAATTTCCAAGGTTGGGTTTGAGTTTGCCTGACAGGATTTTTGTGGCGACGGTCTTTCCCAGGCCGTTCTCTCCCAGGATCCCGACCACGGAGTCTTCCTCCGGTTTTGGAAGGCCGTAAAGCCTGAACTCGTTCTCCCCGAACTGGTGGATCTGGTCGCCTTCCTCGTACACCAGCTGCACCATCTGAATAGCGTTTTCGTAGGGATACTTGTTGACCGCCATCTTATGAGCCTCCATCACATCTTCGTCATCAATATGTAACTCTTCGTTTTCGTCGATGTAGAAGCCGCCTTCTTTTCCAGGCCTGTTCAATGGGTCGTAGTTGATGACTGTTTCCCGGGCGAGCTCTGGCTCGATCTTGTCCTGGTCGATTATGACTATGTACCTGTCAGTGTTTTTCTCCGAACCCATGTAGAAGAACAGGCCTTACATTCTTTAAAATCGTTAGGAAACAGTTTGAAGGCCTCAAAGTTTTGCCTTTTACTTTATGTAGACTATATTATAAACCGGGAGAGTCAATACTCCAGTAAATGGTTAAGATCAGGGAGGTGAGGCCTGAAGACGCTGAAATACTTGAAGAAGTTACAAGGGCTTCTTGGATTGAGGGCCAGAAAGGCTTTCTCACCGGGGAGGAGCTGAAAGCGGCTAAAGACAGCTCCACCTTTGAAAAAACCGCTCAGGGAATTAAAGAGAAGATTGATTCAGGGTGCTCGCTGGTTCTTGTGGCTGTCGATGAAGAAGTTGTAGGAAGGCTGAGGGTTTCCTGGGGTGAAGAAGCCCACAGTTTTGTAGAGGAGGGTCAGGCCCAGTTAAGGTCTCTCTACGTTGATCCTGAGAGGTGGCGAGAAGGGATCGGCACTGAACTTGTGGAGGAGGCCTTTAACCGTGTAAGTTTTGAGGAGTTCGTTGTAGAGGTTTTCCGGGAGAACCGTAGGGCTGTAGAGTTTTACAGAGGCCTGGGTTTCCGGGAGTTCGGTGAGGCCTCGCTCGGGCCTAAAGATGTTGATCTCCTGTTCCGGCAGAGGCCTACAGAACTGATGAAAAAGGATGTGTAGGTTTTTTACTCGAAGGCGAGGTCGTAGCCTGTTCCTGTGATTTCTTCGATGGCTTCTTCGAGTTCTTCCTGTGTCATGTTGATCTTGTCTTCGAACTGTTCGTCGACCACGATCTTTTTGGACTGGCCTTCAGGTTTGAAGACTGTGTTGATCGACTGGATCTCTCCAGGGCTTAAGAGGCCGTTGATGACGTCCCTGTCGTTTTCGCTTTTTTCGACTACCCTGATAGGTTTTCCTAGCTCGTCCGCGACTTTTTTCACGATCTCTCCGCTTCGGCCGACTACCTTGGCTCCGTCTTCAGGCCCGGTCACCACTACAACCACGTTTTCCGCTTCGTAGGTTCCCTCTATGGTTGAGTCTCTGAGCGAGCCGTGGTCGTTGCTGAGTTCTTTAAGTTTTCTGGATACCTGTATATCCAGTTCTGAGATTTTACCGTTTTCGAGCTTCTCGCTGCACTGGCTGCAGAGAACGTCGCTCTTTAGACATACGTTACAGATTGGCGCCTTCATATAAACCAAAGGCCTGCGAAAAATTAAATACTTGACCGGGTCTCATCCAGCAGAACCGCGAGGTCGTAGCCCGTAACCGCTGTAGCTCCTGCCAGACTGTAGAAGACGAGGTAGGGGTTCAGCTGTGAAGCCGCTAAACCTATTGAAAGTATCAGAACCCTTGAGATCCGTCCTGTTAAGCGGGAAGTATTCACGTCGAAAAGCGA